>CBINOT010000071.1:0-26335 GCA_966252355.1 uncultured Opitutus sp. | reverse complement strand
TGTACTGGGTCGTCTTCGACAAGGATACCGGTGTGGCCGGCTCGCCCACCCAGACGATTTATGTTGGGGTTGGCTCGAAGACCGGTCCGGTCGTTTATCGCAGCGTCGACGGTGGCGCCAGCTGGGCCGCGGTGCCTGGTCAACCGACCGGTTATGTGCCGCATCGCGCGGTGTTGGATACCGTCAATAATGTCCTCTATATCACGACCAGCGATGACGGCGGCCCCTATGCCGGCGGCAAAGGCCAAGTCCTGAAGTTCAACACCGCCACGGGGGTGTGGACGGATATCAGCCCCGTGCCGCTCAGCGCCGGCGATAATTTGTATTTCGGCTACGGCGGACTATCCGTCGACCGTCAGAATCCGAACATCGTCATGTGCACCGGCTATAGCTCGTGGTGGCCCGATACGAAGATGTGGCGCAGCACCAATGGCGGCGCGACGTGGAGCGAAATTTATTCCTGGACGCGTTATCCGAGCCGCAGCTTCCGCTATGTGCAGGATGTGTCCGCGGCGCCGTGGCTGGACATGGGTGTCGCTTCGAGCGGCGGCCGCCCGGGCGCCGAAGTCTCGCCGAAGCTCGGCTGGATGACGGAGGCGCTCGCGATCGATCCGTTTAACTCGAATCACTTCATGTACGGCACGGGTGCCACGATTTATGGCAGCGACGACCTGATGCGTTGGGATCCGAACACGACGGATCAGATCCACATCAAAGTCATGGCTCAAGGTCTGGAAGAGACCGCCGTGTTCGGTAACACATGCCTCATCAGTCCTCCGTCGGGTGCGCCGCTCATCTCGGGCCTGGGCGACATCGCCGGCTTCCGCCACGCGGACATCAATGTCGTGCCGTCCACCACCATCGGTCATAATCCGAGTTGGTCGACGACGAGCGGTCTCGATTTCGCGGAGTTGAATCCGAACTTCGTCGTCCGGGTGGGCAACGACGGTTCGGCCAACACGCCGGCCCCTTCGGCGACGGGCATCTGCGGAGCATACTCCAACGACAACGGTCAGACGTGGTCGCCGTTCATGGCGCAGCCGGCGAATACGACCAAAGGCGGCCAAGCGGCGGTGAATGCGAATGGCACACGGATCGTGTGGGTCCCGGAAGATTCCACCGGCGCCTTCGTTTCGTCCAACACGGGCCAGGCGTGGACAGCGTGCGTCGGCTTACCCGCGAACAGCGGCGGCAATCGTCCCTTTGTCGCCTCGGATCGCGTGAACCCGAACCGGTTCTACGCCTTCATGAACGGCCAGTTTTACTACAGCAGCGACGGCGGAACCTCGTTCACGCTCTCGGCTGCCGCGCCGGGCTTCCCGACGTCGGGCATCAAAGTCAAGGCCGTGCCCGGCCGCGAAGGCCATGTGTGGCTGGTGGGCGGTAGCGGCACCAGCTATGGGCTGTGGCGGACGCAGGACGGCGGATTGACGATTACCCGGCTCACGACGGTGGACGAAGCGGATAGCGTTGGTTTCGGCAAGCCGGAGACGGCTGGGGCGTATCCCGTGATTTACTCGAGCGCGAAAGTGGGTGGCGTTCGCGGTATTTTCGCCTCCGAAAACGAAGGCGTCAGCTGGGTGCGCGTGAACGACAACCAACACCAATACGCCTATACCGGAGCGGCCATCAGCGGCGACGCCCGCGTTTACGGCCGGGTTTACGTTGGCACGAACGGTCGTGGCATCGTAGTCGGCGAACTCGTCTCGACGGCGACCCAGCCTCCGGCGGCGCCGTCGAACCTGACCGCCACGGCGGTTTCGACGACGCAGATCAATCTGACGTGGTCGGATAATTCGACGACGGAGACGGCGTTCGCCATCGAGCGGGCGACGAGTTCGGCGTTTGCCGATACCGTGACGACGGCGGTGGGCGCCAATGCGACCAGCTACCAAGTCACCGGCTTGAATCCTGGCACGACGTATTACTTCCGCGTGAAAGCGGCCAATAGCGGCGGCACCTCGGCCCCGAGCAATGTGGCGACGGCGACGACGCAATCGGCCGCGACCACGCCGCCGGCGGCACCGAGCAATCTGGTGGCCGCGGCCGCTTCGAGTACTGCCGTTAACCTCACCTGGACCGACAACGCGAACAACGAAAGCGGCTTCCAGATCGATCGCGCCACCAATGCCACGTTTACGACCGGCCTCGTGACCGCGAATGCCGCCGCGAACGCCACGACGTTCCAAGCCGGTGGGCTGACGTCGAACACGACCTATTACTTCCGCGTCCGCGCGACGAACGCGATCGGTGTATCGGCGTATTCGAATACGGCGAGCGCCACGACCAAGCGTCGGTAAGCTCACCGCATCGATCTGTTGCTTACGGCGGCTGTCCCAACACTAACCCCTCCGCCTCGAAACCCGCGCCGCCCGGCGCGGGTTTTTTCTTGGCCGATCCCGGCAGCCCTTCGTTAGACGCAATGCCATTTGGATTCTTCGCTGCGTTCATGATGAATCGCCCCGCTTGTCATTCTGAACGAAGTGAAGAATCCATCGCACGTTTCACGGAATCGCGCATGGGAATTTGTTCGTCCGTCGAACTCACTTTCTCACGCGTGTCATCCTGAGCGTAGCGAAGGATCTATCCCCGAGTGAGCATCGTGTCGCATGCACAAACCCATTTGAACCGGGCGCAGCTCTGGGTTACCGGTTCCGTGAATGGCCTCTTCAGACCAGCCCGATCTTTTCGGCGACGATCCAACCGCGCCCGAGCCTGTCGCTGCGCCGGCGTCGAAACCCGCGGCGCAGCCGCTGGCCGCGCGCATGCGGCCGCGGCGGCTAAGCGAGGTGGTGGGCCAGGAGCACATCTTGAAAGCCGGGAGCTTGCTCCCCCGGCTCGTCGCCCAAAATCGCTTTGGCTCGCTGATTTTCTACGGACCACCCGGCTGCGGCAAAACCAGCATCGCCGAAGCCATTGCCAACGAAACCGGCAGCCGCTTTGTGCGCGTGAATGCCGTGATGTCCAATGTCGCGGAGCTCCGCGACATCCTCGCCGTTGCGCGCCGCCGGCCGGAAGCGGCGACGATCCTCTTCATCGACGAGCTGCATCGTTTCAATAAGTCGCAACAAGATCTGCTGCTTCCCGATGTCGAGGAGGGCAATGTGCGGCTCATCGGCGCGACCACGCATAACCCCGGATTCTACGTCAATCCGCCGCTGCTTTCCCGCAGCCATTTGTTTCGGCTCGAGCCGCTGTCGACGACCGCCGTGCTCGGTGTGTTGAAGCGTGCGCTGGCCGACACCGAGCGCGGGCTCGGCACGCGCGGGGTGACCGCCGACGACAAGCTGCTCGCGGATCTCGCGGTGCTCTGCGACGGCGATCTTCGCCGCGCGCTCAATTCGCTCGAGGTCATCGTGCTGGGCTTGCCGGAGAACGCGGCGATCACCGCGGCCGATCTCGAGGTGTTCGCGCGGGAGCGGCGGATTCGTTACGACGCCGACGAGGACGAGCATTACGATACGATCTCGGCATTCATCAAGAGCTGCCGGGGTAGCGATCCGGACGCGGCTATGTATTGGCTCGCGAAGATGCTCGCGGGCGGCGAGGATCCGCGCTTCATCGCACGGCGGCTCGTCATCCTGGCGAGCGAGGACGTCGGTTTGGCCGACCCGCAAGCGTTGCCGCTGGCCGTCGCCGCGCATCACGCGGTCGATTTCGTGGGTTTGCCCGAAGCCGAACTCACGTTGGCGCATGCGACGCTGTACATCGCGACGACGGCCAAAAGTAACTCCGCGACGCTGGCGCTGGCGGAAGCGCATCGCGTGCTGAAGGAAGAACCCGTGCAGACGATTCCGGCGGCTTTGCGCAGCAAGAGCGGCCAGGCGAACAAGCGGATGGGGCAGGGCAAGGGCTACAAGTACGCGCACGATTTCCCGGAAAACATTTCGGGCGACGATTACCTCGAAAAGCCCGTGACGCTTTACACGCCCAAGACGGCCGGCTGGGAGGCGAAGATCGCCGACCGGCTCGCGCGCTGGAAAGCGCTGAAGGCCCAAATCCAAGCGGAGCGCGGAGCGTAGTGACGAAATCTCTTCGAAGATAGGAATGTAGGGCGGGGTCTCCGAACCCCGCCGTGTCGGTCGCACCATGCGATGGCGAAGAAACATCGATTTTAGGACGGGCGTTCGATGCGCGACGGCGGGGTACGGAGACCCGCCCTACATCGATCCGCTCTTGAATCGACATTGCACGGTCGCCGGGAAGCGAACAAAACGCTGCTCCACGTTTCTCTATGCCATCTGCCGCTTCGCGTTTTCGCCTGCCGACCGGGTTGCGGGCTTTTCGGCTCTTGCTCGGAAGTTGGACGGCGTTGGTGTTTCTATTCCTGTATCTGCCGATCGCGGTTTTGATCGTTTATTCATTCAATACCTCACGGCTCAATCTGCAGTGGCAGGCCTTCACCTTCGATTGGTACCGTCGAGTCATCGACGATGCGCCGCTGCTGCGCGCGGCGCAGAATAGCTTGGTGATCGCCTTGATCACGACCGTGGTTTCCGTCGGGCTCGGGACGGGCACGGCGTGGCTGTTGCACCGCTACCGGTTTCGCGGGGCGGGTGCGATCCACACGCTCGCGGCCATTCCCATGGTCATGCCGGAAATTCTCATGGGCATCAGCCTGTTGATCTTCTTTGCCGCGATCGGCCTCCCGTTGGGCTTCACCACCGTGGTGATCGGCCACGTGACGTTCTGCTTTCCCTTTGTGCTCGTGGCCGTGCAGGCCCGCTTGCGCGGACTCGATCCGGCGCTGGAGGAGGCGGCGCTCGATTTGGGTGCGACCCCGGTCCGCGCCTTCTGGCTCGTGATCGTGCCGTGGCTGCGACCCGCGATTTTGGCCGGCGGATTGATGGCTTTCACGCTCTCGTGGGACGAACTGATCGTGACGTTTTTCACGACGAGCGCCGCTTCGGCCACGCTCCCCATCCGCATCTTCGGTTTGGCGAAGGTCGGCCTCAACCCCATGCTCAACGCCTTGTCCGCCGTGATCGTGTTCGCGACCGCGGCGATCGTGATCTTTTCGGCCTACGTCAGAAAGCTCGGAGCTGCGGAATGCTAATCGACGCTAATCGCGGTGATCGGCTCGGATCAGCGCCGATTAGCGGAGATTAGCGTTCCGTTCTGCCTTGTTTCACGCGTACGAATGTTGGAACGCTAGGACGTTCCCTCTCTATGAATACCTACCTGCGAATCGCTTCCCTTCTCTGCGCCTTGGGCCTGAGCTTGTCCGCGCGGGGCGCGGCTGAGCTCAATTTGTTCGGCTGGTCGGAATACGTTCCGCAGCCGGTCCTCGACGGCTTTACGAAGGAGACCGGCATCAAGGTCAACTTCGAGACCTACTCGTCCAACGAAGAACTGATCTCCAAGCTCATCGCCGGCGGCGGTCATTACGATCTGATCCAGCCGTCGGACTACGCGGCGGAGGCGATGATTCGCCAGAAATTGCTCGCGCCGATCGACCCCGCGCAGCTGGCCAATTTCAAGAATCTCGATGCGGCGTTTCTCCATCGGCCGCACGATCCCGAGAGCAAGTTCACGGTGCCTTACATGAGCGGCACCGTCGGCATCGTGGTGAACACCGAGAAGGTGAAAGAACCGATCAAGGGCTACCGCGATGTGTTTCAAGCCAAACACAAAGACCGGATCGTCGTCTTGAACGACAACCGGGAGATCGTGACGTGGGCGCTGTATTCGCTCGGGTTGCCCATCAACAAAATCACGTCCGAAAGCCTCGCGCAGGCGCGTCCCGTCGTCGCGCAGTGGGTCGGGCTGGTGAAGGTGTTCGACTCCGATAGCCCGAAAACGCCGCTGCTCAATGGCGACGTCGATCTCGGGGTGGTCTGGAGCGGCGAAGCGGCGATCCTTTGGAAGGAGAACAAAAAGTTTCAGTACGTGATCCCAGCCGAGGGCGCGCACCAGTTCCTCGACACGCTGGCGATTCCCGCGAACGCGGCCAACAAAGCGGCGGCGCTGAAGCTGATCGATTACATCCTGCGCCCCGAAGTTTCGGTGCTGATCTCCGAGGCGTTCCCGTACACGAACCCGAACGCGGCCGCCCGCAAGCTCCTCAAGCCCGAGCAGCTCGCCAATCCCGCGAGCTATCCGCCCGCCGGCGGCGGCAAGCTCGAGACGTTTCGCGATATCGGCAAAGCCGCGGCGAACATCGACCGGCTCGTCACGGATTTGAAGAGCGCGAAATGAGCGCGGGCGTCCCGCCCGCGTCGCTGCCTCGGGGCGCCGGTCCGCGCGATGCCCGCGCCCCCGGTGCCGCCTCGTGGCTGCTCCTGGCCCCGACGCTCGCGTGGCTCGCGGTGTTCGTCGTCGCTCCGACCGCGATCTTGCTCGTGTACAGTTTTTGCGAGCGCGACGAATTCGGCCGCGTCGTGCTGCATTTTACCTGGGAAAATTATCTGCGCGTGGGCGATCCGGTCTATGCGCGGATTTTCTGGCGCTCGATCGGCTACGCGGCGTTGACGACCGGCCTCTGCGTCGTGATCGGATTTCCGGCCGCCTACTTTATCGGCCGAGCGAGCGAGCGGGCGCGGCAACGGCTGTTGCTGCTGGTGATGGTGCCGTTCTGGACGAGCTTCCTGATCCGCACGTATGCCTGGATCACGATCCTGAAACAGGAGGGCTTGCTCAACAGCCTGCTGCAAGCGGCGGCACTCGCGTCGTCGCCGCTCGATTTGTTGTACACGCCCTTCGCCGTCGTGATCGGGCTCGTTTATGCTTACCTGCCGTTCATGATCCTGCCGATTTACGGCAGCGTCGAGAAGCTCGACGGCGCCGTCATCGAAGCGGCGCACGATCTCGGCGCCGGACCATGGCGCGTGTTTTCCTCGGTGATCATTCCGCTCACGCTGCCCGGGATTGCCGCCGGCACGCTGCTCGTATTCGTGCCGGCGGTCGGGATGTTTGCGATCACCGATCTGCTGGGCGGCGCGCGCGTGCCGCTCATCGGCAACGTCATTCAAAACCAATTCATGCAAGCGCGCGATTGGCCGTTCGGCGCCGCGCTGGGCGTGGTGTTTCTGGCCTTGTTCGCGGTCGCGTACTGGCTTTTGCGCACGCGCACCGATGCGGAAAGCGAGGCACGCGCATGAATCCGATGGTCGATCTGCGCGGCGTGACCAAACGTTTCGGCGCGGTCGCGGCCGTCGACGACGTGAGCTTGTCGGTGCGCGCGGGCGAATTTCTGACGCTGCTGGGGCCGTCCGGCTGCGGGAAGACCACGCTGCTCCGCCTGATCGCGGGCTTCGACGAACCCGATGCCGGCGTGGTGTGGCTCGCCGGCGCGGATGTGACGCAGGTGCCGCCGTATCGGCGGAACGTGAATCAAGTTTTCCAGAGCTATGCGCTGTTTCCGCATCTGAACGTGCGCGACAACATCGCGTTCGGCCTGCGCATGCAGCGGATGTCGGCGGCCGAAACCGGCGCGCGCGTCGCCGAAGCCGTCGTGCTCGTGTCGCTGCAAGGCTTGGAGGACCGGAAGCCGCATCAGCTCTCGGGCGGGCAGCGCCAACGCGTCGCACTCGCGCGCGCACTGGCGCCGCGTCCCGCCGTCTTGCTGCTCGATGAGCCCCTCTCGGCGCTCGACGCCCAGTTGCGTCACGCCATGCAGCTGGAGTTGAAGCGGCTGCAACGACAGCTGGGCACGACGTTCATTTTCGTCACGCACGATCAGGAGGAGGCGCTCGCGATGAGCGATCGGATCGCGCTCATCAATCGCGGCCGCATCGAGCAGCTCGGCGAAGTGCACGAAATCTATCATCGGCCTGCCACCGCCTTCGCGGCGGAATTCATCGGCCAGGCCAATTTGCTCGCGGCCGAGTTGATCGATACCGCGGCGAGCGTCGCGCGCGTGCGCGTGGACGGCGGGCTGATCCTTCGGCTTCCCGCCGGCGCTTGGCCTTCGGATGCGCGGCGCGCGACGATTTCGGTCCGGCCGGAGAAAGTGCACGTGAGCAAAACGCCCTTGGACGGCGACAATGCGTTCGAGGCGCGAGTCGTCGAAGAAGTGTTCAAAGGCGCGACGGACCGCCTCGTGATCGCCGCGGCCGTGGGCACGCGGCTCACCGCCATCGCGGCGAACGAAAGCGCCCTGCGCCAGGCGATCCACGAAGGCGATGCCGTGTGGTGCGCGCTCCACGCCGACGACATCGTGGTCGTCAAAACCTGACGCGCGGCACGACCGGCGCCGTCGCCCCCAACCTCGAACTCTGAGCAGGAACGGGAGATGAGTCCGTGGGTCTCGGTGTGTTACATGCGCCCTGGGCCGAGGCGGAAGAGACTCGCGTTTCGGATTTCGTTTACGCGGTCGCCGCTTGCCGCGACTTCGCGCCGGCTTAGTCTACGCCGCATGAAATTTCGTGTTGTGACGGCGTGGGCCGTTGGCTGGGCGTTTGTCGCCCTGTCGTTCGCATCCGCGCAAACCACCGGGACCAAAGGCGGTGTGCGTTTGAATCTCGACGAGCCCGCGACCGCCACGCCTGCCGCCAAGGACAAGCCGGCCGCCGCCAAGACCGCGGGGACGACCACGTCAACGGCGACAAAGCCGGCGCCGGCGAAAAAAGACGCGAAGAAGACCGAACCCGAACCGAAGATCGACGGTTTGGCGGTTGCGCGCGGCGCCGCCGGCTATCTTGGGGTCAAAGTCGTCGACGGAAATTTCCGAATATCGTTTTATGGCGCGGACAAAAAACCGAAATCCGTCGATGTCTCGCGGGCGGCGTTACGGTGGCCGGTGCAGTACCAAAAGGCGGACGAACATGTGGTGCTCCAGCCGAGCGATGACGGAAAAACGCTGACTTCGGCGAAGCTCGTCCGGCCGCCGTTCACCTTCAAATTGTACATCACCTTGCTGAAAGACGGGGCGCCCGGCGAGGACCCGGCGGCGGAGAATTACGTCGTCGATTTTACGCAGTAGGGTAGGGCGCACTCCTCCGCCCGCTGGGTTGACACCCGGATCGCGGCACGAGACGTTCGACCCTCGCCTCGTATGAGCACATCCGTCCAAGCGTCTTTCGATACCGTTGAGTCCGCGATCGCGGACATCGCGGCGGGCCGGCTCGTCATCGTGACCGACGACGAGAACCGCGAAAACGAAGGCGACTTGATCATGGCCGCGGAAAAGGCCACGCCCGAGACGGTGAACATGATGATCCGCTACGGCAGCGGCATTGTCTGTGTGCCCACGCTCGAGCCGCAATTGCGGCGGCTCGGTCTCGGGCCGATGGTGGCGCGCAATCGCGAGTCGCACCGCACCGATTTCACGGTGAGCGTCGACGCGGCGGACGGCATTTCGACCGGCATCAGCGCTTACGACCGTTCGCGCACGATTCGTTTGCTGGCGGATCCGTCCACGCGTCCGGACCAGCTGGTGCAGCCCGGCCACGTCTTTCCCTTGCGTGCGCGGCCCGGCGGTGTGCTCGAGCGGGCGGGCCACACGGAAGCCGCCGTCGACTTGGCCGTGCTCGCGGGCCTTTCGCCCATGGGCATTCTGTGCGAACTCGTGAACGATGACGGCACGGTGCAACGGCTGCCGCAGCTCGTGGAGTTCAAGCAGAAGTTCGGCCTGAAAATGATTTCGATCGCCGCGCTCATCGAGTATCGCGCGCGGCGCGATCAACTCGTCGAGCAGATCGTCAATCGGCCGTTCGCTTCGGAGTTCGGCGAGTTCACCCTCCACGTCTTCAAGGGCCGGATCGACGGGCGTCATCACGTCGCGCTGACCATGGGCGAGTTGGGCCCGGAGCCGGTGCTGGTCCGCGTGCACAGCGAAAACGTGCTCAGCGATGTGTTTCGCGCGAAGGGAATGCTCGGCCATCAATTGCTGACCGATTCGCTGGCCGCGGTGGCGCGGGCGGGCCGCGGGGTGGTGTTGTACATGCAGCCCAGCAGTCCAGGCGAAGTGCTCGTGCGCTGCTTGACCGCGGCACCGGGAGATTTGCCGCCGCCGATGAGTTTGCGCGATTACGGCACCGGCGCGCAGATTCTCGCCGCTCTCGGCGTCCGCAAGATCCGGCTGCTTTCCAGCAATACCCGTAAAGTCGTCGGACTCGACGGCTACGGGCTCGAGATCGTCGAGCAGGTCCTGCCGAGCGCGGCGCGCTGAAATCGACTGCCCTCGGCCCGTCGTTCTCTTCCGGACGTGACCTGAGAGAACGATTACGAGAACGAGATTTCGGAATGGGCCGGTCGTTCGCGGTCTCTGTGCGCGTGCGAAGGCGCGGTTCGGAGACCCCGCCCTACAATTAATCCGCGACAATTTCTAGTTGCGGATTCCACGTTTGAGCTAGCGAATAGACCTTCCATGAGTTTGGACGCGCCCGCGCAGAAGCCGATCAATGGTGCCGATTATCGATTCGGCATCGCGGCCGCGCGTTTCAACGGCGAGTTCGTCGATGGCTTGCTCGCCCGGGTCCTCGAGACCCTGCGGGAATCCGGCGTCAAAGAAACGAGCTTGGCCGTGGTGCGGGTTCCCGGCTCCCACGAAGTCCCCTGGGCGGCGCACACCTTGGCCACCGGTAGCCAATGCGACTGTGTCGTGGGCTTGGGCGTGCTGATCGCCGGCGATACGAATCACCACGAAATGGTGGGTCAGAGCGTGTCGGATGCGCTGCAGCGCGTCGCCATCGGGACCAACACCCCCGTCATCAACGGCGTCATCGTCGTGAATTCCGTCGAACAAGCGCGCGAGCGCTGCATCGGCCGGATCGATCGCGGCGCGGAGTTCGCGCATGCCGCGCTCGAGATGGCCGCCTTGCGCAGAAAGTTTCCCCGATGAGCAAAGCCCAGTTTGCCCAACGGCGCGATGGTCGCGTCGCCGCGTTGCAGTTCCTCTATGCGTGGAGCCTGAACGCCCCGAAAAATCTCACGGACGACCTGCGGGTCTTTTTCGAGAACTGCGAACACCCGCGCGAGCATTACGCCTTCGGCGAGGAGTTGATTCACGGGGCGATCGAGCACATGGCCGATATCGACGCGCGGATCAAGGCGCTCGCGCATAACTGGGAGTTCGAGCGCATCGCCAAGATCGACCTCGCGATTCTACGGCTGGCGATGTTCGAGATGATCTACCGCAAAGACATTCCGCCGGTCGTCTCGATCAACGAGGCGATCGATCTCTCGAAGCAGTTTTCGAATGCCGATGCGAAACGCTTCATCAACGGCATTCTCGATCGGCTGAAGGATCAACTCGGCCGCGATGCGCGGAAGGCGGAGTGATTTTGGCCGGCGAAGGACGCGAATCGTCGCGAATGATCCGACCGAATTCGCGTTTTTTCGCGTGATCTGCGGGAGGTTTCCGCTGTGAAAGCATTCTTCAAAAAATTCAAAGACGGGTTTTCGAAGACCGTCGCGGTCATCGCGACGAAGACGCGCGGCTTGTTCGGCGGGCGCAAGATCGACGCGGCGTCGCTCGATGAGCTGGAGGAAGCGCTCTACACCGCGGATTTCGGCGTTGAGACGACGGACGAGGTTCTCGCCGAGATCAAACGCGCCTACGGCGAGCAAAAGGACTTGCAGGGGCGTGCGGCGGCGGAAATCGGCGCCGCGGTATTGCGCCGCGTCCTGGAAGGCAGCGAAGGCGACTTGAACGCGACGCCGGGAGCGGTCGGCAATCCCGTTGTAATCGCCATGATTGGCGTCAACGGCTCGGGCAAGACCACGACGGCGGCGAAGCTGGCGTGGCGTCTGAAGCAGGACGGCAAGACCGTCACGCTGGCCGCCTGCGACACCTTTCGCGCCGCCGCGGTCGAGCAGCTGAAGACCTGGGCGACGCGGCTCGAGCTCGACATTGTGGCCAGCCATACCGGCGCGGATTCCGCGGCGGTGGCCTACGATGCGTGGCAGGCGGCGAAAGCGCGCGGTCGCGATTTCCTCATCGTCGACACGGCGGGGCGGCTGCACACGAAAACCAATTTGATGGAGGAGCTGGCGAAGATTCGGCGCGTTTTGCAGAAGAACGATCCGTCCGCGCCGCAACATCGCTGGCTCGTCGTCGACGGCTCGCTCGGCACCAATTCGATCGAGCAGGCCAAGGCGTTTCACCAAAGTTTCGGTCTCACTGGCCTGGTCGTGACGAAGCTCGACGGCACCAGCCGAGGCGGTGCGCTCGTCGGCATCTATCGTCAGCTGAAAATCCCGATCTATTTCCTCGGGCTCGGCGAGCAGGCGGAAGACTTGCAGCCGTTCAGCGTCGAGAGCTACGTCCGCGCCGTTTTCGGGCTCGACGAATAGGGCACGTCCTCGACGAATTCGAGTTCTGTCCTGGAGACGCGTCGTCAACGAATGCGACTTCTGTCCTGTAGGGCGGGTTCTCCGAACCCCGCCGTCGCGGTTGGCAGGATGTCTGCCGTGCAGACGCCACTTCGGGAATTGCGTGTTCTCAACCTTGGTTGGTCAAGGAAGGCGTCGAGATGATCAGGAGCGGGACAGCGGGGTTCGGAGCCCCCTGCATCGTCATACCCGAAAAAAATAAACGAGCGCCCCATGCGAGGCGCTCGTATTTTAAGCGATCTGGACAATCGCGCGATGAAGAGGAGATGCCCGCTTATGGGCTGGTGCTCGACGTGCTGCTGCCCGTGGCGCCCGAGCTCGAGCTGGAACCCGTGTTGAAGCTCGAATTGCCGGTGGCGCCGGCGTTGCTGTTGCGGCCGGTTAGCGCGGATGAGGACGAGTCGGAGTTCGTCGCGCTCGAGTTGTTCGAGGTGCTGTTGGCACCGCTGGTCGAAGCGTTGTTGGTCGTGTCGTTCGCGCTCGAATTGGCGCGCCAGCTGTCGCTGTCGGTCCGGCCTGTCGGAACGATCGATTGCTGCAGCTGCTGCGCTTGGGCGAGGTGCTGGCGCAGATGATCGACGTGCTTGCTCGCGAATTGGCGGATCTCGGTGTCCTTCGCGTTACTCGCGGCCTTCTCGAACATCTTAATGTCCTTCTCGTGTTCGTCGACCATGTGCTCGATGAACTCGCGATCGAACTCGTTGCCCGATGCCTTGCTGAGCCGGCGATACGTCCGATCTTGGCCGTTATCCTTGTCGAGCTTCACGTTCTTCGTGCTGGCGATGCTCATGAGCTCGGAATTCACCTGCGTGTGATCTTGCACGAGCTGCTGCGCGAAGTTCCGCACGTCGGGATTGCTCGCTTTTTGCGCAGCGAGCTGAGCCAGCTGCACCTCGTCCTGACCGTCATCCGCGGCTTTCGTCACGAAGCGTTTGTCCGACCAGCTCAGCTTGTCGGACGAACGGCTGCTCGACGAGCTGCTGCTGTTCCAGTCGGAGGAATTGTTGTTCGACGACATCCGGTCGCGGGATGTATCGCTGCTGTTCTGCCTGGAGCTGCTGTTGCTCATGCCGGAACCAGACGTCGAATCGTAGTTGCTCGACGTGTTGGCGCTCGAGCTGGAGTTGTAATTTCCGCTGCTGTTCGGCGAGCTGGAGGAGCTCCGCGTGGAGGACGAGGATTGAGCGAGCGCCGCGGCATTGCCGGCGGCGAGGATGACGGCCGCGGCGACGAGGGCTCGACGAAACGGTGAAATGGAGGTGTGAGATTTCATTGCGCGGTCACTATATGCACAACGCGGGCGCCTGCCATGGGAGCGCGTCCTGAATCCCCTACCCGCGTCTTTCCCTTGGGAGCCCCCGGGACGCAACGACTCGCACAACTCGCGCCGCACGAACCGGACTTGGCAGCACCGCGTCCTGTGCATTTGGTGGCGGGGATGCGATTCGCTATCCTTTGTTTCGTGGCGAGCACGAGTATCGCTACCGGCGCCGGAGCGGCAGGCGGTGAACGAGTTCGGAGCGCGGAGCTCGCTTCTCCCGCCGCCCTCCGATCCGTCGGCGCGGCGCTGACCATGTCTCCCGATGGCACGATCTGGCTTTCCTGGGTAGAGCCGGGCGAGGGCGCGGCCCGTGCGGCGAAATCCGCGGAGCACCATCACGGCGCCCCGGCGGGGCCGGCCGTCGTCAGCACACTGCGATTCGCCACCTTCGATGCCGCGCGGGCGACCTGGAACGAGCCGCGCACCATCGCAAACGACGACACCGTGACCACGAGCTCCGCGGATTTTCCGCAGCTCGCGATCGCCGGCGATGGCAGCGTGTTCGCCGTCTGGACCGACGGACGCGGCGGCGCGCGGATCAGCACTTCGCACGATCGCGGCGCGTCGTGGTCGGCTCCGGCGCCCTGGGCACCGGAGTCGATCGGCGTGGAGAAGTTTTCGTTCGCGCGTCTCGCGGATGGACGTGTCTTGGCGGCGTGGCTGGATGGACGCGGCCGGGCGAGCGGAGTAAAGGTCCAACAGTTGTTCACACGGATCGTGGGCGACGAATACGAGCACGACCAATTGGTCGACGCGTCCGTCTGCGATTGCTGCCAGACGACGCTGACGCCGTTTCTCGATGGCGGCGCCTTGCTCGGCTATCGGGGACGCACCACGGATGAGATTCGCGACATCGATGTCGCTCGGCTGCGCCGCGGAAAATGGACCGAGCCGCGCCGTTTGAACGCGGATGAATGGAAGATCAACGCTTGTCCGATCAACGGTCCGCGCTTGTCCAGCGACGGCAGCCGGGTGGCGGCGGCCTGGTTTACGGGCGCCGGCAGCGAATCGCGGGTCTTGGTCTCGTATTCGGCGGATGCGGGCGCGACGTGGCTCGCGCCGTTACGGATCGATCGCGGTCATCCGGTCGGGCACGTCGACACCCTCTTGCTGCGCGATGGCGCCATCGTCGCGACCTGGCTCGAGACCGATGGAAGCCTGTGGCTGCGGCGAATCACTCCGGAGTTCTCGGCTACGGAACCAGTTCAACTCGCCGCACCCGGCGTCGTGGCGGTGCGCAGCGTGCCTCGGATGGCATTGCTCCGCGATTACGCCGGCGGGCGAACGTCCGCGGAGATTCTCCTCGCCTACACGCGGGATGGGGCCGAGTCCGGGGTGCGCTCGATGCTCGTCACGCTTCCGGAAGGCCAATTATTGGCCGCGGAACGCCACTGCGATTGCGCGCCGAGCGCGGAGGAGCTGCAGGGCTTCGCGATTCGCGGCGTCGTGGTGGCGGTCGATCCCGCCGCGAATTCCGTGCGCGTGAAGCATGCCGAAGTCCCCGGCGTATTTGAAGCGGGTGCGCACGATTTCACGATCGCCCCGCTCGATCTCGCGGATGTTCAGCCGCAGCGGCAATTCGTCGCGCATATCCAACGTCGCGATGCGCGCTGGCGGCTGTACGATATTCGCCTGCTCGAGTCGGCTCGATAACGGCGCGTCCCGTCGTCGATCGCCATTGGGTCAGACGAAGATTTCGCGTTTAGGTCCGCCGCCGTTGCAGCAGCGTGACCAGCAGCAGCAGCACGAAGGCGAGCGCCAGCAAGGTGGCGGCGAAGGCATGGGCCGTCGGGTAGGCTAGCGCTTGCACTTCGTCGTATAGCGCAATGCTGGCGACGCGGGTCACGCCGGGAATCGATCCGCCGATCATCAGCACGACGCCAAATTCGCCCAGCGTATGCGCAAAACCGAGCGTCAGCCCCGCCGCGATGCCGCGCCAGGCCAGCGGCACATGAATGCGCCAGAACACGCGATGCGGCGGCGCACCGAGTGTCGCACCGGCATCCAGCAAGTCGCGCGGCACCGCGCGCAACGCCGCTTGAAACGGCTGCACCGCGAACGGCAGCGAGTAGAATACGGATGCGATCACGAGGCCGGTGAACGAAAAGGCGAGCGGTTCGCCGGCGATCGAGCGCCACCAACTGCCTGGCGGATGTTGGGGTGAAAAGGCAATGAGCAGATAGAAACCGATGACCGTCGGCGGCAGGACGATGGGCAGCGCCACGAGGGTTTCCAGCACGGGCGCAATGCGCCGCCGGGTCGTGTTGAGCCAATGCGCCAGCGGCAATCCAATCACGCCGAGGACGACGGTCGTGATCGCTGCGAGCCGCAGCGTAAGCCAAAGCGATTGCCACAGCGCCGGTGGCAGATCGAAGAGGGTGACGGCAAATTCAGGCACGCGGGGTCAACGCTGATGGGGAGTCGCCGCGCGGCCAAGTGGATTTGCCCGGTGGCGTCCTTGGTCAAGGCACCGGCGCGGCCGGGTGGGGCACGCGTGCGTAGCCATAGCGCTCGAGCAGCGATTGCGCCGCCTCGCTTTGCAGGAAGGCGCCATACCGGCGCGCCGCGTCGTTCTGGGCACCGCGCAGCGTGAGCACCGCCGCGTGATCGAGCGGTGACGCTGGGTGCCACGCCGCGGGAATCTCCCGCCAATGTCCGCGCACCTTGCGACCGGGAGCAACCAAGAGCGATAACGCCACGAAGCCCGCGTCCGCGTTGCCGGTCTCCACGAATTGCGCGGTCTGGCTGATGTTTTCGCCGACGACCAGCTTGGCTTGCACTTCGTTCCAGGCGTCAAACCGCTCGAACACGGCCTGAGCGGCGCGGCCATACGGCGCGATTTCCGGACGCGCGATCGCGATCTTCCGGACGGATGCATTTCGCGGCAGCCGCGCGATGTCATCCAAATCGACCTCCGTGCGCGTCGCCCATAGGGCGAGTCGGCCGCGCGCGAAAACGGCGAAGCTCGCCTTGTCCGCGGCACCGTTTTCGACGAGACGCCGCGGGTAATCGGTGTCGGCCGAGAGAAAAAGATCGAAGGGCGCGCCATGCTGGATGTGCGCGAACAGATTGCCGGAGGCGCCCAAGGTCGCGACGACTTTCACCTCCGGTGCGTGCCGTTCGAATTCGCGATCCAAAGCCTCCACGACGTACGTGAGATTTGCGGCGGCGGCGATCGAAACGGTCGGCGCGAGGTTCCGGCCCTCGTGATCGGCGGCAATGACAACCCGGACTGCGGTCGCGGAGAGCAGGACCGTCAGAATCGATCGAAATGCGCGCGGTCGCATATGCCAATCCGAACGGCGCTGTGCGCGCGATACGACGCAAAACTTCAGTCGATCGATGTAGGGCGGGGTTCGGAGACCCCGCCCTAATCATGCCATGAGCGCTGACGGCTCTTCGATCGGCGTTTCAACCGGCTCGGCTTGGAGCCGCGCGGGACGCGCGGAAAAATACGAGCGAAAATTCTTGAAACCGATGCCCGATGCGTGCGTCGAAGTCGGGAATGATTTTGGGCAAGCGTCGGGAATTGGGGTGGGTGGCGATCCTGTGGTTCGCGTTTTTCGCGGGTGGAGCGCGCGCGCAAGCGCCGGACGACGCCACGAGCAACACGCGGGATACGCTCGTCTACAAGGATGGCGATCGAGTGCACGGTCGGCTGATCGAGCGCACGGGAGACACGATCGTGTTCAAATCCGATCGCTTCGGAGAATTGCGTGTGCCGGCCTCCGATGCGGTCGTGATCAACGCCGAGAAAGCGCCGGAGCCCGTCGTGAAGCATGTCGAGGCGGCCGGAATCAAGCCGCAGACCCCGACCGCCCAGCGCGCGGAAGAGGAGCGCGTGTCGATTTGGGAGCGGTTTTCGCCCGCGGTGCTTACCGCGAAGGTGCGCGAGTTTTTCGGCCCCTGGCATGGGCGCGTCGCGATTTCGAACGAGATCGTCACCGACAACTCGCATCGTGACCATCTCGCGCTCGACGGACGACTCACGCGCAAATTCACGAAAGACACGGTCGAGATGAGCGCGCGTTACGACTACGACGAGACGAACGGCGCGACGACCACGGACGTGTTCAAGAGCGCCAACTCGTGGCGGCACGAGTTCAACCGGATCCAATTCACGCAGTACCGGCCGACGCTCGAATGGAATCGCGCGAGCCGGCGCCAAGGCATCCTCAACGAGTATGTGTTGCTGCAGCAGGAAATCGGCTTCGGTCTGAACCTATGGACGACGCCGGCGCGGAAAATCCGCGTGGGCGCCTCCGAGAATTTGTTCGATATCTGGAATTCGCCGCCGCTTGCCGCGCACTCGTCCCGCGCGGTCGAATCGCTCTTCGAGGAAATGGAGCTCACGCTGCCCTGGCGCATGACGCTCATTCAACGCGGTGTGTGGTACCCGGTCGCGCGGCAACGCGATGGGTGGGAAGACCAGGTCGAGCTCAACAAGAAGCTCACCGAAACGCTCAGCATCGCGGTGCGGCACGAAATCCGCCGCAACAATCCCGACGGCGCGTCGCAAGACTACACGCGGTTGAAGCTGCTCTTCGGGTTGGATTTCTGACCGACGCGTTTCACGGCTGAACGATCGTAGGCTCGAGCCCAGTGTCATCTAATGGATGACACTGGGCCGCGGGCGCTGCATGAGCCGTCACGAATCCGCCGGCCGCTGGGGAGGCCAGCGAGACCGAGGTCGGATGCGGACTACCGCATTTCGCCCGGCCTCACGCTTCGCACTTCAAGACGTACACCGCGCCTTTTTCGGAGCCGATGGCCAAAAAACGGTCGTCGGGCGACCACGCGAGCTTCGTCGCGGGGCTTGGCATCTTGACGGTCGCACGCAGCGGTTTCTCGCGTTCGGGACTCCAGAGCTGCACGACGCCGTCCTGCGACGCGGTGGCAAGGAGCCCGTGCGAATTTTGGAAACGCACGCTGCAAATCGGCGCCTCGTGCGGCAACATTGCGGGCTCGCGTCCTTCCGGCCCCGCACCGGAGCAATCCCAGACGCAGGCGTCGCGTCCGCCGCTCGTCGCCAGCCAGCGCGAGCCGTGATCGAACGACAGAAACTTCACTTTCCCCTCGTAGCCGCTCATGTGCAGCTCGGTGTCCGTTTCCGGAATCCAGAGGTGGACGGACGGATCCTGATTTCCGGAGACGAGCCATTTGCCGTCGGGCGACCACACGATCGCGTGGATGCCGTTGCCGTAAGCGAATTCCTTCTGCGCGACGTAGTCGTCCGCATCCCAGATGCACACGCCGCCGAAATACGCCGCCGCCAACGCCGCGCCTGTCGGATGCCAGGCGAGCGCCGACAAGGTTTTCGGCGCGAGTTTGAAGCGATGTCGGACGGAGGCGTCCGGATTGAGGAGCACCAACTCGCGGCCAATGGCCGCGGCGATGAGCGGGGGGCCGTGCGGAGTCGCGGCGCGGCACGCGACGTGATCGACCCACGCGCTGCCGAGCTCGGCCGTGGCCGTGTGCTGGCCAGCGGTGGTGTCCCACACTTTCACGGCGCCATCTTGACCGCCGGTGGCGAGGGTTCCGGCGCCCGTCCAACCGATTGCATTCGTGCCGTTATCGTGGCCGGGCAGCGTGTGTTGCCGCGTGCCGGCCTGGGTTTCGAAAATCGAGATTGGCCCGGCGGTCGAGGCCGCCGCGAGCGCCGCACCGTCGGGCGCCCACGCGAGATCGATGGCATAGTCGTCGAGTTGAGCGGCCCAGTGTTTGGTCAGTTGCATGTTTAGCGCGCGACAATTCCGGTCGAAGGTCCAAGGCAATCGATTCGGGCATTTCGGCAATCGGAAATCGCGCCACGACCTCGAGCGTCGCCGTTTTGGGTGGAGCCGGCTCTTCGAGCCGGCTGCGTTCGAGCGTGCGTCGCGGGCGGTCCGGCCGGAGGTCGCGCCTCACAAATTCGCCGGTGGCGGCGGTCGTCCCGACCGCCATGTGGTCCGAACTGGCCGTCAGGGACGACGGCCGCTACCTTACGATCGCACCGGCCGCAGCCGGGCACGCTCGGCGGAGAGCGGACGCCCGAGGAGTCGTTCGCCGCGGCCGGCGAACCAAACGGGATCGTCCGTCGTGGCGATGCGCAGCCCGCCCCGGCGCGATAATCGGCACTCGTGCTCGGGATGGCGCGTCAGCCAATCTCCGAGGCGCGACGATACGATCTCCGCTTGGTTCAATACATCGATCGCGGACGGGACGAGCCGACGAATCGCGGGCAAGAGCAAGGGATAATGCGTGCAACCGAGCAGCAGGCGTTGCGGCGGCTGCGCGCGTTCGATTACAGGCGCGAGCGAACGCCGCAAAAACCATTCGGTCCCTGGCCCGTCGAGTTCGCCGGCTTCGACCAAGGGCACCCACATGGGGCAGGCTTGCTGGATCAGTTCGATGCCGGGCGCGAGTTTGCGGAGCTCAAGGCCATAGGAATCGGACGCGATCGTGCTTTCGGTTCCGAGCACCGCGACGGTGCCGATTGCGGCGGATGGCTGCGTCTCGCCGGGAATCGCGCCGGGGGGCAAACCCGCGAGCGCTTCGACCGACGGACGCACGACACCTAAAACGCGGCGGTCGGGCCGATGAGGGGGCAAGTGCAACTGCTGAATATTGCGCAGCGCGCGCGCCGAAGCCGTGTTGCACGCCAGCACGACGACGGTGCAGCCGACGTCGAAAAGCCATTCGACCGATTCAAGCGTGAACTCGTTGATGACGTCTTGACTGCGCGCGCCGTACGGCGCGCGAGCGCTGTCCGCGAGGAACACATAGTCGTACTGCGGCAGCGTCTGGAGCAGAGACGCGAGGACGGTGAGTCCGCCGAAGCCAGAGTCGAAGACGCCGATCATCGCTCATGAGCGAACCGGATGCGCGTCGGGAGGCAAGCTGCGCCGTGGATCGGCGGCTGCCGTGCCGTGGCTTCCGGCACGGTTTGCACTATCTTCGACTTGCTCCGTGCGGAGCGCTTTTCGGCTGAATTAGCCGGTACAGAAATCGCGTCGCACGTCGATGTAACCGTAGCCCTTGTACCAGCCGCGCGGCGCTTCGCCGCGTCCGAAGGACTTCCGTAACTCTGCTATGATTCGTGTTTCACGAAGCTCGGACGACCGACGCCCGCTGGGCGGCGGGCGTATGGGTGCGGACTGGCGAGGTCGTGCGCTGAAGCGGATTTCTCATTTTGCCGCATGCGTCGGTGCGGTGGTTTTCGCATCGTTGTTCTGCACGTCGTCGGCGTGGGCGCTCGATCCCGAAAGGCTTGGCTCGTTTCGATGGGGATGAATTCACCAACTTCGATTTGTCGGCCGCGGCCAAAGTCAGAAATTCGGCGGTCAATACCATCGCGGCCGCGTCCGAGGGCGGTCTTTGGATCGGCTTGGAAAATAGTGGATTCGGATATTTCGACGGCCATTCGTATTCGGCACATTCACGCGAAGCGTGGGGCGGAGAGTACATCAACGTTCAGGCTATCCTCCAAGATCATGAAGGCGCCGTATGGCTAGGCATGCCGACGGGCGGAGAACGAGCCTAAGGCGGTCCGCGCCGCCATACGGGGGAAAACTCCTAGCCGATCTCTCGCTTTCTCCGCTGCGGAAAACGCTTGGTCCTGCAGGATTGCCGTGGCCGCATACTCGTTGACCGTCCGAATTATTTCGAGCGACGCCCCGTACAGAACGGACCGTGCGAGCCGATTTAAGGGCGACGGCGTTGCCGTTGATTTTTCGTCTTTGGCAAGCGGCGATCCTGTCGCCGCTTCACATTCTCTCTCCGTTGCTTCTGTCGAGTCTCGAGTCCCGTTGTCACCGCGTTGCGCCCGTTACGCTGGTCCGTAACGTCGTTCGCCACATTGCGGCGTCGGCGGTGGTTCCGCGCGTTGGGTGGATCGCCGCCGTCATGCTCGCGCTGTCGCTGCCGCGGCCAGGGTTCGCCCTCGATCCGGCCAAGACCCTGCTGCAGTATAACGCACGCACTTGGACGCGGCAGAATGGGTTGCCCGTTAACGGGATCACCGCGCTCGCGCAGACGAAGGACGGTTATATCTGGATGGGGAGCTCGAACGGGATCGTTCGGTTCGATGGCGTGGACTTCAAGACCATCGATATCGGCGGGCTGCGCAGCGTAAGATACGCGTACGTCGCCACCATTTTCCCCGCTCGTGACGGCGGGCTCTGGGTCGGTCTCGAAAATAGCGGCTTCGGCCATTTCGATGGGCGCGTTTTTTCCCCGCTCAGCCGCGAAGCCTGGGGTGGAGAACACGCGAATGTCCGCGGAATCCTCGAAGACGACGACGGCCGCATTTGGGTGGGAACGCCGGGCGGAGTATCGAGAATCGACCTGAAGACGGGCGGTTATGAGGTGCTCCTGCGGACGACCGATGACGCAAACTATAATGTGTTGGGCGGGTCGAAGGACCAGACCGGCCGCCTCTTCTTTGGTACCGTCGACGCCGGGGTGCATCTTTGGGATCATGGCCGGCATGCCGTGGTCCTCGACGACGAGCTGAAACATACGCTGGCCTATGGGTCGGCAGTGAACGCCGACGGCGATATTTTCGTCCCGACTGCAATCGGGGTTTTCCGATACGATAAAAATTTCCGCCGCAAAGGGACGCTGCTGCGCGGCGAAGCGATTCGTGCGCTCCTGGTCGATTCGGCCGGTGCGCTCTGGATCGGCGCAAGCTCCGGACTGTATCGGTACTGGCAAGGCCAGACCACGACTTTGACCGATCGGATCGCCAAAGGGCAAGTTACGGCGCTTTGCGAAGACCACGAGGGCAGTTTGTGGGTCGGGACCCAGAATGGCCTGAGCCAGCTCACCGATGTGAAGTTTCCCACTTTGCCGGCGGCGACGGATCCGAAAGTGCAAGAGGTGTACGCCGTCTGCGCCTCGCCCCGCGGCGGGGTTTGGGCCGCGACGGCCGGGGGAGTGACGTACTATCGGGATGGCACGCTGACGTCGTACGGGGTGGAGAACGGGATGCCGGCGACGATCTTCAAGCGCGTGTTCGAAGCGAAGAATGGCGACACGTATGTCGTCGCGGGCGCGAAGACGTTGTTGGTCTTGGCCGACGGCAAGATCGTCGCGCAGCACGAAGCGTCGAACATGGTCGTGGGCATGGCCGAAGATGCACAGGGCGTGATCGTGTCGGTCGGCGGGGAGCTGTTTCGCGCGAATCGCGGCGAACTGACGCCTTATCCGGTGCCCGCGGGTGCGCCGCCGATGTATTGGATTTTGAATCTCTTGATGGCGCGGGACGGAGCGCTGTGGGTAGGCACGGTCAACGGCGCGTTTCGCATCAAAGACGGCAAGGTGCAGCATTGGGGCAAAGAGGAAGGGCTGGCGGATCAACCCGGCGTGTACACGCTCGCCGAGGACAGCGACGGAGGGATTTGGCTCGGCACCCTGGACGGCATCGGTCGCGTCAAAGGCGACCGGGTGCGCCTCATCGATCGCGAGGCCGGGCTATTCGATATCAATACATTCGCGATCGTGCCGGACGATTTTGGCAATCTTTGGATCGATGCTGGCCGAGGGGTTTTTCGGGTCAGCCGGAAGTCGATGAACGATTTCGCGGATGGCCGCGTGGCGCGGGTCGAATGCTCGAGGTATGACGGCCAAGAGTCGGTCCGACCGACCGATAAGACCAATCAAGAACGCGTCGGCGCGACGAGCTCCGACGGGCGAATCTGGTTCGCGACGGCCAAGGGCGTGCTCGTGATCGATCCCCGTGATGTGCCGCGCAACACCGTCGTTCCGCCGGTGCACATCGACCATGTCGAAGCCAATGGCGTGGAACTTGCGCCGGGCGCGACCACAGTGAAACCGGGCCGCGGAGAACTCCAATTTCAATTTGGCGCGTTGAGCTACATCGCTCCGCAGAAAACCCAGTTTCGGTATCGGCTAAAGGGTTACGACACCGCGTGGATCGAAGTGACGAACCGGCGCCTCGCCATGTACAACAATCTGCGGCCGGGCCGGTATACGTTTGAAGTCACGGCGGCCAATGCCGACGGCGTGTGGAACGCCGCGGGCGATTCCGTCACGGTCGAATTGCTCCCGCATTTTTACGAGACGACGTGGTTCTACGTGCTGGCCGCCAGCGCGGTGTGCGGCGCGTTCGGCGGCGTCTACGTCTTTCGCGTTCGCCACTTGCAGCGGAAGGCGATCGCGCTGCAGGAGAATCGCGCGCGGCTCGAGGCGGAAGTCCAACGGCGGACCGCCGAGCTCGCCGCGGCGAATGGCGAATTGAAGCACGAAGTCGACGAGCGCAAAAACGCGGAACTGCAGCTCAAGCAGCGCACGCACTTGCTCGAGGCCGAAATCGACGAGCGCAAGCGCGTGCAACGCGAAGTGGAGCGCATCCATCGCGAATTGGTCGAGGCCTCGCGCGTCGCCGGCATGGCCGAAGTCGCGACCGGAGTGCTGCACAACGTCGGTAATGTGCTCAACAGCGTGAACGTCTCGGCGACGCTGGTCATCGACCGCGTGAATCGCTCCAAGACGACCAACGTGGCCAAACTGGCCGCACTGCTCGAGGAGCATGCCGGCAATCTGGGTGAGTTCTTCGTCAACGATCGCCGCGGCCAGCAAGTGCCGGTTTACCTCCGGACGCTCGCCGATCATCTCGGCACCGAGCAGGCTGCGATCGTCAAGGAACTCGAAGGATTGCGGAAAAACATTTCGCACATCAACGAGATCGTCGCGATGCAACAGAATCACGCGAAGGCGGCGGGTGTCAGCGAAGTGTTGCCGATCAGGGAACTCGTCGAGGACGCCGTGCGCATCAACCTCTCCGCCATCGATCGCCACGGGCTCACGCTGGTGCGCGACTTTCAGGCGTCGTCCACGGTGACCGTGGAGCGGCACAAGGTGATGCAGATTCTGATCAATCTCATTCGCAACGCGAAGTACGCGTGCGACGAATCCGGGCGGCGAGACAAGCTGTTGACGCTGCGCATCACCGAGGATGCCGCGCACGTGCGAATCGCCGTCATCGACAATGGCATCGGCATTCCGGCCGAAAACCTGACGCGCATCTTCGCGCACGGTTTCACGACGCGCAAAGCAGGGCATGGCTTCGGCCTGCACACGAGCGCATTGGCCGCGCGGGAACTTGGCGGCACGCTCACGGCGAACAGCGACGGCCCGGGAAAAGGCGCCACGTTCGTGCTCGCGCTGCCGCTCAATCGCCTATCGGCGAATGCGGAACCCGCGCGCGGCCGCGAGCCCGCGGCGGCAACTATCGTCGCCACGTCGACGTAGCCGCGCGTTCGTCTACGAGCATAGGAGGGCTCCGTCGTGGCACGGGCCTCTTGCCCGTGCGGTCTCGCGGGCGTCCCCGCCCATGTTGGACGGCGCCCACTGCCATTTCACGGGCCGCGGCCCCGTGCTATGCGAGACAAGCCTTGAACGCTTCGGTCAGCGCCGTGCGATCCAGATTTTTGCCGATGAACACGAGCGTGTTTTGCCGTGCATCGTTGCCCCATTCGCGATCGAACTTCGCGTCGAACAACATGTGCACGCCTTGGAAGACGAGGCGTTTGTTCGAACCTTTGACCGCGAGCACGCCCTTCATGCGATAGATATCGCCGCCTTTGGTGCGGAGCAGCGTGGCGATCCAATCGTTGAGCCGTTTGCCGTCCAGATCTCCGG
Source organism: uncultured Opitutus sp. (assembly GCA_966252355.1). Lineage (GTDB taxonomy): Bacteria > Verrucomicrobiota > Verrucomicrobiia > Opitutales > Opitutaceae > ER46. The sequence goes on along the minus strand of CBINOT010000071.1, from coordinate 1,095 downwards.
GCTGGCTGATGCCGACCGACGTCACCGACTCGTTATGCTCGTGAGCCGCGTGGTAATCCTGCTGCCAGCTCGGCTTCACCACCTCGCCCGCGACGTGAATGTGCAAGGGGTCTTCGCCGCATCCTTCGAAGACGAGATACGTGCCGGCGTCCGCGATGGGCAATTTGTAGTGCCCGTGTCCCTCGTTCAGGAGGAGGCGATGCAAGGTCGCGCCAATCGCGATCGCATCGCCGTCCTTCGTGCGCGACTCCCAATCGGAAAAGATGAGCGCGGCGGCGTCGCGGGCCGTTGCGATATCTTTTTCGTCGAGCGATTTCACCGGCATCACGACGACGTCGAGTTCGTTGGGATTGCCGTGATGGTGATGATGGTGCTCATGCCCTTCGCCGAGCTCATGACTGTGCTCATGGTCGTGCTCGTGTTCATGATCGTGGTCACAATGACCGATGACCAATTCGTGCGTGCCGGCGGGCAACGCGTAGGCACCCGCCCATTCGAAGGGGTATTCCGCCTCGAGAAACTTGGGGTCGAGCTCCGTCGCGCGGCTCAAATTGAAGCCGCCCACGTCGAGCACGCGGTCGAGCGGCACGTCGCAGTTCTTCGTCCGATGAATTTTGGCGACGCCATTGATGCGCTTGATCCGCGCTTCGAGCGCATCGAGTTCCGCGGGCGAAACGAGATCGGTTTTGTTCAGCAGGATGACGTCCGCGAAGGCCAGTTGTTTGACCGATTCGTCGTCGGCCTCGAGATGTTGCGCGACGTGCTTGGCGTCGACGACCGTCACGATCGCGTCGAGTCGGAACGCCTGCTTCATCTCGTCGTCCGTGAAGAAGGTCTGGGCGACGGGCGCCGGATTCGCCAAGCCAGTCGTTTCGATCAGGATGCCGTCGAGCTTGTCCTTCCGCTTGAGCAGCCGGCCGAGGATGCGGATGAGATCGCCGCGCACGCTGCAGCAGATGCAGCCGTTGTTCATCTCGAACAATTCCTCTTCGCTCTGGATCACGAGTTGGTGATCCACGCCGACTTCGCCGAACTCGTTCTCGATGACGGCGAGCTTCTTCCCGTGATGTTCGGTCAGAATGCGGTTGAGGAGCG
>CBINOT010000070.1:0-26376 GCA_966252355.1 uncultured Opitutus sp. | reverse complement strand
GCCGGCTACCGGATTGCACGTCGCTCACAAGCACGATCTGCCGCGGGCCCGCGACCGCTTTCCCCTCGGATTCGGCCAGCGTCTCGGCGGCGGCGACCAGCGCCTGCCCCAGCTGCGTTCCGGCCCAACTTGGCGCCAGCGCGGCCAGACGCGCAGTCGCAAGCGCGACGCGTTCGGGGGGCGGCATCCGGCTCCAATCCTCGAACGAAAGGAGCGCGCGGGTCTGCCGGTCGAAGGCGTACACCGCGCATTGATCGGCAGGTCCCGCCCGCCGCAACTGCGCCTCGACCGCGGCGCGCGCCGCGCTCCAGACGCCTTCACGCCGCATGCTCGCGCTCACGTCGAGGAGCACGAGCAGGCGTCGCGCCGCTCCCGCTCCGTTGTCCGGCGGTCGATTCGTCACGAAAAATGGACGGGAAAACGCGAGGGCCAACAGCAGCAGCGCGGCGCAACGCAGGACGAGCAACAGCCAATGCTCGATCCGGTGCCGGCGCGAGATGCGCGACGGGCTGGGCCGCAAAAACATCAGCGAACTGAAGGTGTACCGCTCGCGCGTCGTGCGCCGGATCAAGTGGACGACAATCGGTGCGGCCACGGCCAGACCGCCGACGAGAAAGAGTGGCGCCAGAAAATTCACGCGCCGCCTCCGCGTTTAACCTCGAGCCCGCGCCGGAAACGACGTCCGCGCCGCATCCGTTGCTGGAGAAACTCGAACAAGGCCCCGCCCATCGGCTCGTCGGTCGACAAGCGATGATACGCCGCCCCGAAGCTGCGACACATCGCGCGCAGCGCGGCGACATGCACGTCAAGCCGAGCGATGTACTCGGTCCGCGCGCGAGCCGGATCGACATAGATGGTCCGGCCCGTTTCGAGATCCTGGAGACGTCCGGGATTTTCGAGCCCGAAATCCAACTCCACCGGATCCAGCACCTGAAAAACATGGACTTCGTGCCCGGCCGCCGAGAGCGCGAGCAGCTTGGGCTGCAACTGGTCGATCGGGGCCAGAAAATCGGAAATCAACGTGACCAGGCCTCGCTTTCGGACCAGACGCGCGATCCGTTCGACCGCGGCGGCGACATCCGTTCGCGCGCCCGAAACCGGCCGATCGAGCGCAAGCAGCAGCTGCCGCAGATGTCCGGCCCGGTGCCGCGCCGGAAGATAGTCGCGCACGCGTTCGTCGAACGTCAGCAAACCGACGGCATCGCCCTGCCCGTGCAGGAAGTACGCGAGCGTGGCGGCGAGCGTGGCCGCATACTCCGCCTTCGAATAGCCGCGCGAGCCAAAGCTCATCGAGCGACTCCGATCGACGAGGAAGTGGCAGCGCACGTTGGTCTCGTCCTCGAACTTCTTGATGAAAAAACGATCGCTGCGCGCAAACACCCGCCAATCGAGATAACGCGGATCGTCGCCCGCCGTGTATTGCCGATACTCGCTGAACTCGACGGAGAACCCGTGATACGGGCTGCGATGAATCCCGCTCCAAAATCCCTCGACCACGCACCGCGCACGCAACTCGAGATTGCGAATGCGCATCAGCGCCTGCGGCTCGATCGTCGCAGCGGAGGGGCGCTTGGGCTGGGCGGGGGTCGCAATCATGCGATCGTCAGCGCGCCGTCGCCGGTTTCACGGCGTCCAGCAGCCGCTGGATGACGTCGTCGACCCGCACCCCCTCGGCTTCGGCGCGGTAATTGAGCAACACGCGGTGCCGCAGCGTCGGCACCGCCAGCGCCTGAATATCCGCCACGGTCACGTGAGCGCGACCGTTCAGCAGCGCGCGCGCCTTGGCGCCTAAAATCAGGAATTGGCCGGCGCGCGTGCCGGCGCCCCAGCTGACCCAGTCGTTGATGAAGTCCGCGCTTTGGGGTTGGTTCGGGCGCGACGCGGCGGCCAATTGCACCGCATAGCGCACCATGTCTTCCGCCACGGGCACCTTGCGGACCAACTCGTGGAAGCGAAGCACGTCGTCCCCCGTATACAGCGCGGAAATCGCGGGCGGCTTGCCCGCCGTGGTCTGCGTCACGACCTGCACTTCGTCCGCCTCCGGCAGGTAATCCATGACCACGTTGAACATGAACCGGTCGAGTTGCGCCTCGGGCAAGGGATACGTGCCTTCCATTTCGATCGGGTTTTGCGTCGCAAGCACGAAGAACGGTTGTTCGAGCACGTGCCGCGTGCCCGCGGCGGTGACCTGAAACTCCTGCATCGCCTCGAGCAACGCGGCCTGCGTCTTCGGCGGCGTACGATTGATTTCGTCCGCGAGAATCATGTTCGCGAAGACGGGCCCCGGCACGAACGTCATCTTCCGGCCCCCTTCCCGCTCCTGCAGGATTTCCGTGCCGGTGATATCCGCCGGCATGAGATCGGGCGTGAATTGGAGGCGCTGAAATTTGAGATGAAAGATCTGCGCGATCGATTTCACCAGGAGCGTTTTCGCGAGTCCCGGCGCGCCCGTGATCAAGCAGTGTCCGCCGGCGAGCAGCGCGATCAGGATCTGCTCGATGACGTTTTGCTGGCCGACGATAACCTTGCCGAGTTCGGCAGCGATGTGCGCGCGCGCGCCGGTCAAGCGCTCCGCGGTGGCGCGGTCGGCCGCCAAACGGTCGGTCACAGGAGGCAACGCGGAGGAATTCTCAGTCGGAAGAGGCATAAGGAAAAAGGAAGTCGGGTTAAGTGAACGATACGGCGCCATGGCGGCCTCGCCGCCTCGTTTGCGCTCAATGCGTCATGGCGTAGAAAATGATGTTAATGCCGAGCGGATAGGAAATCTTCTCGGAGAAGGTGTGGAAGTAGTAGTCGCTTTCGCCCTCTCGCTCCCACCCGTCGCCGTTGTCGGTGTTGTGCGTCGCGATGATCATCATGCGGCCCTTGTCGTCGAAAATCGCGCGGTGATGCACGGTGCGCACATCGCCGTCGTGATTCGGCTCCCAGGTGCGATGCTGCGGATCGCGCGCGCTGCGTTCGCCCACGCGCACATTCGGCACCTGCGCCTTCGTTTTGATTTCGAAGACGCAGTGATAGATCGGATGCTCCAGCGGGAGCTCGACGAAGTTTCGGTTCGGCAGCACGCGTTTGATCACCTGCTCCGCATTGGTCCATTCCGCGTCGCCCCAAAAATCGTCGAGCATCAAAAAACCGCCATTCAGCAGGTATTTTCGCAGCGCGTCGATCTCGAGGTCGGTCAAATACAGGCTCCCGGGCTCGACCATGTAAATGAAGGGAAAGTCGCTGAGATCCGGATCGGTCAGATGAATAAAGCGCCCGTCGGGGCTGACGCGCATCGAGGTCATTTGCTGCAAGCGATACGACAGGTTCAAATCGCTGTCCGGCGTGTCGGTGGCCCAGTTGCCGCCGAAACTGAACGGCGCGCGGCCCCGGCGAACGCGCACGAAGGTAAACACGTCTTTCTCGAAGCCCTTCGGATTCGTCCAGCGGGGCGTGCCTGTGCTGTGGCTCGGCACGTCGCGCGGCGTCCGCACGTCGGGGCCAATCGGCCCGCCTTCGGACCAGCTTTCCGACATGTCGTCGCCGCGCCCTCCTCCGCCGCCGCGCCGCGGGACGCGAAAGGGCTGCGCCACGATGTCGATCGTGCAAATCGCGAAGACAAACGCGAGGAGGCCGCAGCGGATCATAATTTCGGCAAGGCGATCGCCGGCTCCATGGCGCCGGGAGTGCGGCCGGCCGGCGCTTTCTCCAGCCGGTCCAACTCGGACAACAACTGCAGGGCGTCGCGAAAGCGCGGCGTTTCTTCGAGGGCGAGCAGCGTATGGCGCTTCGCTTCGCGATTCTCGCCGCGGGTGTGCAACAAGCGCGCCAGTTGGAAATGAGCGTCGGCCGGGTCCGCCGGATCCAGTTGCAGCAGCGTCCGCCACGCCGCGACCGCGCCGGGAATGTCATCGGTCGCGACGCATGCTTGCGCGAGCAGCCGGTACGGCGGTGCGACCAAGGGATTCACCGCGAGATAACGCTCGGCGTTTTCTCGCACCGTCGGCCAATCCTTCGCGTCCGCGGCGATCTGCATCAACCGCAGGTAAGCGTCGGGCGCCTCGTCGTCGACCGCGGCCCAACGGATGAGCGTTTCGCGTTCCGCCGCGGCATCGCCCAAGGCATGCAAGGCCGCGACCAGCGAGCGATACGGGGTGTCCGGGCCTTTTTGGGTCGGATATAATTCGATCAATCGCGTCAGCGGGGCGCGGGCTGCGCTCCATTGCTCGTCGCGCATGTATTCGGACGCCCGTAGCTTCAGCAGCCAAAAGTTGTCGGGATGTTTTCTTTCCCAGGCGGCGAGTTCCGCGGTCGCGCCCGGCATGAGCAGCTCACGGTCGGGTTTCTCCCAGTCGAGCTTCGGGGCGAGTTGGCGCGCGCGTTCGCGCGCGTAATCGGCGAACGCCTGCTCGAGTTCCGGCATCGGCAGGGTTTCTTTGGCGAGCGCGGCATTGATCTCGAGGCCGTCGCGCAAATCGCGCAACACGGCGCGCACGCGATCCAGGCCGAACCGCTGCACGAGAAACTCCACAACGAGCGAGGATTCGAGGTACGCGAATTGAACGTGCTCCGGCGTCTTGGGCTCGAGGAAGGCCGCGCTCAGCTTGCTGACCGGCACCAAATCCTCGCCGAGGATCATTTCGCGATAACGCGGGTTCAGCCGCATGCCCCACGCGGGATTGGCCTGCCGTTCTTCGTAGACCGAAATGCCTTCGCTCAGCCAACGCGGCATCTTGTTCTTCGTGAGCTGCAGCGTGACCACGTGACAGAACTCGTGCCAAAGGACCGATTGCCAATTCACGGGCGCGCTATTCGTCGCGGGGCTGTTGGCGGTGACGACGCGACCGAAGCAGACGCCGAGAAAACCGGGGATGTCCGGCAGGCCGAACGTCCGCACCGCGAAATCTTTCTGCTCGGCGAACAATTCGACGTAGGTGGGCGCGGCCAGCTGCACACCGTACTTCGCGACGAGCGTCTTTTTTGCCCGGCGCAGCAGGTCCAATACGCGCGGACCATAGACGGCCACTTCCGGCGCTGCCATCCGGACGACGAAATCGTCGGCGGTGAGCGCGGCGTACTTCGCCATGGTTTGCTGCAAGGCGACGAGATTGTACGCCTCGACATCGTACTCGTCGTGCTGATGCACCGATTGCGCGAGCGTCCAGCCTTCGGTTTCCTCGCCCAGCCGCAGCAGGTCGGTCGCGAGCTCCGCGACGGCCGGCAAATAGTCCGGATCGAACCGTAACGCCCGGCGCTGATATTCGGCCGCCTCGGCAAAACGATATTTCTGCGCGAGCTTTTCGCCGATCAGAAAATCCACCCGCGGGTTTGTCTTCCATGTCCGCAACGCGGTCGCGCGTGCGCTCGCTTCCCCGGCCAGGTCGTTGCGCAGATGCGCGAGCACCGCGCGATAGGCCCACGCGTCGGGTTGCAGCGCATTCACGGCCATCACCCGGTCCAGCGTTTTCTCGGCGTGCGCGTACGCTTCGGCGTCGATCGAATGATCCGCCAGCTGAAGCAAGCTGGGGATATGGCGCGGATTAATCGCCAGCGCGGATTCCAACGACTGCTGCATCGTCTTCCGGTCGCCGTTCGCGTACGCGCGCGCTCGGCCGCAGAGCACATCCGGGTCGTTGGGCAGAACCTTCAATGCTTCGTCGAACACCTTCGCCGCCAGCGCCGCGTCGTGTTTCTCGAGCGCGAGTTCGCCGCGGGCGAGATAGACGTCACGGAGCTTGGGATTCGCCGCCTGGGCTGTGGCGTACACTTTATCCAAAACATCCTTCGGATCGGCCTCGAGCAGCAAGGCCGCGCGCCCGAAAACGACCAGTTCGTCAGGCAAGCGATAGCTCCACGGACGCCACGCGACGAGCCGGCGAATTTCGCCTGCCCGCTCCCTGGCGTCGTCCGGCCGATCGTTCGCGTAAGCGACGTCCCGCGCCAACCAGAGCAATCGGATATTCGAAGGGTCGCGCTTCATCGCCGCTTGCAGGACTTCGTCGGCTGCCGCGTTTTGACCGACCGTCAGCAGCGAACGAACGAGGATGAGCGTGAGCTTCGTATCGGTCGGATCTTCCTCCAACGCCGCGCGCGCCTCGTCGATGGCTTGGGCATACCGCCCTGTAAGCCAATTCAACTCCACCGACGCGACATTGGCGCCGCGCGCGGACAAGGCGAAGCACAGCGCAACGAAGATCACGAATGCTCTGCCTCGGGCATACATGCGTCGGGTGGGTGGGAAGCGGGTGCGAGACCTGGCGCAGGTCCGTCAGACAGACGTATGACGCCGCAAAGAGTGTTGCGCAGCGCCACGTTTTCTCAAGCGCCCGGCGGCGAATCGCCGGCTGGCGTCTAGCGTCGTCCGGAGGTGGCGCCCCATGTCCGCCGTGGGCCGATGGTGGACGCCATGAGCCCGGCGGGACGTCAGGCTCCGCGCCCGGAGAACTTCGCGCTAGGACGCCGGTGCCGCCGGCGTCGGACTGTTCGCGGATCGCACGACCAAAATGGGGACCGCGGTGTTATGCCGCACTTTTTCGATCGTGCTGCCCAAGAAGATGTCCCCAACGAGCTTGTGGCCATGCGAGGTCATCGCGATCAAATCGCACCCGTGCATTTGCGCGGTGCGAACGATCTCGGTCGGCGGATTGCCGAGCGCCAGTTCGCTGCGGACGAGAATGCCGTCGCCGCTCAGGCGTTCGCTGATCGCGGTCAGATACGCTCGATCGCTCCGCATCTCGTCGGATTCGGCGAGCTTCAGCTGGTCGTAATTGCGGGCGGCGAAGCCGTCGGCCACGTGCACCAGCAACAGTTCCGAGCCGAGCAACTTCGCCAGCCTGGCCACATGCGGCACCAACGTGTCGTCGGCGCGTCCATTCTCGAGGGCAACAAGGATCTTTTTGTACATGGCGGCGAGTGGTTGCTCACTTCCCCGTGATGCCCAGAACGTCGAGGAGCAATTTGACGTTGAGCGTGATGATGATCGCAGCGGTTACCCACGCGAGGACTTTCACCCATGCGGGATTCACGAATTTGCCCATCTTTTTGCGATCGCTGGTGAACTTGACGAGCGGGATGACCGCGAAGGGGAGTTGCAGGCTCAACACGACCTGGCTGAACACGAGCAGCTTGGCGGTGCCGCTTTCGCCATAGACGCCGGCCACGATGGCGGCGGGCACGATGGCGATCGCCCGCGTGATCAGGCGACGCAGCCATGGGCGCAACCGGATATTGAGAAAGCCTTCCATCACGATCTGGCCGGCCAGCGTGCCGGTCAGCGTCGAGTTTTGGCCCGAAGCGAGCAAGGCGACGGCAAACACGATGCCCGCCACGCCGACACCGAGCATCGGGGACAGCAATTGAAACGCATCCTGGATTTCGGCGACGTCAGTCCGGCCGCGGGTATGGAAGCTCGCCGCCGCCACGATCAAGATCGCGGCGTTGATGAACAGCGCGAACATCAAGGCGACCGTCGAATCGATCGTCGCGAACTTGATCGCCTCGGCTTTGCCGGAGGCGTTCTGCTCGTATTTCCGCGTCTGCACGATCGACGAATGGAGATAGAGATTATGCGGCATGACCGTCGCGCCGAGAATGCCGATGGCGATGTACAGCATTTTGGGATTGGTCACGAGTTCCAGCTTGGGCACGAAGCCGCCGAAGATTTCGCGCACGGCCGGCTGGGAGAACAGAATCTCCAGCCCAAAGCAAACGCCGATCAGGAAGACGAGGCTCACGACGAGCGCTTCGAGCCAGCGAAAACCGCGATGGGCGAGCCAAAGAACCACGAGCACGTCGAGCGCCGTCAGGCACACGCCCCAGACGAGCGGAATCCCGAACAGGAGATTGAGCGCGATGGCCGTGCCGATCACCTCCGCCAGATCGCACGCGCTGATCGCGATTTCGCACAGGCCCCACAACATCATCGCAACTGGCCGCGGATAATGATCGCGGCAGGCTTGCGCCAAATCGCGTCCGGTGACGATGCCGAGCTTCGCGCAGAGCGCCTGCAGGAGGATCGCCATCAAGTTCGACAAGAGGATGACGCTCAGCAGCGAATAGCCGAAGGCCGAACCGCCCGCGAGATCGGTCGCCCAATTGCCGGGGTCCATGTAGCCCACGGCCACGAGGTAGCCGGGGCCCGAGAAAGCCAGCAGCTTGCGCCAGAAGCCGGCATTTTTCGGGATCGCGATCGTGCGATGGGATTCGCCGAGGCTCGGCGCGCCGACGTCTTGGCGCCAGCCCGCAACCGGGGGGGCGCTGGTCGAAACACCTGGGGGAGAGTCCATAAGCCGAAGACCGTGGGCAGGACTTTTTGATTAGTCAAACTCGTCTTTTTTATTGCTAGATAATATTTCGGCCGGCACCTTCCGACGCATTGTGGCCACCAGCACCGTCGAGGATTATTTGAAGCACGTGCTCCTGCTTTCGGAACGCGAAGGTCCGCTGGTGTCGATGGGCGCCCTGGCGGAGGCGTTGGAAGTGGTCCCCGGGACGGCCACCACCATGGTGAAAGGCCTGGCCGACGAAGGCCTCGTCGTCCATCGGCCGCGGGAAGGCGTGCGGCTGACCCCCGAAGGACGGCGCGTGGCGTTGAACGTCCTGCGCAAGCATCGGCTCGTCGAAACCTTTCTGGTGACGGTGCTGAAAATGGATTGGTCCGCCGTGCACACCGAAGCGGAACAGCTGGAGCACGCGATTTCCGACGAAGTGCTCGATCGTTTGGACGCCATGCTCGGCCATCCCGCCACGGACCCGCACGGCGACCCCATTCCCAACCGCCACGGCAAAATCAACTCGCAGGTTTACGCGACGCTTGCCACCTGCGCCACCGGCCGAGCCTTGCGCGTGGTCCGCGTGACCGACCAATCGCCCGACTTCCTGCACTTCGCCGACCAAAATCGGCTGCAGCCCGGGGCGCCCGTGCGAGTCTCCGATCGCAATCTCGCCGCCGGCATCGTGACGGTGCACCAAGCGAACCGCGCCCCCGTGCCCGTGAGCTTGATCGCGGCGGGCAAGATTCTCGTCGAACCCGCGTGATCGGCTCCCGCTTTGCCGGGCGTCAGGCTTGCTAATGCCGGATACGTCTAGGCGCAGCCCCCGCGTCGTTTGCATTCGCGTTCTGAAACCCGAGCCGCTGAGTTTCGGCCTCCACGATGATTCTGCTTTCGCTCGTATCCTTCATCTGGGCCTTCTCATTTGGGCTGATCAAAGGACGGCTCACCGGCATCGATCCGACCGCCGTCGCGACCTTGCGGCTTGCGCTCGCGCTGCTCGTTTTCGCGCCCTTGTTCCGTCCGCGTGCCCTGCCCTGGTCGGCGCAACTTCGGCTCTTCGTCATTGGCGCGCTGCAGTTCGGGATCATGTATCTGCTGTATTTGCGAGCGTTCCGCTACCTCCAGGGCTTCGAAGTGGCGTTGTGCACCATTACCACGCCGTTGTTCGTCGCGATATTCGACGCCGCGCTCGAGCGCCGCTTTCTGCTGCGCCACGCGATCGCGGCGGCGTTTTCCGTCGCCGGCGCGGCAGTCGTGCTCTGGCGCCAGGTCGCAAGCCATGACGCGATCGTCGGCGTCTTGCTCGTCCAGGCGTCGAATCTCTGCTTCGCCGCGGGGCAGATCGCATGGCGGCGCGAGCGGGCCAAACTCGACCCGGCGATCCGCGACGGCGCGATCTTCGGGTTGCTCTACGCGGGGGCGCTCGCCGTATCGATCGCGTGGTCGTTCGCGACGGTCGACTGGACCACGCTCCGACTCACGTCCACGCAAGTCGTGACGCTGCTTTATCTCGGCGTTCTGGCGTCGGGAGCATGTTTCTTCTGGTGGAACAAAGGTGCGGCGCGTGTCAATGCCGGCACCCTCGCCGCCTTCAACAATGCCAAGATCCCGCTCGCCGTCGCGTGCTCGCTGCTGTTCTTCGGCGAACGGGCGGATCCGATGCGTTTGCTGCTTGGAGGTGCGCTGCTCGCCATGGGCGTGTGGATTGCGGAGCGCAAAGCCGCGTGAGGTGCCCGCGGATTTTACTCGGCGGCAGTCGCGCCATCGCTCACCCGTAAACCAATGTCTCGCTCGGGCGTGCGCTCCCTCGATTCACCGGCATCGCGGACCTCCACGCGTGCCGTGGCGCTCGGCGCGCTCGCAATCGTCGCCGCCATCGCGCTGGCTTACGCGAACAGCCTATCGGCACCGTTCGTTTACGACGACAAACCATCGATCGTCTACAATGGGTCGATCCGTCATTTGTGGCCGCTGCACGATGTCCTGACGCCCCCCGGGGCCGGCGCCACGGTCAGCGGACGTCCGGTGCTCAACGTTTCGTTCGCGCTGAATTACGCGCTCGGCGGTCTCGAGGTGCGCGGCTACCACCTCGCGAATATGGCGATCCACGCGCTGGCGGCGTTGACGCTTTTCGGCCTCGTCCGGCGCACCTTGCAGCGACCGTCGGTCCCCGCCTCGCTGCGACAGGCCGCGTTTCCGAGTGCACTGGCGATCGCCGTGCTTTGGGCCGTCCACCCGCTGCAAACGGAAGCCGTGACGTATGTCGCGCAGCGGGCCGAGTCGCTGATGTCGTTGTTCTATCTCGTGACGCTTTATGCGGTCGTCCGCGCGGTGGAGTCCGAGCGCCCACGAACGTGGCGCGCCCTCGGGTGGACCGCATGCCTTCTCGGCATGGGAACGAAAGAGAACATGGTTTCGGCTCCGCTCATCGTGTTCTGCTTCGATCGGGCGTTCGTCGCCGGCACGTTCGCGTCGGCGTGGCGGCAGCGCCGCGGCTTCTACCTCGCGCTCGCGGCCACCTGGCTGCCGCTCGCATGGCTCGTGCTGAGCACCGGCGGCAATCGCGGCGGATCGGCGGGATTCGGCGTCGGCGTAAGCTGGTTCGACTACGCGCTGACCCAAGTGCCGGCGCTGGCCCGCTATCTCGCCCTCGCGGTGTGGCCCTGCCCGCTCGTCTTCGATTACGGGGCATTCTTCGTGCGCGACGTGAAGGAAATCGTGCTGCCCGCACTGATCGTCGGGCTCACGATCGGGGCGACTCTCTACGCGTTATGGCGGCGCCCGCAACTGGGGTTCCTGGGCGCGATGCCGTTTGCGCTCTTGGCGCCAACGTCGCTCGTTCCCGGCACCACGCAAATGATCGTGGAGCACCGGATGTATTTGCCGTTGGCGCCGGTGCTGGTCGCGCTTGGTGCGATCGTGGCGGCTCTGGGATTGCGACGTACCGCCGTAGGGGCCGTCGTCCTGGCCGCGATGGCGCTGATCGGCGCCACGGTCGCGCGCCATCGCGCATACGCGACGGAAATCGGGCTCTGGGCAGATACCGTCGCGAAAAGGCCGGACAACGCCGTCGCGCACAGCAGCCTCGGCGCGATGCTCGCGGACGCGGGTCATCGCGACGTAGCCATGGCCGAGGACAAACGCGCGCTCGAGCTCAATCCGGATTACGGACCGGCGCTCGCCAATCTCGCGGTGGCGCTGACGGAACTCGGCCAACCCGCGGCCGCCTTGCCGTTCGCGGAAAAGGCGGTCCTACGCCAACCGAATAACGCGCAAGCGCACATCAATCTGGGCATCGCGCTCGACTTGCTCGGCCGCGCCTCGGAAGCGTTGCCCTATTACGAAGCGGCCGTGCGCTTGAATCCGCTGCTCCCGGCCGCGCACAACGATTGGGGTGAGGCGTTATCCCGCGCCGGCAAGCTGGACGAAGCGATCGCCGAGTTGCGCGAATCGATTCGGCTGCAGCCCGATTATCGCGCGGCGCATTTTAATCTCGCCGCCGCGCTGCTGCGCAGCGGCCGTCTCGAAGCGGCGAAAGCCGAGTTCGCGATCGGCGTGAAGCTGCAGCCGGAAGCGTCAGCCTACTTGAGTTGGGCCAATCTTCTGGTGCGGCAGCACCATGCCGACGCGGCCTTCGAGGCATACGAAGCGGCGGTGAAGCTCGACCCGAATGCGCCGGAAATCCGCTATGCGTATGCGACGGCGCTGGCCGGCACGCAGCGCTACGACGACGCGATTCGCGAGTACGCCGCCGCCATTCGTCTCCGTCCCGAGTATGCCGAGGCGCATAACAATCTCGCCAACACGTTCGTCGCGGCGAATCGCGTGGCCGAAGCGATTCCCGAGTATCAAGCCGCGCTGCGCATACGGCCGAACGACGCAAGCACGCACAACAATCTTGGGCTGGCATTCGCGCGCCGCGGCCGCCTGCGCGAAGCGGTCGACGAATTCGACGCGGCGGTCCGCCTCGCCCCCGATTTCGCCGACGCCCGCGCGAACCTTGCCAAGGCACGCGCCCAATTGCGCGAGCCCTTCGGCGGCCCCTGATCGCTCCGGCCGATTCAGTCGTCCGCCTTCAGCGTCGCCGACAATGCGCGGTCGAGGTCCGGGTATTGAAACTCAAACCCGAGCTCTTGTAGCCGCGCCGGCATGGCGCGCGTGCTGGCGAGCAGCGCTTCGTCGACCATTGCCCGCCCGAAGGCGAGGCGCAGCGCCCAAGCGGGCGCGGGGAAAATAGCCGGGCGATGCAGCGTTCGTGCGATGGCGCGCGTGAACTCGGCATTCGTGACCGGCTTTGGCGCGGTCACGTTGAGCGGCCCGTTGTATCGCTCGTCCTCGATCGCCCGCCGAATCACGCCGATAACGTCATCGCGCATGATCCAGCTCATCCATTGCCGGCCATGGCCGAGCCGCCCACCGAGCCCGAGCCGAAACAGCGGCAGCATTTTCCCGAGTACTCCGCCGTCGTGGGCGAGCACCACGCCAAAGCGCAAACACACGGTTCGAAGCCCCAGGGCAGTCGCCCGCTCGGCTTCGCGCTCCCAGGCCGCGCATACGTCAGCGAGGAATCCCGGACCGCGCCCGCTTAGTTCGGTCAAGGGCTCGTCGGCACGATCGCCGTAGAAACCGGTCGCCGAGGCATTCACGAGCACGCGCGGCCGTGACCTCATCTGCTTCAACGCGTCGCTCAACGTCGCGGTCGAATCGATCCGGCTGCGGAGAATTCGCTGTCGACGCGCTTGCGTCCAGCGTCCGCCTGCAATGTTTTCGCCCGCCAGATTGACGATCGCGCCCGCGCCTTCGAGCGCCGCCGGGTCGAGCTGGCGGCGCGCGGGATCCCAGGCGATTGCGTCAGGCCGAAGATCTCGCCCGCGCGTTAAACGCAACACCTCGTGCCGATCCGCGCGCAGCGCCGCAACCAAGGCGTGGCCGATGAACCCTGAAGCGCCGGCAATAACGACCTTCATGGCGTGCACCTTCGCGCCACCTCGGCCCACCCGCCAGGGCTCGCGCCACTTCTGCGCCGCATTTCAACCCTTCAGCCTTTCGGCGCGCGGGTTCGGATCACGGCAGCCACGGATACTTCCGTGCGTCGGGCTTCCGTTTCTCGCGCTGGGCGCGGTGAAATTCCTTCGCCTCTTCGCTCATGTAATACAGCAGGGTCGCATTGCCCGCGAGTTCCTGGATGCCCGATTGGCCGTCGAGCTCCGCGTTGAAACCGCTCTTGAGCAGGCGAATCGCAAGGGGGCTCTTTTCCATGATTTCGTTGGCCCACTTGACGCCTTCCGCCTCGAGCTCGGCGACCGGCACCACTATGTTGACCAAGCCCATCGCGAGCGCCTGCGCGGCGTTGTATTGGCGGCATAAGAACCAGATTTCGCGCGCTTTCTTTTGTCCGACGACACGCGCCAGATAGCTGGAGCCAAATCCGCCGTCGAAGCTGCCCATTTTGGGGCCGACCTGGCCGAAAATCGCATTGTCCGCCGCGATCGAAAGGTCGCACACGACGTGCAACACATGCCCGCCGCCGATCGCGTATCCGGCAACAAGCGCGATCACCACCTTCGGCATGGAACGAATGAGCTTCTGGAGATCGAGGACGTTGAGCCGCGGCACGCCGCCTTCGTCGATATATCCGGCATGCCCGCGCACGCTTTGGTCGCCGCCGGCGCAAAACGCGTATTTTCCATCCGTGTGCGGACCGGCGCCGATCAACAAAACCACGCCGATCTTCGGATCTTCGCGCGCATCGGAAAACGCGTCGTACATCTGCGCGACCGTTTCCGGGCGAAACGCGTTTCGCTTTTCCGGCCGGTTGATCGTCACTTTGGCGATGCCACCGGCTTTGTGGTAGAGGATGTCGGTGTAGGTTTTCGCGACTTTCCAATCGGGAATCATCCGAAAACCGTGCAAAGTTTCGCCCCGCTTGTCCATCAAGCGTCTTGCTGGACGCTGACTGCAGAATGCGGCCACGGATTGCGCGGTCGAAGATCAAGCGCATTTTTGTGCGCGACTTAAAACTGCTTGGAGTGCCCCGGCTGATGCCGGACACTCGCCGATTCCCGATGAGCCACTCTTCCCCGTCGACCACGAGCAAAGGAGCGCAAATCGCTTTGTGCGTAGGCGCGCTCGGCGTCGTGTTCGGCGATATCGGCACGAGTCCGCTCTACGCCCTGGACCAAACGATGGCGACGTTGCCGCCGATGGATCGCGTCGAAGCGATCCTGGGCGCCCTCTCCCTCGTCTTCTGGGCATTGACCTTCGAGGTGAGTTTCAAATACCTCGGCTTCATCACCCGGGCGGATAACCGCGGCGAAGGCGGCATTTTCGCGCTGCTCGCCTTGAGTCACACGGACCGCGGGACGACTTCGCGAACCGGCGGTTGGTTCACGATTCTCATCCTTTTCGGCGCCGCGCTGCTCTACGGCGACGGGGTGATCACGCCGGCGATCTCCGTGCTCGGCGCCGTCGAAGGCCTCAAAGGCATCGATCCCGGGCTCACCTGGGAAGTGCCGATCATCGCGTGTGTGATTTTGGCCGGGCTATTCTGGGTGCAGCATAAAGGGACGCACACGATCGGCCGCATGTTCGGGCCGATCATGGTGCTTTGGTTCGCGGCGCTCGCAGGCATGGGCGTCTGGCATTTGGTGCAGCAGCCGATCGTGCTGCACGCGCTCAACCCGATTCACGGGTTGCGTCTGCTGATCAATCAACCTTGGGACGCCACAAAAATCCTGGGCGTCGTGATCCTTGCGATCACCGGCGCGGAAGCGCTGTACGCCGACATGGGCCATTTCGGCCGAACCGCCATCAGCCGGGCGTGGTACTGCGCGGCATTTCCCGGTCTCGCACTATGTTATTTCGGCCAAGGAGCCTATGTGCTGATGCATCCCGGCGCGCAGGAGAATCCGTTCTTCGCTCTCGCCGGCAATGGCGCGCTCCGGTACGTGCTGATCGGACTTTCGGCAATCGCGGCGGTCATCGCCAGCCAGGCGTTGATCTCGGGCACGTATTCGCTCACGCGCCAAGCAATCCAACTGGGCTACTTCCCTCGCCTCCAAGTCCGCCATACCAACGCGGAGCTGGCCGGGCAAATCTACCTGCCGTTCGTCAACATCACGCTGGCGTTTCTGACGATCACCGTGGTGCTCTATTTTCAAACCGTCGCCAAGCTCACGACGGCGTATGGCGTCGCGGTCACGGGCACGATGGTCGTCACGACCCTCGCCTTCTATCGCGTGGCGCGGACGCGTTGGAAATGGCCGCGGTGGCAAGCGCTGCCGCTCTGCGCGGCGTTTTTCATTTTCGACATGGGGTTCTTCGTTTCGAACCTGCACAAATTCGTCGAAGGCGGCTGGCTGCCACTGGCCATCGCGCTCGCCGTGCTCGCCGTGATGCATACGTGGAAGGTCGGCCGCGCCGAAATTTATCAACGCGTCTATGGCAACAACGTCACCGAGGCGGAGCTGACCAGCATCGCGCGCAGCAAGCACGTGACGCGCGTGGCCGGCGCCGGCGTTTTCATGGTCGGTTCGCCCACGGGCACGCCCATCGCGCTGCTCCATCACGTCAAAGCCAACCGTTGCCTGCACCAGACGGTGGTGCTGCTCAGTATCGTGACGGAGGACGTACCCACCGTTCCCCCGGCCGAACAGCTTTCGCTGAAAGAGGTCGGCGAAGGCATCTGGCGCGCGATCGGCTATTACGGCTACATGGAATCGCCGGACGTCAGTGCGTTGATGGATGCCGTGCGCGAGCGCGGCATCGCGATCAACCCCGCCGCGGCGACGTATTTTTTCAACCGCGAGATGATCATCACCGGCGGCAACGCCAAGATGTGGGAGTGGCAGAAGAGCCTCTACAGCTTTCTCAGTCGCAACGCGCGGCCGGCGAAAGACTATTACCGCATCACCCCGTCGCAGATCATCGAGATCGGTCTTCCGCTCCAGCTGTAAGTCGCATCCCGGCCGCTCGGCCGCGGGCTTAGTTCCCCAGCGAAGCGGCGTGGGGATGCCGGCCCGATGTCCGTAAGATGGACAGCCGCACACGATATCGTATATATCGTTTAAATTTAATTGGTTACCCAATAAACCAAGTCGAGATCGTCGATTGCGGCCTTTGTGTTGAATCGGGGGAACGCCTCGATCCCGATTTCCATCCCGAACCTCACTGGAAAATACCTCAGGCATATCCCGTAGGGAAATTCGCGGGCCCACGCGCATACCCATTTCCCCAGTTTCGTAGGACACTCTGCCCAGGCCACCTGAATGGAGTTCCTCAACCTGTCCGTCACATGAATTCACTCTCAACCTCGCCGAGAACGGAGCGTAACCGCCGCATTCTCGTTGTTGATGATAACCTCGCGATTCACGAGGACGTGAAAAAAATTCTGTGTCCTGCCGTGAACGAATCCGCGAATTCGCTCGCTTCGCTGGAAGCCGAATTGCTCGGCGATGATATCGCGAAATCGCCCCTGCCCGACTCCATTCGTTTCGAAGTCGATTCGGCGCATCAGGGGCGCGAAGGCTTGGAACTCGTCGAGAAAGCGCTGGCCGAAGGCCGGCCCTATGCGATGGCGTTCGTCGACGTGCGCATGCCGCCCGGTTGGGATGGCGTCGAAACGACGCTGGCGCTTTGGAAAGTCGCGCCGGATCTGCAGATCGTCATCTGCACGGCGTACTCGGACTATTCGTGGGACGATTTGCTCAACCGGCTCGGCAGCAGCGATCGGCTCGTGATTTTGCGGAAGCCGTTCGACACGATCGAAGTTCTCCAGCTGGCGAATGCGCTGACGGAAAAATGGAATCTCGTGCAGGCGACGCGGCTTCATGCCCAAGAATTGGAAGAGCGCGTCCGTTTGCGCACGGCGGACCTCGAAGCCGCCAACGCCGCGCTTCAGGCCGAGATTGGACGGCGCGTGGCGATTGAAGCGGATCTGGTTCGCGCGCGCGACGCCGCGGAAAGCGCGGACCGCGCGAAGAGCGCGTTTCTGGCCAACATGAGCCACGAAATCCGCACGCCGATGAACGGGGTCGTCGGCATGGCGAATCTCCTGCTCTCCACCACGCTCAATTCGGAGCAGCACGACTTCGTGCAAACGTTGAGCCAGTGCTGCGATTCGCTGCTCACGATCATCAACGACATTCTCGATTTCTCCAAGATCGAGGCCGGCCGACTCGAACTCGAGGCGCTCGACTTCGACCTCACGGAGGCAGTTCAGCTCGCGCTCGACCTCCAACTCGATGCCGCGGCCCGCAAATCGCTGGAGTTGGTCCTGGAAATCGATCCAGCCATCCCAGCGGTTTTGCGCGGCGACCCCGTGCGGCTCCGCCAGGTCTTGCTCAATCTTGTCGGCAATGCGGTCAAGTTCACCGAACGGGGCGAAGTCGTCGTGCGCGTGACGCCCGCCGCCTCGTCCGACCCGGGCCGCTGCGGCCTGCACTTCGAAATCATCGACACTGGGGTCGGCATTTCGTCGGAGGTCCAGAGCACGCTGTTCCAGCCCTTCGTCCAAGCCGACTCGTCGACGACCCGGCGGTACGGCGGCACCGGGCTTGGCCTGGCGATCTCGAAACGGCTCGTGGAGCTGATGCACGGCCAGATTGGCGTCTCGAGCGAGCTGGGGCGCGGTTCTAATTTCCATTTCACGATCGAGCTCGCGCCGGCGGTCGAGCTGAACTCCAACATCACTTTCCTGCCGCTGCCGATTGCCGGCCGGGGCATCCTGGCGGTCGACGACAGCGCCGCGAATCGGCATCTGCTGCAGGCGCTGCTCACGCGCTGGGGCGCGCAGCCGAAGGTCGTCGAGTCGGCGCACGCCGCGCTGAGCGAGTTGCGTCGAGCCGCGGGCGAAGGAAACCCCTACGCCATGGTCCTGCTCGATCACCACATGCCGGGCACGGACGGCCTGCAACTGGCGGAAATGATTCGCCGCGATGCGACGTTCCGCCATCCGGCCCTCGTGCTGCTCACCTCGCGCGGTGAACGGCTCGGCACCGAACAGATGGTCGCCGCGGGGCTCGACGCGTGCGAGCTCAAGCCGATCCACGCGGAAAAATTGCGCACGGTTTTAGGTCACGTGTTGACGCGCGCCCGCGGTCGTGAAGAGCGCGATACGCCGGCCTCCGCCCCGGCGGCGCACCATAACGATCCCATTCTCGTCGCGGAAGACAATCCCGTGAACCAAAAGGTCGTCACACTGATGCTGCGGAATCTCGGCTACGATTGCTGTGTCGTGGCGAACGGTCGTGAAGCGCTCGACGCGCTCCGCAGCCGCGCTTTTTCCGCCATCCTGATGGACGAGCACATGCCGGAGATGGACGGACTCGAAGCGACACGGCAGATCCGGTCGGAGGCTGCGGCGGGGATGTTGCAGGTGCCAAAGGATATTCCCATTATCGCCACGACGGCGGATGCGATGCCGGGCACACGGGAACGATGCCTGGCGGCGGGAATGGACGACTATCTCACCAAGCCCATTCGGGTGGATGCGCTCGGCGGCATGATCGCCGCGCACGTCACTCGCCCCGCTCTGCTCGATCAACGCGCGGTGGCGAACTGAGCGGCTTCGCCGAGTTTGGCCACCTACCTCCTCCCCGGAGGATCCTCGCATCCGGCGAGATCGCCCCGATCGCGCCGTGACAAGCGCGGATCGGCGGGGAGAGCCTCACACGGTTTTTCGATTCTGTTCTTCGCGCATCGTCACGGGCGCGTGAAGCCGCGGGGTCGCGGGCTCATCGTTCAGCCGTCGGCATCGGACCAGCAGGAGGTTTTCGGGCATCCGAAAACATTCTTCCGCCGGCGTGCCGCTCGCGAAGCGATGCGCATCTTCGACCACTTGCCGCAAGATCGCCGGCTGTGGGTACTTCGTGAGATAGCATTGGGCGCCTTGTTGGGCCGCTTGCTGAATATCGCGGGGATGTTCCGACGACGACAGCATCACGAGGGGCACTTGGTCCAGCGCAGGCTGGGAGCGAATCCAATGCGCCACTTCGTGGCCGTTCATCGACGGCATCTTGATGTCGACGAAACAGAGCAAAGGGCGAATCGCTTTGAGCGATTGTTGCACGAGTTTGGATAACGCGCCGACGAGTTGCTCCCCCTCGCGGTAAACTTGAAGCGGATTCGGAAGCCCCGCCTTTCGCAGCAGCAAGCGCAGCAGATCGATGTCATCGCGGTCATCGTCGACGGCAAAGATCGCGCTCTCGGGATGAATAGCAGTTGTGGTCATATTCGTTCGTGCGAGCACAGACCACGAGGGGGAGAATAGGAACGCGCTCTACCCGAAATTTGGAATTATTGCGGAACCTTCCACCGGCGCTCCTCTGAGGGAACCAATGGGAAACGCTTGGTCTCGCAAGCTCCCTTGCCCCTCAGCTGGCGGGATACGCCGGCGCCATCACCTCGTGCAGTGCGTTCATCAGCTGCGCGCGATTGAACGGCTTCTTGAGAATACCGTCCGCGCCCAAGCGCTTCGCCACACGAAGACAATCGGCGGCCTCCATCACCGCCCCGCCGCCCGACATGGCGATGATGCGGACGTGCGGATGGGACTTTTTGATCTCGGCGATTACCTCGAGGCCATCGCGTTCCGGCATCATGATATCGGTCACGACGACATCCAGCGGCTGCTCGCTCGCGAGCCGGGTCAATTCCGCGCCATTGGCGACACAACTGACGGTATGTCCGGCCGCGGTGAGCCACTCGCGCGCAAGTTGCTGGATCTCAAAAATATCGTCGGCGATCGCGATGACGAGCGGCACGACGGCGGTCCGAGGGTGAGCGACGGCTGGATTTTTCATTGGCGTGCGAAATTGGCCAACACGTGACCCAAACCGAGGATGGCAGGACGCGATTCGCCTGCACAGCTTCGGCATTACCGGAAATCCGGTAAAGAATAAGCTCGCCGCCCGCTGCGAAGTTCCAGCCCCGAAGGCCGGAGATGGCGACCGGAATTCTACGCCGCAGACGACGAAGCCGCGGTGAGACGCTCCACCGCAGTGCAGACGTCGCCACGCTTGAGCGGCTTCTGCAGGACATCGTGAGCCCCGAGTCCTTTTGCGACGCGAAGACAATCGGCGGCCGGCAGATAGCGGCCTCCACCGGACATCGCGATCACGCGCGCGTTCGGCTGCCGTTTCTTCAACTCGAGTATTACCTCCAGGCCGTCGCCATTGGGCATGATGACCTCGGTGATCACCAAATCGACCGGTTGTTGTTTGATGATGCGGACCGCGTCGTTGCCGGAGGAAACACAGGTCACCGAATGGCCCAATTCCTCCAGCCACCGCCGTAGCAGAAGCTGTACTTCCAATGCATCATCGGCGACCACGACGGCGAGCGATTTGGCCGTTTGGTCCCTGTGCGGAATGGATTGAATTTGAATCATCGTGAGCGAGGCGCTGGTTGCCGTCGTTCCTACCCTGGCAGGAAGATGACACGTCAGGCTCACGACGAAAGCGGCGAGAATACCGGAAATCCGGTAGTAGGCCGGCAGCGCCCGAAAATCGGCCGCGCAACACGATAATTTCGGACGCGTGTCCGCGGCCGGCTAGGCCGTCGTACTTGCCCGCGCGCCGCGTTCTTCCGCGGCATCGATCACTTCGACGCGTTCGATCAAGGCCTCTTCCGCCGTCCACGCACGTTGCGGTTGCGGAGCGGTTTCGCCGCTCGGCCGCGCCAAGGGGACGTGACGATCGACCGCGGCCCCAAACAACGGCAACCCCGTGCCATCCCACTCGAACTTCTGCGCGCGAATCTCGCGCTGCCAGCCATGCGTCCGTGAAATCTTGGCGTGATACACGATCCAATCTTCCGCCCCGTCCGTCGAGGTTGTGAAGCTGCAGTGCCCGACGCCCCAGGTCTTGTCCGTCCGGACGAAGACGGGTGACGCCTGCTTGCGCCATGCCCGTGGGTTCATCGGATCGGCTCCCACGAGTTCGAGCAGACCAAGCTTGTAGGTCGGCTCCCACGAGCCGCTGCACGAGTAAACGAGAAAGGTGCGCCCATCGCGTTGCAGAATCTGCGGGCCTTCGTTCAGCCCGCGTTCGCGGCGGCTTTCGCCGACGTGCTCCCACGCATAATCGTCGTTCTCGCAAATCTGCACGCGGGCCGCCGCCAGCGTCCACGGATTCGACATGGGAGCGATGTAGAGCCACTGCTCGTCGCGCTCGTCCCGCCAGCCCGACCACAGAAAATACCGCGTCCCGCGGTGCTCGAGAATGGTGCCGTCGATCGCCCAGCGATTGTTTTGTCGACCGGCGAAATCGTCGCCAGTGTACATCTCGCTTTTAAAATGAAACTCTCCGGTCGGATCGTCACCGGCGGCTTCGAGGACGATCATGCGATGCGTCGCATTGTGGCCATCCGATGCCGCGACATAGATATACCAGCGACCATCGAGACGATGCAGCTCGGGCGCCCACACTTCCGCGCAGTGCGGACCGGTTGACGGCGCCTTCCAGACGACGAACTTCTCGCCCAGGCTCGTTAACGTCGACGAGCGATAAACCGCCACGCCCTGGTCGTTCTCGGACAGGCACCAGTAGTAAGAATCGCCGTGCCGAATCACCCACGGATCGGCGCCACGCGCGATCGGGTTCTTGAATGTCGCAATCTTTCCCTGACGCGACGTATGCCGCGATGTAACCGTACCGCCTGCGCCGAAGACTCCGTTGAATAGATCCATCCTGGGTGTGTCGTTGAAGGCGCGGACGCTGAAATTCCGCTCCCGCCGATCAATCGTCGCCGCACGAGATTTTTGGCGTCCTGCGGAAATCCGCAGCCGAACGCGAGATAACCGCATTCAAATTCGCGCTCGGCGGTATCGGGCGTTGTAGGACAAACGTGTAGGAATTCGCGCGGCGGACCGAGTTCGCCCCGCTGCGCTACGCCGCCGCGCCGTCGGTGGGCAGTCACCCCATAGCTCGATCGCATCGGTCTCGGGCAGGATTCGTGAGTCTGTTCGCGCCCTCTCTGCCCGTCCTACTCTCCCGACGCACTAGCGGTTTTCTACTCCTCACCTGTCATCCCCTACGCGCCAATGAAAGCACTTCCGCCCTCGTCCACCGCACTCCAATGGATGCATTCGGCTGGCTCGCGGCTCGGGCATGATGCCATCTGGCTCGCGATTGCGGTGCTCTTTTGCGTCGTCGAATTGGCCGTGTTCATCACCGAACTGAACCCGACGAAGCGCTGGCGGACCCGCAGTGCCCACGCTCCGGTCAACGCCACCGCCCTCCCCTCCGCGCGCGCCTTGAGTTCAGGCATCTGATCTTCTCCCCACCCTTGCGGCGCACCGTCGCGCCCTTTCGGCGCCCGCCCATCCGTGGCGCGGTTTGTCCGTGGCAATACGCCTAAATCCGCCTATGATGTGCGGCGCATTTCTCGCACCGCCGTGTCGACCGAATCAACGCCCCAGGCTGCCGAACCTCTGCCGGAGAACCTCGTCGAGGCCGGGGCGTATCCAAACGCGACGGAAGGATTCGAACATGGCTTGGTGGTGCTCGCGATGGGACGACCGTATTGGCTGGTGCCAGCCGCCGAGTCGCACCGGCTCTTGGTTGAGCCACAGCGGCTCGAGGAAGTGCAGCGACAACTCGCCTGCTACGATCGTGAAAGCGTCGGCTGGCCTCCCGCCCCGATCCGCGATCCGTCGGCGGACAACCGCATCGAATTCTTCACTCCGCTGCTCTGGGCGATTGCGATGCTCGTGGTATTTTGGGTGGAAGCAGCGCACCCGCATTGGATCGAGGCCGGCGCCGTCGATCGCGATGCCATCGTTCACCGCTACGAAGTCTGGCGCGTGGCGACCGCGCTGGCGCTGCACGGCGACGTCGGTCATCTCGTCTCCAACGTCTTCAACGGGATCCTCGTCTTCAGCGCGACCGTTTCCACCCTGGGCCGGCGCCGTGGATGGACCTTGATCGCCGTCGCCGGCATCGTCGGCAATCTGGCTTCCGTCGCGCTGCACGCCGCCGATCCCTATCGGTCGCTCGGAGCATCGACCGCGGTCTTCGGCGCCGTCGGCCTCCTCACCGGCCGCGCGTTGCGCTTGGTGGCGGCCGCGACGCATCCGCACCGCTGGCGAGCGCTCTTCGTGCCGGCCGTCGCGGGCTCCACCGTCCTCGCCTTGTACGGCGCCGGCGGCGTGCACGTCGACATCGTCGCCCATTTCACCGGGTTCGTCGCCGGAACGCTGCTCGGGCTGATTTTCGGCGGGCCGCGCCCGGCCGCGATTTCTCCCCCCGCAGTATCGGAGTGATCGATACGCCGGGTTCGCGCGCAGGCGCGGATGCGCGCGACGGTTCGCGAAAGATTCCGGAGCAACAAACGGACGTTTTCCGATGCGTACCAACCTTGAGGTTGCGGGCCCGCTCGCCGATAAGAACACCATGAACGACGACCTACCCCTCATCATCGGGGTCGACGACGAACCGGATGATATTTTCTTCCTGCGTCGGACGATCGCCAAAACCGGCATTCCCCATCAGTTTCAACCCTTCAGCAACGCCGAGGCGGCTATGATCGCGCTCACGGCGGTGGCGGCGAAGGAACCGAGCGCGGTAGCGCCCGTGATCTGCTTCCTCGACATCAAAATGGTCGGGATGACGGGTTTCGAGTTGCTCCAATGGATTCGGTCCCAGCGCGCGCTCGATTCGCTGCCGGTCATCATGTTCTCGTCGTCCGATTATCCGACCGACGTCGACATGGCGCGCGATTACGGTGCGCAAGGCTATTTGAAAAAATATCCGTCGGTCTCGGCGATGCAGACCGTGCTCGAGCAAGCGCTCGAGTTCGCCCGCGGCGAGGCGGATCGAAAGTCGTTTCTGCTTTGGAGCTACCGGTTCGTCGACTCGGCGAACCCGTCCCTCGCGACCTCGTGAAGATTTGAGGGCGCCCGCGAAGTTAGCGCGGCGGCAGACGCGCCAGCGCTTCGTTGGCGGCGGCGTTCGCGGGCTCGAGCTGCAACGCGCGCGCGTACTGCGTTCGGGCGTCGTCCCAGCGGTGCAAGGCGAAATAGGCGTTCCCGAGATTCACGTGGAGCATCGCGTTGTTCGGCTCGACGCGAAGCGCGGCTTGAAAGTGTGCGATCGCTTCATCTCCGCGACCGAGCCGGGTCAACGCGTTGCCGAGATTGTTGCGCGCGCGGAAATGGTCCGGCGCGAGTCGGAGGGTGGCCTCGTACTCCGTCATCGCTTCGCTCTCGCGGTTCACCGTCTTGAACGCATTCGCCAGGGCATAATGCGTCTCGGCGACGCCCGGATCGATGCGCAAAGCAGCTTGGAGCTCCAGAATTCCCGCCTCGGCTTTGCCCGTCCGCACCAGCACGTTCCCCAAATTGCTGTGCGCGGCCGCCAGGGACGCGTTGATCCGGATCGCGGCGCGATAGTGTTCGATGGCGGCTTCCACCTGATCGAGCCGCAGCAGCGCGTTGCCCAAATTGTAATGCGCCTCCGCATAATCGGGCTTCAGCTGCAGCGCGGCCTCAAAACGTGGCACCGCATCCGCCAGGCGCCCCGCTGAAAGCAAGGCGTTGCCAAGGGCATAATGCGCCAGCGGGTTGTTCGGACGCTTGCTCGCCGTGTCGTCCCAAATCGAAATCTCGGCGCGATAATCGCGATTGCGCGCCGCCGTGAGCAGTCCGCAACCGGCCGCCGCAAGCACGCACCCGATCATCGCACGCGGCCCGCAGGCACGGAACGCGACCGCGATCGCCACCGCCAGCACGGGCACGAGGGCCAAGTACATGCGATGCTCGACGATCATCTGCGTCGTGCCCGGAACGATCGAGGTTGGCGCGAGGATCGCGAAGAACCACGCGCCAGCGAGCCCGAGCAGCGGCGCTCGCCATAGCGCGACCACGGTTCCGCCGATCAACCCAACGACGCCCACCACATACGGCAGCCGATGGGCGAACGTTCCCGGCGGGAAAAAACCATACTCGAACACGAGCGGATGCGGCCACCCCGCGAGTCGCAGATAATGCGCCACGGCCTCGAACTGCGTCATCCAATAGGTCGTAGGCGATACACCGACATCGAAGCCCGCCGAGCCGCCGCGGTTTCCACCCGTGCTCAGCACGAGATAAATGAGCACAATATAGGTCGCGAACAAACCGACGTACGTCCGCCACCGCCGTAAGGCCGCGCGAAATCCTCCCGACACGCACGTGCGATCGTACAGCAGGACCAGGAGCGGCGCCGACACCATGACTTCCTTCGTCGCCATGCCGCACGCGCAACCGAGCACGCAGCTCACGCGCCACGTCATGGGCGACGCCGCTTCACCCCGCGCCCGCGCGGCGTCGGCTTCCGTCGCGCGAACGAAGCAATAAAGCGTCAGCAAGTACCAGAGTCCCATCAACGACTCGGCGCGTTGCACGACATAGGTCACTGCTTCGGTCTGCAGCGGATGCAGCGCCCAAAGCGCGCTCACGGCGAATGCGATCGCTCGTGACCGGCTACCGAAGCGTTCACGCAGCGCGGGCAATTGGAGCGTGCGCCGCACCAAGCCGAACAGCGTGAGGGACGCGGCGAGATGGATCGCGAGATTCAGTGCATGATAACTCCAAACGGCCGACCCGCTGAGCGCATGGTTCACCGCCAAGCTCACGTTGAGCAGCGGTCGTCCGCTGACGGTCATGCCCCGCGGCGGCGACAACACCTGCCGAAAGTCGGATAAGTGACGAATCGTCGGGTTGTCCAAAATCGCGTCGGGATCGTCGAAGATGAATGGCCCCGAGAAGCTGTTGACGTAGGCGAGCGTCACCAAAACGACGATGGCCATCGGCGCCACGAAGCTTCGTCCCGACGCCGCCAGTAGTTCTTCTTGCGTCGCATCCATCCGATGCGACCGCGCGCGCGGAATCGCGGCGACAGCCGTGGAATCGAGGGTAGCTTTTGAGCGCATACGCAAAAGCCCGGGGGACGCGAACCGACACAGTGGCAGCAACGGCTCGCACGCCGTTCATGCGTCGGATCCACCGGGGCGAGTGGAGGGTTGGGAGCCGCAGGTTGGCGCTGCCCACCAAGCCCAGGCAAGCGGAGAATCGCGCTTCGTGCCGCCCCTAGCCTGCAAATTTCACCCTCTAAACGATCACAAACGTGGGGTCACAGAGCAC
>CBINOT010000069.1:0-26412 GCA_966252355.1 uncultured Opitutus sp. | reverse complement strand
ACCACCCCGCAAGCCGGCGCTGTGCCTTGACCATCGCGCCGCACCCGACCACGCCGCCGACGAACAAGAGGCCCCACGAAAGCGGATTCCAACGGAGCCAGGGCGATCGCGCTAAATGAAACGCTGGCGTCTCATTGTTGTATTGCTCCCAATCGTTGAGGAAGGCGTAGAGCTTGCGTCCGAGTTGTGCCGCCCACGCCAGCGGATGGCTCGTGGCATACGCGACGAATCGAGCGCGCCAATACCGGTTCACCGCCTCGAGATCGCGTGGCGGCTGTCCCGTTTCGTTTTCGTAGAGCAGCATCGATTCGGCTCGCGCCGGGTTTTGTTCGGCGACCACCGCGGGCAATGCGAGTTTTTGGGTGTAATAACGGCCGTGTGCGCCGGGTCGATTCGCCGCCCAAAGATTGTACGCGCCTTGCGCCGGTAGGAAACCGGCCCGGCCGCACAGCATATACTGCCACCCTGCCACGAGCGCGAAAAGCACGGCGCCAGTGCAAGCCGCGATGACGATACCGCGCGCTCGCTCGCGCCGGTCCGGCGTCCGCGGAGGGGTCTCGGTTGTCCGCGCAAACGATCGTGCCGCCATCGCGGCGAGCAACGGCAACGTGAGCCACAATAGAAAATAGTTGGGCCGGCCGAGTGTGGCCGCGGCCCAAAATAAACTCGCGCCGACCCAACGGGCGGCGCGCGGCCGAGTCCTCGGCTCCAAAAACTCCGCCGCGACACAGCAAAGCCCGGCTAGGAACAGCGTGACCGCCGGCGTCGCATCGCTCGCTTGGACCGCGAAGTGCACGAGCACGGGGTTTAGACCCACCAGCGCTCCGGCGACAATCGCGGCGCGCACGCCGAAGCAGCGTCCGGCAATCGCGGCGGTAAGGGCCGCGTTGATGGCATGACACCACGCTCCGAGCGCCAGCGCGGCGCCGAACAAAGCCGCGGAGGAAACGCCACACCACCGCAATCCGGCTAGGAGGACCGCATAGCCGGGCGCGCGATAAAACGGCTCGGCTGGCGCCTGTCCGGCCGCGATGGCGTTGGCCAACGCGAGATTCTCGCGCGCATCCAGGACGGGCACACCACCGAGCGGCGTGCCCAAGAACCAGGTGAGATGTCCGAACGCGTACACCGCGCCCAATGCCGCCGCGAAAACGATCGGCCACAGCATGCGGACGGGGCGGGCAGGAGTGGCGGGCGACGCGAGCATGCGCTGGTTGGGCGTCAGGACAGCGAACCTCCGCGAGCGCCGCAAGCACGCGGGCGCGGCCGCATTGCGGATACGAACGAGCCACCGCTTCTCAGAATAAATTTACAGCATCGGGTCGCCAACGCGGCCTAAAACGCCCCGCCGTCCGCGGTCAGACTCGCAGGCAAGTGTCATCCATTAGATGACACTTTGCCTGGGACCGGGAACGGCGGGCGCCTCGTCGTTGGAGCGACTGCGACCGGCGGTACGGAGCTAACTTGACCGAGCCGCAGCGCTGAACAGGCTCGCCGCGATGTCGTCCGACGTTCCGGCTCCCAAACGCAAACTGCCCCTATGGCAACTTGCGATCGTCGCGCTCGTATTGCTCGGGGCTGCGATCCTCGTGCTCCGCGCCGGTTTCGATATCAAGGGACTGATCGAGCGCGGAATCGCCCTGATCCGCGATCTCGGGGCCGCGGTCTTTTTCGTGGCGATGACGATTCTGCCGGCGGTGGGAATTCCCCTGTTGTTCTTTACGATTACCGCCGGCGAGGCCTTTGCGCCGCAGTTCGGCCTGCCGGGCGTCATCGCTATTTCCCTCGTATGTATCGCGCTCAATCTGGCCCTCGGTTACTGGATCGCGCGCTATGCCCTGCGTCCGATTCTGGCCCGGTTGATGGAGCGTTACGGCTACAAAGTGCCGCGCGTCACCCCGGAGAATGCGCTGACCGTCACGTTGATCGTCCGTTTGACGCCTGGCCCGCCGTACGCGGTGCAAGCGGTCATCTGCGGTTTGGCCGAGGTTCCGTTCCGGCTGTACATGATCGTCTCCTGGCTCGCGATTTTGCCCTGGTCGATCGGCGGCATCATTCTCGGGAAAGGACTGCTCGCGGGTGACTTCGGGCGCGCGGCGATGGGGTTCGGCGTGTTGATCGTCGCTATCGTGCTCGTGCAATGGGTACGGCGAAAATATTTCAGCGGACGGCGCGAGGCTTCGGATGCGTGACGCGCCGCCGAAATGTAGGGTGGGTTCACCGGACCCCGCCGTCGCGATTTTCACCTTCGATTTTCACCGATACCGCCGCTGCGCGCTCGCTCCCTTACGGCGGGGTTCGGAGACCCCGCCCTGCAATTTACGGGCGAAACCATGACCCGTGCTGAAATAGATCTCACCGACACCGGCACGCGCGCGGAAAGCGTGACGGATTTCACGCGCCGCGTGAAACGCGTGCTCGAAGGCGGCGTTCGGCCGGGCTGGGTCCGTGGCGAAGTCTCGAACGTGCGCGCTCAGGCGAGCGGCCATATCTATTTTTCGCTCAAGGACGCGGGCGCGCAGGTGAGCGCCGTGTTGTTTCGCGGCGATGCGATGCGGCAGACCGTGAAGCTGCGCGACGGCGCGCAGGTCGTGGTCTTCGGCGAGGTCAGCGTGTACGAGGCGCGCGGACAATATCAGCTCATCGTGCGCGCGGTCGTCGAGGACGGCGTAGGGCGTTTGCAGCGCGAAGTCGAGGCGTGGAAGGCACGGCTCGCGGCCGAAGGGCTGTTCGCGAAGGAACGCAAAAAGCCGATTCCGACGATGCCGCTGACGATCGGCTTTGTGACGTCGCCCACCGGCGCCGCCGTGCAAGACTTCGTGCGCATCGTCACGCGCCGAAAATGGTGCGGCCGCGTGATCGTGTTGCCGGTGAAGGTGCAGGGGGAGGGCGCCGCGGCGGAGATGGTCGCCATGCTGCGCTTCGCCGCGGAATTGAAGGTGTTCGATCTGCTCGTTATCGGTCGCGGCGGCGGCAGCCTCGAAGATCTCTGGGCATTCAACGAGGAGCCGCTCGTGCGCGCGGTCGCGGCGTGCCAGTTGCCGATCATTTCGGCGGTCGGGCACGAGATCGATTTCACGTTGTGCGACTTTGCCGCGGATCTACGGGCTGAAACGCCGAGCGCCGCGGCGGAGTTGATCACGAGCCATTTCGTGGATTGCTCCGAGCGGTTGCGGCAGGCGCGAGAAGCAGTCGCCGCGCTGGTCGACGGCGCGCTTCAGCGCGCTGGCGCGCAGCTCGATCATGCGCGCTCGCGGCTCCGCTTGCTGTCACCGGCCGCTCAAATCGAGCAAGGCCATCTGCGGATCGACGATTTGGCGAATCGGCTTCGCGCGGCCCTGCGGCATTCCGCGCAAGATCGGCGGCGCGAACTCGCCGAGATGCGGTCCGCGCTGGACCGCCATTCGCCGCAGCAGCGCGTCGAACGGGAATCGCATCGCCTGCTTTCGCTGTGGAAACGCCTGCAAGCCGCGAGCCCGCACTCGGTGCTGAATCGCGGCTTCGTGATCGTTCGCGACGAAACCGGCCGCCCGGTCACCCGCCGCGCGCCGCTCGCCGCCGGACAAAGCGTCAGCGCCGAGTTCGCCGACGGACGCGTCGGCATGAAAGTGGACGGCGCGAACCGTAGCGAGTAGCGGGAGTGGACCCCTGCGCCTGTCATCCTGAGCGTAGCGAAGGATCCAGTTTGACAGACGTCCGCCTGAGCAAGCCTAGATCCTTCGCCACGCTCAGGATGACAGGCGAGCGTATGGCCAAAGTCTATCCGCGTGCGCCACGCAATCCGCGCCAGCGAATAACATTCTGTGTCAGGATGACAGTCGAGCAGCGCACTCTTATCGAGTCGCGTACGGCTGTCAGCTCAGCGCCAGCACCGCGCTCAGCACGCGCGCGGTCATGCGATCGCAATAGAAAGCCGGATAGGCGAACAGCTCGGCGCCGGCCGAGGTTTTCAGCAGTTCCGTCTTCAACCGCTCGCGGGCCCGGTGCAAATCCACCTTCACGCTCGCTTCCGAAGCTCCCAGCGCCGCGGCTGTTTCTGCGGTGCTCAGCTGTTGTACTTCGCGCAGCATGTAGACGGTACGGTACTTCCGCGGCAGCGCGGCAATGGCGTGTTCGAGCAACGCTTTCATTTCCTTTAAACTGATTTGTTCCGCCGCCGGGCGTTCCGAGTCGTGGTCCGATCCGATGGTCGCCGCCGTTCTTGGTTCGGGTCGATCTCCTTGCAGCGCGTGCGGTTCGAGCGGCGCTTCGGGACGGCTTTTCCGGTGCCGCAGGTGCATGAGGCACTCGTTGATCATGATCCGCGTGATCCAAGTCGAGAACGCGGCGGTGCGCTCGAACTTGTTCAAATGGAGAAACGCTTTCACGTACGCATTCTGCATCGCGTCCTCCACTTGGGCGTGGTTGCGCAAGTAGGCCATGCCGACGCGAAACAGCAGCGGGTTGTACCGCCGGACGATCACTTCGAACATCTCGCGATTGCCCCGCGTCACTTCGGCGATCGCATCGAGATCGCTGATCGAGGCGAAGGGACGAGCATCAGCCGAGTTGTCGATCATGCCGGAGGAAGGTTGCCGCGGAAACAGAGCGTGCATCACGATTTCGATGCGGCGCGAACGCAAAGGTTACAGCGGATACGATTCGGCAATGAAATCACGCCGGCCGCAAGAAGGCAGGACGATTTTTGTAGAAAGATCATCGGCGGTACGCCTCCGAATTCGGCCGGCCTCTTGGCGGCCAGCTACAACATGCATCGATGTTTGCGATGTAGCTGGGGTCCCAGACCCTGGCCCCCTCGGCTTCCGACGCGATTTCTCGCGCCGACGCGTGTAACGGTTCCGCCGCCGCACCGTCTTGCTCGCCTCCAGCCGGGATTCAGAAATCGCGTTGCGCTTGTCGCTCGCGATGGCGTTGTCTCGGTATCTCGAAATCGACCTCAAACCCAAATGAAAATCCGCGTTTCGTTGTGTTCCTTTCTTTGTGCCGTCGCCGTGGCGACCGGTGCTTATGCCGCCGACGAGGCTCCTGCCGCCTCGCCGCAACCCAATCCGGGTGCGCTGCGCAAGCACGACGACCAAACCGAGCTTGGCTCGCACATGGAAAAACTCAGCGGTGCCTACCGCAAGTTGAGCCGACAAGTCGCCGATGCCTCGAAGAACGAGGATTCGCTCAAGCTCATCGCCACGATCCGGGCGCAGGCCGAAGAGGCGATCAAGCTCAAGCCCGCGAAGACCGCGGATGTCCCTGAGGCGGACCGCGCGGCCTTCGTCGCGAAATACCAAGAGGAGATGAAAGAATTCATCGCCGAAGTGGAGAAGGTCGAGACGGCCCTGAAGGCGAACCGCAACGAGGAAGCCGCGACGCTCGTGAAAAAAATGAAGAAGGACTCGGACGAGGCGCACAAAGAATTCCGCAAGAAGAAGGACCGGATGTAATCGTCCGCTCCGGAAAAACAAACGCCGCCGAAATCATTCGGCGGCGTTTTGCTTTAATGGAACTTGGATCGGAGGTAGCGGCGGTCGTCCCGACCGCCACGATTAAGCGAATGGTCGCCGGGGGACGACGATAACGCGCGCTACCTGCTTGCGCGCAGGTCGCCGTCCAGCTGCAGTCGGCCATTCGCGGGTATAGTCACATCGGCCGCGACGGCGGCGTAACGCACGCGACACGCCGATTTCGGCGCCCCTCGCAGCTCCGCCTGCACCAGCTTCCCCTCGCGCCAGCTAAAATCGACTTCGATGCCGCCGCGCGCGCGGAGGCCCGCGACGCTGCCATTGGCCCACGCTCTCGGCAGGGCGGGCAGCAGATCGATCTGCGGCCCGCCCGCGACGTCGCCGGGCTCCGTTCGCGTGTGGCTTTGCAACAGAAGCTCGGCGATGCCTGCGGTCGCACCGAAATTGCCGTCGATTTGGAACGGCCCGCATAGATCGAAGAGGTTCGGCAGCGTTTTCCGTCCGAAGAGTTGAGCGAGCTGCCGGAACGCGAATTCGCCGTCGCCGACACGCGCCCAAAGCGGAATCCGCCACGCATAGCTCCAGCCCGTGCTGCCCTCGCCGCGCCACGCCAGCAATTGTTTCGCCGCGGCGTAGACCTTCGGGTCGGCCGGGGTGATGTCTGCCCCCGGATAGAGCGCCCACAAGGGCGACATGTGGCGGTGCGCATTGTTCGGCTTGTCCACGTCCTCGAGCCACTCCTGCAACTGGCCCTTTTGACCGATCTGATTCGGCGGGAGCCGGCCGGCTTTTTCGACCAAGCGGCTCGCGAAGTCCGCGTCAACGCCGAGGAGTTTCGCCGCGGCGGCGGTATGCTCGAACAGCGCGCGCACGATCTGATTGTCCATTGTCGGACCAGCCGTGAGCGAACCCTGCTCGGGAGAGTAGGACGGGGTCGTGACGAGCCAGCCGGTCTTTTCGTCGCGCACGAGCGTGCTCACGAAAAACAAGGCGGCGTCTTTCATCACCGGATACGCCCGGCGCTGGAGAAACTCGCGATCCTGCGTGAAGAGATAGTGTTCCCAGAGATGCTGACACAGCCACGCGCCGCCGGTCGGCCACACGCCGTCGATATTGTTCACCGGCGCGGTGCCGCGCCAGAGATCCGTGTTGTGATGAAGCACCCAGCCGTCCGCCGCGTATTGGGCGCGGGCCGTGCGCCGGCCACTGATCGCCAGATCGTCGATCAGGTCGAACAACGGCGCAGTGCAATCGCCGAGATTGGCCACCTCCGCCGGCCAATAATTCATCTCCACGTTGATGTTCGTGGTCCATTTGCTCTCCCACGGCGGGTCGAGCAGTTCGTTCCAAATTCCTTGGAGATTCGCGGGCTGGCCTCCGGCCCGACTGCTCGCGATGAGGAGATAACGTCCGTATTGAAAATATAGCGCGGCGAACGCCGGATCCGACGCGAGCCCGGCGGTTTTCAGCCGGAGCAGACGTCGGTCCGTCGGTTCTGCCGCGGGATCGCGGCGGTCGTCCCGACCGCCATCCGTACGGGTGACCGTCGGGACGACCGCCGCTACCTTGTCGTTATCCAGCGTCAAGCTTACGCGCCGAAAGAGGCTCCGATGATCGTCGAGATGGGCGGCGAGCAGCTCGTCGTACGAGCGTCGCGCGATTTTCGACAGCGTCGCCGCGCAGCGGGTCGCTGGATTGGCTGAGATATCTTCGAACGTCTTGAAACTCGTGGCGCCGGCGAGGATCAAGGTCACTGCATCGGCTGCGTCGATCGTGATGCCCTGTCCATCCACGCGCACGTTGCCGCCTTCCGCGCGGACCACGAGACGCGATTCGAAGCGCAGCCCGTTCGGCTCGACCTGGCCGGTGAGCACGAGCGTGTCCTGGCCGAGCGGATGCGTTTCGCTCGTTTTGTGCGGACTGGTCATCGCGGCCGAAAACGAAAGGCTCCGCGGCCGATCGGCCGTGAGTCGAACGACGATCACTTGGTCCGGATAGCTCGCGAAAACCTCGCGGCGAAACGTCGTGCTGCCGACTTGGTAGCTCACGCGCGCGATCGCGGCATCCAAGTCGAGTTCCCTGCGGTATTGGGTCGCACGGAGATCTTGCCCGTGCGCCGAGCCCGCTGGCTCGCCCGGGACGCCCGGCCCTGCCGCCACGTTCGCCGATGGCGCATCGGCTTCGCTCCGGTACGTGAAATGCAGCCGAAGGTCGCCGAACGGCTGATAGGCTTTCTGGCGGGCGGGATCGCCGATGAAATGTTCCTTCGCGAGTTTGACCGCG
Source organism: uncultured Opitutus sp. (assembly GCA_966252355.1). Taxonomy (GTDB): domain Bacteria; phylum Verrucomicrobiota; class Verrucomicrobiia; order Opitutales; family Opitutaceae; genus ER46. The sequence goes on along the minus strand of CBINOT010000069.1, from coordinate 18,676 downwards.
GCCTCCGTCTTGCCCTCCGCGATCAGCTGGCGAATGGGCGCGAGATACTGCGCCGCATCGGGCCGGGCGTAGTCGTGCGGATGTCCGGTCCAGAGCGTGCCCTCGTTGAATTGGACGCGTTCCTCCGTTGTGCCGCCGAATACCATCGCGCCCATGCGACCGTTGCCGACCGGCAACGCGTCGGTCCATTTCACCGCCGGCTGCGTATACCACAGCGTCGGAACCGCGTCTTCCGCGGCGGGCGTTGGGTTCGGCACCCCGAGAGCGACGGCAACTCCGAAAATCGCGGCTAGCGGGCGAATAATCATGGGCGTTAGGGCTCGCTTTATGGTGGAGCCCGATGTCCTCATCGGGCTTTCGCGTGTCGCGTCAAACGAGCCCGATAGGGACATCGGGCTCCACCTTGCAGCGTCCTATCATACCGACTTCGCCGGCGTGTTCCGAGCGTCGACGTTGTTCTTCAGATCGGTCCAATCGCGCTTCGATGCGCGCGGGTCCAAGCCGTTGATGAAGTCTTCAATGTTCGTGTAGCCGTCGCCGTTCAGGTCGCCGGCCGCGTCGGAGGAGTCGTTCGGATTGAGCCCGTGCGCCGTCTCCCATTCGTCGGGCATGCCGTCGTGGTCGGTGTCTTTATACGGCGTTCCCTTGTAGTCCGGATAACCGCCCACTTCGGCCGGATCGGTGATAAAACCTTTCGGGACGAGCTCGCCGAGCTCATCGATCCACTTCTGAGCATAGGCGACCGCGGCCGCTTTCTCCAACGAGCTCTTCAAAACCTGCGTTTTGGTCGTTTCACCGGTACGCACCATGTGCGTGACGCGTTCGTCGACGGGATCGCGCTTGGGCAGCGTCGCGCCGGCATTGGTCAGAACATACCCGAACGCGACGCGGGCGGGGAAGATGTCGATCGGCGCATGGGGGAACGGCTGCTCGACGCGAATCGCGGCGAGCGCCGCCTTCAACGATTCGCCACGCACGCCCGGTTGCACGCCGCCGGCCCAGTTGTCGATGCTGACGTACTGGTGGCCTTCGACGACATTGCCCGAGACGTACGCTTTGCCGAAATTATCGACGACCTCTTTGCTCCGCTCGGACTCGGGCTTGAGCAGCCGGTACGCGACCTCGGTGTTTGGCGTCCCGGGACCGGGCTTCAGATAGTTGTTGATGATGTTGAATTCGCTCCGTTGATCGCCGCCGTCGACGGTGCGATGGCGGTAATTGAACAGCACATTGTTCGCGAAGGTGAAGTCGCCGTACATGCCAACGCTGGGATTGCGCCCCGTATTGCACGCCCAGAGATTGTGATGAAACGTGCTGTTGAGCCCGCCGATCGTGGAGCCGAACGCGTGGTGATAGGTGTTGAGCGCTTCGCTGAAGATCGAGTTCTGGATCGTGACGTTCACCGTCGGCAACTTCAGCTCCTTGCCGCCGTTTTTCGGCTGATACATGTGGCGGTACATCGACATGTTTTCGTCGAGGCCCCACGACGCCGAGACGTGATCGATGATCAAATTGCCGACGGGATTGCCGCCAAACGAGTCGTTGCGATCGGCGGCATCGGTCGCGCCGCGGCGAAAGCGCATATGCCGAATAATGATGTCATGCGTCTCGAGCTCGACCGTGTTGCCGGCGATGCAAACGCCGTCGCCGGGAGCGGTGTTGCCCGCGATGGTGATGTACGGCGCGCGCACGCGGATGCGGTCGTTGAGCCGGATGATGCCGGCCACGTTGAACACGACGACGCGAGGACCGGCGGCTTCGCAGGCTTCGCGAAAGCTGCCCGGCCCGCTGTCGTTCAGATTCGAGACGACATACACTTTGCCACCGCGGCCCCCGAACGAGTACATGCCGCCGCCTTGCGCGCCGGGGAACGCCGGGATTTTCGCCTGCGGCAAATCGGACGGCTTTTCCGCCCAGGGAATGTAAGGTTTCCCCTTGGCGGCCCAGGCTTCGATCTCCGGCAGCTCACCCGCGAAGATTTCGTCCGAGCGCCGATCGGCCGCCGCCTTGCGGGCGTCCATGGCGGCCTGGATATCGTGTGGAACCTTGGGATAGCCCTGCGCCGAAGCGAAGGCGCAAGCGGAGAGGGCGGTGAGTAACGTGGCGAGCGAGCGGTACGGGGATACTTTCATGATGCGGTACGAACAGACGGATGAAATCGCGAATAGGCGCGCGCGAGCACAATCGATTTAGCAAATTGGCGCGTCGCCGGCCATCGCGCCTCGCGCGAGCCGTTTATTTTCCGCCTTTTTGGCGCGCCGACATTTCCTTTTCGGCCTCCTTCATGTTGTAGCCGGCCTTGGCGAGATAGTTGTTGATTCGACCCTTGTACTTGCCGAACCACGCGTGCTTTTCCTCGGAAGTGAAGCCGTCCATCGCGTGTTCCCGCGCCTCGACGAGCCACGCGTGCAGCTGCTCTTTCTGCTCGGCCGTCAGCTTCGGCAGCATTTCCTGATAGACGCGGAACGTCAGGGGCAACACGCCGTAGGTGAGGCCGTCCTTCACCGCGTCGATCTGCTCGGGGGTGAGATCGTGCGCGAGTCGCTCGAGAAACTTCGTGTGCAACGCGGCCCGCTTTTCGTCGGCCTCCGCCCGCGCCGCTTTCGTTTCCGCTTCACGCTCGTCTTTGGGCTTATCCTTGGCGGCGGCGATTCGAGCATCGCGTGCGTCCTGACTCGCGTGGAGGTCCCGATAGAATTGCGCGATGGCCTCGCGGGCGTGAATTGCCTTCGCGCCGTCGGAGATCGCGATCTTGTCGACGATCTTCTGCGCCCGATCGTTCGTCGTTTGAATATACGCGGCATCGTCTGCCGCCGGTGCCGGAGTGTCCGGAGCGGAAGCGGCATGCGCCGAGGCCGCGAGAGCGAGAGCCAAGCTGAATCGAAGAGCGTTCATGGGTATCTTGAGCGGCAAATAAAACTCGGTCAGGGAAACCGAGCGTCGAGCCGGACGAACCTGCGTTCGATTAGTTGCTACCATAGACGCTTGGGCGGCGCTTCCCGTCTTCTTCCCACTTCTGCCGGTATTCTAAGAGCGCCGCTCGTCGCGGCCGTAGAATTAAAACGCTCATCGAGAGTGGGATGGAGGCCGGAAATGCCGGCCGACTCGCGAGTGACGGCTCGATCTTAAAACGTGACGTGCGGAATCGTTTTAGCACGCTACGCGTCAACCCCGCCACTCCCCATGCCACCATCGCCTGGCCCTCATTATAACCGGCGCGAATTCCTGACCGCCGCCGCAGCCGCTGCCACGCTCGCGCTGACCTCGGGATGCCAGCTTGCTCGACCGCCTTTTCCTTCCCCGCGCTACAAAATCAGCGTCTGCGATTGGATGATGTTGAAGCGCCAGAAACTGGGCGCGTTTCAACTCGCGAAGGACGTCGGCGCCGACGGCGTCGAAGTCGACATGGGCAGCTTGGGCCAGCTCGAGACCTTCGATAATCAACTCGCGAAACCAGAGGTGCGCCAGCAGTTCCTCGACAAGGCCCGCGAGCTTGGGCTCGGCATCAGTTCGCTGGCGATGTCGGGCTTCTACGCCCAGTCCTTTGGCAAGCGCCCGGGCGTCGAACGCATGGCGCAGGACTGCATCGATACGATGGTCGCGATGAAAGTGAAAACGGCGTTTCTGCCGCTCGGCGTCCAGGGCGATCTGCTGAAATACCCCGAGCTGCGTCCCGCCATCGTCATGCGGCTCAAGGCGATTGGCGCCGCCGCCGAGAAGGCCAACGTCGTGGTTGGGGTCGAGACGGCATTGGACGCTGCCGCGGAAGTTAAATTCCTCGCCGAAATCGGTTCTCCCGCGATTCGCAGCTACTTCAATTTCTCGAATGCGCTGCAGAACGGTCGCAATCTGAACGCCGAATTGCAGACGCTCGGCCGCGATCGGATCTGCCAAATTCACTGCACCGATCAGGACGGCGTGTGGCTGCAAAACGATCCGAAGATCGATCTGCCGAAAGTGAAGCAGACCCTCGACCGGATGGGCTGGAGCGGCTGGCTGGTGATTGAACGTTCGCGCGACGCGAAACGCTCGCGCGACGTGAAATGGAACTTCGGCGCGAACGCCGCGTATTTGAAATCGGTGTTCCAGGCCGCGTGAGCGGGGAGCGAGCTGAAGTGAACGCCAATGAACGCGAAGCTCAACGAATCGAGCACGGCTCACGTCGGCTCGGCTTCGGATTGTAGGGCGGGGTCTCCGAACCCCGCCGTGATCGGGTCCAATTTATATTCGCGTTCATCCGCGCGACCTCGCGTTAACTTCTTTGCCATGACCTTCGTTCCCAAGTGCCGTGTCGCTGGCGTTGCTGCGTTGCTCGCATTCGCCGCCCCCGCCTTCGCGTCCCAGGTCAAAACGCCCTTCGTGCAGTCGGGGCGCGACGGCACCCTGAAATACACGGCGGATGCCCGTGGCGATCGCGTGCCGGATTTCTCGCGTGCCGGATATGGCGGCGGCGGGGTCGCTTTGCCTGTCGCGTCGGCGCGCGCGCGGGTCTCCCCGGCGCCCGGGGATGCGGGTCCGCGGATCCAAGCGGCAATCGATTACATCGCCGGTCTAGCCCCCGATGCGAGCGGGCTGCGTGGCGCCGTCGTGCTGGAGCGCGGCCGCTACGAAATCGCCGGCCAGCTTCGGATCGGCGTCAGTGGGGTCGTGTTGCGCGGCCAAGGCGCGGGAGAAAACGATACCGTGTTGGTCGCGACCGGAACCGATCGGCGGACATTGATTCAAGTCGCAGGCCGCGACGATCGCACGAAGCGGGGCAACGCGCATGCGATCGCCGATGCGTACGTCGCCGTTGGCGCCACCACGTTCACTGTCGATCGTCCGGAAACGTTTCACGTCGGCGACCGCGTGCTGATCGAGCGGCCGAGCACAAAAGAATGGATCGCGGCGATCGGTATGGACGATGCGCCCGCGCGGCAACCGTTTTCCTGGCAGCCCGGCAAGATGAACCTCGCGTGGGAGCGGACGATTGTCGCGATCGATAGCGATCATCTCACGATCGACGCGCCGATCACCACGGCCCTCGACCGTACCTTTGGCGGTGCGACGGTGACCGCATGCACGTCGCCCGGCCGCCTGACTCAGGTGGGCATCGAGAATCTTCGCTGCGAGTCGGCCTGCGCCGCGGATAATCCCAAAGATGAGGCGCACGCGTGGATGGCGATCTCGCTCGACGCCATTGAAAACGCTTGGGTCGCCAACGTCACCGCGGTGCACTTTGCGAGTTCCACCGTCCAGCTCGGCGCCGGCGCGCGCGCCGTGACCGTGCAAGACTGCGCCTGCGTGGCGCCGGTTTCGGAAATCGCGGGCTATCGCCGCCACTCGTTTCACTCGAGCGGCGAACTCACGCTTTTCCTGCGTTGTCGGGCAGAGCACGGCTGCCACGACTTCACGGTCGGCTACTTCGCGTCCGGGCCAAATGTCTTCTTCGACTGTGTCGCCGACGAGGCGCTCGGCGCCAGCGGCGCCATTGGTAGCTGGGCCTCCGGCGTCTTGTTCGACAACGTGCGGATCGACGGCGCCGGGCTGAATCTCGATAATCTCGAGACTTGGAACCAGGGCGTCGGCTGGTCCGCGGCGAATTCCGTGCTATGGCAATGTTCGGCGTCCACGATGGCGGTGCGCCATCCGCCGACGGCGCACAATTGGGCGATCGGCGTCTGGTCGGAATTTCTCGGGAACGGTTGGTGGGATCAGGTGAACGAGTTCGTGCGGCCCGACAGCTTGTACCGCGCGCAACTGGCCGCGCGCCTGGGCGAACGTGCGCTCGCTGCGCTCGCACCGCGGCAATGGCCGACCGGGGATCTCGCGCGCGTGCCCGGCCTCGACCAGGTTGTCCCCGATCTCCCCGCGCGGCTGGCCTCGAAACCGCCGCCGCCCGGCAAGCCGCTCGCGCTCACGAATGGCTGGCTCGTCGCGAACGGCGCCTTGCTCGTCGGGAAGCCGATGCGCGATTTGGATTGGTGGCGCGGCGTCGTGCTGCCCAGCCGCACCAACGAATACGGCGCGGCGATCACGCGCTTCGTGCCCGGGCAAACCGGCCCGGGGCTGACGGACGATCTCGACGCGCTGACCGACGCGATGGTCCGCGAAAACGAAATCGTCACCCGCCATCATTACGGGCTCTGGTACGATCGCCGGCGGATGGATCACGAGCGCATCCGGCGCGCGACGCCCGACGATTGGCCGCCATTTTTCGAGCAACCGTTCGCGCGCAGCGGGCAAGGCGAAGCGTGGGACCGGTTGAGCCGCTACGATCTCACGCGCTACAATCCGTGGTACTTTGGCCGATTGCGCGAGTTCGCCGAATTGAGCCGCCAGAAGGGGCTCGTGCTAATCGACGAAATGTACTTTCAGCACAATATCCTCGAGGCGGGCGCGCATTGGGCCGATTCGCCGTGGCGGCCGGCGAATTGCCTGCAGGCCACCGGATTTCCCGAGCCGCCGCCTTATACCGACAACGAGGGCGAAGCCGCGCCGACCCCCGATCTCGGCAAACGAATCTTCATGGCGGAAGCGTTCTACGACGTTTCACATCCCGTGCGCCGCGCGTTGCATCGCGCGTACATTCGGCAGTGTCTCGCCAATCTCGCGGCCGATCCGAACGTGATCCACACGCTGACCGCGGAGAACAGCGGTCCGCTCGCGTTCATGCAGTTCTGGCTCGACGTCGTCGCCGAGTGGGAGCGTGAGACCGGCAAGCATCCGCTGATCGCGCTGAGCGCGCCGAAGGATGTCCAGGACGCCATTCTCGCGGATGCCCAACGCGCCGCGCTCGTCGACGTGATCGACCTCACGTATTGGTGGCGAACGGACGACGGGAAAGTGTTCGCGCCCGCGGGCGGCACCCGCCTCGCGCCGCGCCAGCACGAGCGCGAATGGAAGGGCGGGAAACCCAGCGCCGCTTCGCTGGCCGGCATGGCGAGCGAGTACCGCCGGCGTTTTCCGGACAAGGCGATCATCACCGGGCTCGAGCAGGGCGACGGCTGGTTGTTCGCGGCCGCAGGCGGGTCGCTGGCGAAACTCCCCGCGAAAACCGATCCAGCGCTCCTCGCCGCCCTGGCGCGGATGCGACCGATGGCGGCGGGTTCGACCGAGAAATCATGGGTGCTCGGCGAGCCGGGACATCAATACTTCGTGGCGAGCACGGGTAACGGCGAACTGGCGATCGGCCTCGAGGACGCGTCGGGCGAGTTTCGTGCGCGGCCGATCGATCCCGCGACGGGCAGCATCGGCGCTTCGTCCGCGGCGATCGTTCGCGCCGGGCCGCGGGTCACGCTGCCGCGAAGTGGCGGCCGCGTGTCGCTTTGGTGGCTGACGCGACCGACCGAATAAATCCCTGGTCAGGCCGGACGAGGCAGCAGAAACAGCAGCACCGCGAGATAGTGACAGGTGCTGCCACCGAGCACGAAGGTGTGCCATGCGGCGTGATGATACCGCAGCCGCCGCCAGAGATAGAATACCACGCCCAGCGTGTAGCAGAGCCCGCCGGCGAGCAGGAGCCACAAGCCGCCGTGCGGCACGTGCGTGATCATGGGTTTCAGCGCCAGCACGATCAACCAGCCCACGAACAGATAGGCGAGGGTCGAGCTGAGCCGATACCGCTCGCCGAAGAAAAGTTGAAACACCGCGCCGGCGCCGCACAGGCCCCAGATGATGCCGAACAAGGTCCAACCCCACGGCCCGCGCAGATGAGTGAGCAGGAACGGCGTGTAGGTGCCCGCGATCAGCAGGAAGATCGCCGCATGATCGAGCTTGCGGAAAATCGCTTTCGCCCGATCCGAGCGTTGCATGTGGTACAAGGTCGACGCCGTGTAGAGGACCAGCAGCGTCAGGCCGAACACCGTGAAACTGACGACATGCCACGCGTCGCCGCGGAGGCTCGCGAACACGATCAACAACGTGAGACCGGCCACGCTCGCCGCCAGGCCGATGCCGTGCGTCACCCAATTCGCGATCTCTTCGCCGCGCGAATACTCGCGCACGCGCGGCGCCTCTGGCACGGGGTCCGCCGCTTCGATCGGCGGCGCGCTGCCCACCGTCGCCCGATCGCGGCGTCGCTGCACGACTCGCTCGGCCCATGTGTCGAGTCGGCGAATGAGCCATCGCGGCGTCGGGCTGCGAAATTTATCCGGCGTCCACTCTTCGCCCTCGGCGTAGATCGTCTGGGGAATGACGCAGGTCGCGAAAATCCAATCGGCGATTGGCAATCCGAAAAATCCGGAGATGGATTCGTTGCAATCGGTGACGGCGTGGTGCCGCAGGTGAAACGCATACGCCGGCCGCCAGAACCAGCCCCAGCGGCGATGTTGAATTAGCGGCGCCCATTTCTCGAACGGCCAGTGATTGATCGCGTGCAGCACTTCGTAAAGCGTCAGCGAGACCGCGAGCGCCGCGAAGCCGCCGAAAAACCACGGGAACGACGGGAACTGCCATTGCAGCAACGCGAGCAACGGCGAAAGCAGCAGCGCAAAGATCGTCAGCGAATACCACGGGAAGAACGACGCCTCGCCCTGCTCGGGCTCGACGATCGGAAATTTGTTTTCGATGAAAAGGATGCCGCGGCCGTCGCGACTCTGCTTTCGCGCGATGCGGGTGAGCGCATGATGCAGCGTGTGCTGCTTGTACAAGCGGCGGAGGAGGGGAATCGCCGGCAGGTGAAGCACGTAGCGGTGAAAAAAGTACTCGATGAAGCAGTTCACCAGGCTCACGAGGAGAAACGCGACCACGCCCTTCCACAGCGGCGCCATGAATTGCGCGGCCCAGACGTCCGGCACGAAAAGCCGGATGGCCGACACCAATCCCGCCAGCGTCGCGAGGACGGTCAGCACGAACAGCGGCAGGGAAAACTCTTCGGTATCGGCGTGAGCCGCTTCGGGTGATTGGGCCATGGGTTTCCTCCTTATAACTTCTGTTTTCGCTGAATCGCAATCCTTGTCCTGCGCTTCCCGCGCTCCGGCACGCTCGTCCCTTTTCGGGCTCCATCAACCGCCGGACGCGATTTTCCGGCATCCATTTGCGATGTAATCGACCGCCCCGCGCCGCACTTCGACCCGCGACGACGTATTGCTTCGCGCATCGCTATTCGCGGCGTTATCTTGGATCGTCCCGCCAGAACCTGCTCAACCCTGATCTATTTTTCCATGCCCGCTCCTCGCCGCCGTCGTGCCGTTTCCACTGTCAGTCGTGCCTACAGCCGCGATCCTTACGAACGCATCCACTCCATCGCGGGCGTGAACTCCGATCGCAGCTCGTGGCGTCTGTCCCAAGCGGCGGCGATCGCCCTGATCGAAGGCGGCACCGAGGAATTCTATTTTCGCTCGGAAGACCGCGTCGTGCGGCTCGTCGTTTTGACGCATGGCGATGAGAAGTACCTCCAGAGCGAGCGCGAGGAGACGCATCCCGACGACTTGCTCAGCCTCGTCGGGGCCGTCGCTCGTCCCGGCGCCTGAGCGCGCCGTCCGCCCCTACGTCGCCTGCAATGCGCGGCGCGCAGACTATTTTCGCCGGAAAGCGGATTGGTCCTTGCGTTGCGGTTGAAATGCGCGACGGTGGCGGCTCGTAATTTGCGTTAGATGACAGTGGTTGGTGGGTCTTCAAGTGAGCTTCCGGTTCAGCTGACGATTCGAAACCCGATTTCCGGGAACACGCTGACAGCAGACGGAGCATACGAAGAATACTAATCATGAACTCCAAACTCTACGTTGGAAATATGTCATTCAACACCACCGAAACCGCGCTGCGTACCGCGTTTGGTCAATTCGGCAGCGTCACCGACGTTTATATCGCCAATGATCGTGAGACGGGCCGCCCGCGCGGTTTCGCCTTCGTGACCTTCAGCACCGATGACGAAAGCAAGGTCGCGGCGGAAAAAATGAACGGCGTCGATCTCGACGGTCGTCAGCTTACCGTGAACGAAGCCCGCCCGAAGGAAGCCATGGCCGGCGGCCGCGGCGGTTTCAGCGGCGGCGGTAATCGCAACAGCCGGTACTAACCGGTCGTTTCGCCCCCTCTCTCCGGCGAAGCATAACCTGCTTCGCCTTTTTTGCGTTCGGATGCCGCCGCACGCCTTCGTTTCAGCCGTAGCGCGATGTCAGGGTGGAGCCCGATGTCCCCATCGGGCTGGTTCGAATGAGACCGACACGCTGCCTACCCCCGCCGCTCGGCAACCCGAATCCGCTACGCGAGTCGCAGCGCTTGTAGCGTCGCGAGGCTTTCGCCGCCGTTGATGTCGGGAATGATCGTCAGCTTCATGTCGGTGACGCCGGTCAAATCCGCGTGGAGATTTTCTTCTTCACACTGGGTTTGGTCGGAAAAGTTGAACTGTTGGCGCACCAGCTCGCGATACGCGACGCCGTCGTTGTCGGACCACGACAGGGCGAATTCCTGCGTAACGGGCGTCGCGCGTTCGAACCGGAGATAGACGTCGCGAATTCGCTGCGGATGGTCGAAGTGCAGCCAGATGGTTTGCGGTCCCGCAGAACCGGCGACCCAGCCTTTGCCCGCGCCATCGTACAATGCCGACTCGATGGGATGCTCGTGATTCTCCGAGGTAAGCTTCACCGATGCACAGGCATCGAGGTCGAGCCATGGCTCGTGGGCGGCTGTAGCATTTCCGTCCGCTTCGGCCATGATCTGCTTTTTCATGGCCTCAAGGACCCCGACGGCCGACGTGAGTTCACGTGCCTCGGCCTTTGCGCTCGCACGCGTTGGCTGCCCGCGGTGCTAAGCCGCAGTCGAAGCGTCGAGGCTTCGCCACCTCTGCCTGCGCAACCGCCCGGCAGGCGGTCGATCAATAGCGACGCTTGCCGCGTTGGTGAAACGCGCCCGCTTTGCGGTTCGGACTGGTGAACGTCCGCGTGCCCACGGTGGTGCTTTCGCGCGGTTTCGCTTCGTTCACCGTGATCGCGTTTCCGCCCAGGGTGACGCCGTTCATCTTTTCGATCGCCGCTTTGCCCTCGGCATCCGACTCGAACGTCACGAAAGCGAACCCCCGCGGCCGACCGGTGAAACGGTCGCTGACGATGTCGACTTCGCTGATTGCGCCGCAAGGGCCGAACGCATCGCGCAGCTCGATCTCGCCCGTATTGAAGGCCAAGTTCCCGACGAACAGTTTGAAACCCATAGTGGTGATTCGTAGGTGTCGTTAGGTGCGGCAGTGTGTTCCCGGGAATCGGGTTTCGAATCATCACCTGAACGCGAAGCTCATCTGACGACTCACCAGCAACTGGGAAGAAACGGTGTGTACGAACGGCCACGAAGGTCGTGTACCCACCCAGCCAACGCAACCCTCATCGCCTTTTTGCGCGGCAAACGGGTGACGACGCTGAAATCCTTCTCTGCGGCGTTCGGAGCGCTTTGGTTCGCCCCATCGCACGCCGTAGCTGCCGGTTAGGCCGGGACGCCGCGCCCGGCCGCATTACGCGTGGGCAGTCCCAGACAGCGGCTGGTGATCAGCCCCGCCGTGACGGGGAGGCCGAATGCCACCATCGCCAGCACGAGCCAGCCCGCGCCCGTGCTCATGATGAAACCCAGGAATCCGCTGGCGATGAGTCCGCCGACGAAAAAAGCGTAGAACTGCCGCATGCCAAACATGCCCGTGAACGCCATCGTCGCGGCGATTGCGGTGACTTTCCAAGGCGCGATCGCGGCCACGATGCCAAGAACGAAGCCGATCGGGGCGATAAAGAAGCCGCGTTCGCGCGCGGTGAACATTTGCGCGAGGACGGCTGCGGTCACGATGCCAATCGCCACGGAGAAGGCCGCCGTCGGCAGCACATCCCATTTTCCTAGTTTCAGCCCCAGCGACAGCAGCAGCAGATGGATTCCCGCGAAGCTGCGCAACGGATCGACCCATAGTGCCGCCACCCACCACCACGGCCGGAATCGCGGCCCTTTGTCCAACGTGTGAAAATCTTCGAAGTTACGCAGCTCGACGAAGCGCGTGAGCAGACGGTCTGCCGGAAAAAGCAGCAAGATGAGGGCAGGAGCAAAGAGGCCGAAATGAAATGTCATTGAACGCGCCGCCACAGTCGTCGTGCGCGCCGGGCAAGTCGACCACCATCGCGGGCGAAGTGCAGCGGAGCGTCGAATGGGACGCACGCTGCGATTCACGCTGACACGGCTCGATTGAATTTCGTCCGCCTCGGCAGGTTTCTCCCGTCGCGTCCACGCGCCGGCGATGCCCGGCCTATCTCTGACCGAACTCCATGGCCCGGGTGCGACTTCCCTTTTGTGCGGACGATTGCGGCGATGGCGGTGGCTATTGGACGGTGAAACTCGCATCTTGTTTTAATGCCGACAAAGCGCCACTCGCCCAGCCCCTCGGTGGCGGTGGTAGCGCAGCCGTTTCGAGTGCCGATATTGGTTCTGCGCCGGAGCGAGGCCGCAGAAGTTGCCACGTCACGCCCGCACCTTCGGTCCGCTTTCCCTTTAGCCGTCGTCCCGCCGGAATCGGCGTGGCGGCAGCACCTGCCATCGATCGAAACCCGTGCTTTGCCCAGATGAGGGCACTGCAACAAGAAAGACGCATCTATGCTCCGAGCCCCGCTCCGGGAGGTTAAACTCCCCCCCCATACTCCATTGCGCCGCATCCACCCCGTTTACCGCGCCCTGATTTAGCCGCTTAAGGGAGCGGCGGTCGTCCCGGCCGCCACCGCCTATGTGCAAGGTGCGACATTTCCCAGCGAAGTAACTTAGGCTTGAGGTAGGGCCCAACCTGGCGCGGGCCGCGCTCATGCGCAGCATCAACCACAGGCCTTGCCGTGGTAGCGGCAGACTGGCTTGCCAAGTCGTAGCTCAACCGCTGCGCAATTAAACGCCCGTCTTCGCCAAGCCTTCGACGTGGCAGTCTTCGCTTCGTTACACTCAGCGAAGACTGGTGCCCAAGGGGGGACTCGAACCCCCATGCGGTTAAGCACAGGCTTCTGAGACCTGCGTGTCTACCAGTTCCACCACCTGGGCAATCTGCGGAGCGGAAAACAGACACAGCCAAACCGCGCCGCGCAAGAAAATTGATCGAGCGCGCCAATTCGGGCCGGACGCGCTCGCTCGCCGCCTTAACTCACTTCGCCGTGGCTAGCTTCACCTTGATCGCCTTCACGCGATCGACGGTCTCTTTCACTTTCTTCTCGATGCCGGCCCAATCTTTCGCGGCCAGAAGTTCTTTCGTGATGAGATTACTGCCCATGCCCATCGCGGCCACGCCCGCGCTCAGCCACGAGGTCAACGACTCCTCCGTCGAATCCACGCCCCCCGTCGGCATGATCTTCGTCCACGGCATCGGCCCGAGCACGTTCTTCACGAAACCGGGTCCGCCGACTTCTTTGCCGGGAAACACCTTCACGATTTCACAGCCGAGCTCTTGGGCGTCGGAAATCTCCGACGCGCTGCCGCAGCCCGGCGAGTAGGGGATCATCCGGCGATTGCAGAGCTTCGCGACTTCGGCGTTGAGCGAGGGGCCCACCACGAAGTTCGCGCCGCAGTTGATGTACATCGCCGCGGTGTACGGCTCGACGATCGAACCGACGCCCAGAATCAGGCTGGGATCGGCTTTCGCGAAATGCCGATCGAGCTCCGAGAAGACTTCGAAGGCGTGATCGCCGCGATTCACGAACTCGACCAGCTTGCATCCGCCCCGACTGATCGCCGCGACGACGTTTTTCGCCGTGTCGATGTCCGGATGATAGAAAACCGGCACGACACTGATGTCGTACATCGTAGTGAGCACCTGCATCCGCGTGAAACGAGCCATGACGTGTCCTTGATTGAGTTTGATCGATCGAGTCGAAAGACGCACCAGCTTCGTCAAGGCCGCGCCTAGGTCGCAAGCGGAAAGCCCGCGCGATTGTGCATGAGCGACTGTCCACCGTGCGTGAGTGTCGTTGGCCGCGCCCGCCCAACCAATGCGGCTCACTTCCGAGTGCCCAAGCCAAGTGTCATCCATTAGATGACACTTGGCTCGGGAGTGCCAGCGGACGGAACGCCCGGCCTCGGTCTCGGCTTCCGCGTTGGTGCAGGTGTCGTCTCTTCCCCGCTGGCGCGTTTCGTTCATGCTCGCCCCCTCGCGCGCCTCGTCGAAATTTCGTGTCTTCGCCGAAATTCGCGCCCTGAATCGACGCGCTAATGATCTCCTCTCTGCGCACCACGATTTTCTGGGCAGGCATCGCGAGCGTCGGCTTGGCGGCGGTGGTGGCAGGCGTGATCGTGCAACGCGCTCGCGCACCAGGGCGCTGGTTTATGCCGGGCCCGCTCGGATACGAACGTGCCGCGCCCGCGCCCGTGCGTATTGCCGTCGGCAGTACTGCCACGCGGCGCGGCGATCGTCCAGCGGCTCCCTTTATCACGCGCGCAATCGGCCTACGCTCCGGTGAAGAAGAAGCCTGGGGACAACATAACGGCGTAACGCCCAGCGTGGACTTCTCGCACAACCTTTCGAATGTGTTTCCGCCGGAGTTGGCGGCCGAGCGTCCGGAATTTTTTCCGATCGTCGACGGCCGGCGCTTCCGGCCGTCCCCGAAAGGACCTGTCATTTGGAATCCCGACCTCGGCCGCGCCGACACCGCGGCCTACGCCGCCCGCCGAGCGATCGCGGGGTTCAAATCGAATCCCGCCGCGACGACCTTTTCTCTGGGCATCAACGACGCCGTGATCTTCGGCGATTCGCTTGAAACGGCCGTGCTGGTCACGCCCACCCGCTGGTTTCGCGGCCGGCCGGATTTTTCGCGTTTGGTCTTCACGTTCATGAATCGCGCGGCCGTGCAGGTCGCTCCAGTTTATCCCGACAAATATCTCGCCTGCCTCGCCTACTATTGGTGCGAGAACGTACCGCCCTTTGCCGTCGATCCGCATGTGATGCCGTTTCTCTGCGCGGATCGTTCGCAAAGCTACGATCCGGCCTTCCAACGCGAAGAATTCGAGCTGCAACGACGTTGGGCCGCTGCGCTCGCCGGCGGACGCCACGGACCGTCGCGACGCTTGGGAATGTACGACTATCTCGATGGCTACGGTTTCCTGGTGCCGCGGGTGCCGGTGCATGCCTTTGCCGAACACGTCCGTCATGCCGCCGACGTCGGCTTCACCGATTACTACGGCGAATCCAGCCGCAACTGGTCGCTCGACGGTCCGCTGCCCTGGATCATTGCCCAACTGCTGCTCGATCCGCATCGCGACGTCGAACGGCTCCTCGACGAATACTATACGAATTACTTCCGCGAAGCGCAGGAGCCGATGCGCCGCTTTTTTGCCCGGTGCGAAGAGCAGTGGATGACGCAGCCGGGTCCCTCCTATTGGCTGAAGCATTATCGCAACGAGTCGCAGGCTGCGCTTTTCCCGCCCGAGGTATGTCGCGAACTGCGCGAGTTGTTGGACGACGCGGCCAGACGCGCGACGACGCCGAAGGTCAAGGAGCGCGTCGCCTTTGTGTCGGCGGGATTCGGCGTGACCGAGCGCTTCACGGCTTTACAGCACGCGCGCTTCGAACTCGGGACGCAGGTGCTGCAAGGCAAACTCGCGGGCGACTCGGGGTGGGCGCTGTTCCGGGCCTATCGCGCCCGGCGCGCGGAATTCATCCGCTATACCCACGCGACGCTCGTGGAATGGCCGCTCGCGTTTTTTCCGATCAACTACGACGACTTTTTGCGCGACGATCCGGGATTTGCCGCCGCCCTCGCATTGAGTCGCGAAGCAAATCCGGCGCTGGCGCCGCGCGATACTGACCTCTTTGACGCCGAGAGTGTCCGCACCGCGTTCGAAATCGCCGCGGCGGCGCGACGCGGCGCGGGACGCGAGATCCTGCAGAACGGTGGATTGACGGGACCGATCGTCAGCAGCCGTCGCCTGTCCGGGCTGAATTACGGGATCGATCTGCCGGCACCCTGGCAGACTCGCGTCGAGCCGACGGAGCAGCAGGTCGGCGAACTCCGCGACGCCGATCGTCCCGACACAGCTTCGCCGCCACTTGAAGCGGGAAATAACGCGCCTCGGCCATCCGCGTCGCGCGTGTTGCGTATCGGCGGCGCGGAGAACACGACGGCCTTCCAATGGCTGCGGGCAAAACCGGGAGCCATTTATGCGGCGAGCGCATGGTCGCGCGGGCTCGTGTCGAATAGCGATGCCGTGACCCTCACGCTTGGCTGGTTGAACGCGAAGCAGGAACATATCGGCACGGTGGTCGTCATGCGCCTGCCGGATGGCAACTGGCCCGATTGGGTTCAATTGCAGCAGGGCGCGCGAGCTCCCGCCGATGCCGCCTGGGCCGGCTTTGGCATCCGCGTGCAGCACCAAGTCGCGCCCGACTGGGTCGAGTTCCGGGAGTTTTCCTTACGCGAAATCGCCCGCTGACCGGCTCGATGTAGGGCCGGGGTCTCCGAGCCCCGCCGTTCCGAGAGGGAGGCTCCCACGCGCTCCCTTCGATCACGATTACGATTAAGATCACGATCACGACCGCGAGGCCCCCATCCTTGGAGCGCGGACGCCCTCGTCCGCTTCCGGCACTACGGCTCTTGCCCCGCCGTCGCCGCCTCGTGCCCGCGATCCCACCGGCCCCGAAAAAGACTTGCCCCTCGGGGGCTTCCCGCGCGTCCTAAGCGGCCTTGTTCGAAAATTGCATACGGCTCATTAACAAGGTCCGCGCCACGCGGGCGGAGACTCGTTTGCGCGGTCTGCGCCGCCCGCGTTCATGACCGCGCCAGTTTCCACGGTCCCTGACGTCTGCTCCGCACCCGCGATCCACGCGCTCGATCGCCGGCATGTGTGGCATCCGTTCACGCAGATGCAGGAGTACTTTGGTTTGCCGCCGCTCGCGATTTCGGCGGGGCGCGGCGGATGGCTGACCGACACCGAGGGGCGGACTTACCTCGATGGGAATGCGTCGATTTGGACGAATGTCCATGGTCACAACGACCCCGATCTCAATCGCGCGCTGCTTCGGCAGCTCGAGCAGGTCGCGCATTCGACGATGCTCGGACTGACTCATGCGCCGGGCGCCGAGCTGGCGGGCGAGTTGGCCGCGCTCGCGCCGGGCGATCTCAATCGCGTTTTTTTCAGCGACAACGGATCGAACGCCGTCGAGATCGCGCTGAAGCTCTCGTTTCAATACTGGCAGCTGATCGGGCAATCCGAAAAACGCGGGGTGATCGGTATGGCCGGTGCGTATCACGGCGACACCTTCGGCGCGATGGCGGTCGGCGACAGCGGTCCATTTCATCAACGGTTTCGGCCCTGGTGTTTCGAGGCGCAGCATTTCACGGCGCCGAGTTGCCGCGAATGGAACGGCCGCGTTCGCCACGCTGAAAGCGCCGCCAGCCTCGCGTCGCTCCGTGCGCTATTGGCGCGCGACGCCGCTCGCACCGCCTGCGTGATCCTCGAACCGTCCGTGCAAGGCGCCGCCGGCATGCGCCTGCAGCCACCGGGCTTCGTGCGCGAAGTCGCCGTGCTATGTCGCGCGCATGACGTGCACCTGATTCTCGACGAAGTGTTCGTCGGATTTGGACGGCTTGGCTCGATGCTCGTGTGCGCCGAAGAGGGCGTGGTGCCCGACTGCCTCTGTCTCGCGAAAGGTCTCACCGCGGGCTACCTGCCGCTCGCTGCCACGCTGGCTCGCGACGAGATCTTCAGCGCGTTTCTGGGCAACTACGAAAGCCAGCGCGCGTTTTTCCACGGTCATACCTTCACCGGCAATCCGCTCGGCGCTGCCGTCGCGCTCGAGAGCATCCGTAAATTGAAGCCGATGCTGGCCGATGGCACGCTCGCCGCCCGGTCGCAGCACTTTGGTCAACTCATCGACGCCGCCTTCGCCCACCATCCCGGCGTGCGCGAAATTCGCCAACGCGGCTTCACCGCCGCGATCGATCTCGCTGAAAAGCCGGCGCCCGTAGCGGAAAGCGCGAGCTTTTCGGCCGCGGCCGAGTCAAGCACTGCGAAAACCTCACGGTTTTCGCTACCCGACCATGGAGCATCGCTCGCCATTCAGCGCCTCGGCCTCCAAGTCTGCCTCCGCGCGCGCGAACACGGTCTCTTGCTCCGTCCGCTCGGCAATTCTCTCCTCCTCGTGCCTCCGCTCTGTCTGACCGAAGCCGAGCTCACCGAACTCGTCCAACGCACCCGCGCCGCCATCGACGACGTCATGACCGGCTAAACGCAGCACAGGCCCATGCAACCGGATTTGATTCTACAGGAGGGAACGGAGGAAACGGAGATCGAGCCGAATGCTTCTATCTTCGTTCGCAGCCCACTCCCGTCCTCTCCATTCCTGCCCGTGAAAACCGCCGTGGTCCGGGTGCTCACGTATAAATCAATTGCGTGTTTTTCGTGTGTTTAGTGGGCCATCTCTTCCTTTCTCCATGCCAACCTACACCCTCACTTCGATTCGCGAGATTTATTCGTTGCCGTTGCCGGACCTGATTTTTCGCGCGCAGCAGACGCATCGCGCGCATCACGACCCCGCCGCGATCCAGCTTTGCACGCTGCAATCGATCAAGACCGGAGGCTGCCCGGAAGACTGCAAGTACTGCCCGCAATCGGCGCACTACAACACCGCGGTCGAATCCGAACAGCTGATGAACGTCGGGAGCATTGTATCCGCGGCGCGCGCCGCGCGCGAGGGTGGGGCGTCGCGCTTTTGCATGGGTGCGGCGTGGCGTGAAGTGCGCGACGGCGCGCAGTTCGATTCGGTGCT
>CBINOT010000068.1:0-26477 GCA_966252355.1 uncultured Opitutus sp. | reverse complement strand
GTGCAACCACGCCGGCCACGGCCACGACTCCGGTGGCGACGCCCGCTCCCGCGGCGACAGCTCCGACGGTTTCGACCAGCACCGCGTCGACTCAGGCCGAGGCCCCGGCGCCTGCGCCCAAGAAGTAAGGCGATGCGCGAGAGGATTCAATTTACGCCCGCCCCGGTTCGGCGGGCGTTTTGCTTTTTCGCCACCGCGCTAGCGATGACGGCGCTCGCCGCGCCGCCACCAAGCTCCACCCCCCCGCCGCTGGCGCAGGTCGGCAAGCCCGACGCGGCTGAGGCCGCGCGCATCCTCGAGCAATTCCGCCACGCGGGATGGCTCGGTTACGTAGAATTCGATTTGCACGCGCTACCGCGGCGGGGCGAAGAAACGATCTTTCACGGCCGCCTGTGGGGCGGCCGCAACGACCAGGGCGGAATCACCCGCATCGAAGTGACCGACACCCAAGGCCGCGCCCATCGCTTTCTGTTGCAAAATGGCGATCGGGCCGCGGTCTGGCGACTCGTCGACGGTAAGGTCGCCCAAGTCGACGCTGCCGGCTTGTTCGCGCCACTGATTCCGGGGGTCGAGGTGACGGCCTTCGATTTGCAGATGCCGTATCTTTACTGGCCTGGCGCGACCGTCGAGTCGGTGGCGCGCGTGCGGGGGCGTCCGGCGTACGTTTTCGCTTTTCATCCGCCCGAAGCGTTTTCGGCGCAGAGCACGAAGGTTAAAACGATCCACGCGTACTTCGATGCGCAGTTCAATGCGCCGGTGCAGACGGAGCTGGCCGACGAAAAACGCGTGGTGAAGACGACGACGCTCGTGGATTTAAAGAAGGTCGGCGAGCAATGGATCCCGAAGTCTTTCGATGTCCGCAACGAAGTCTCGCGTGACAAGACCCGGTTTGTCGTGGCAGCGGTCGCGCTGAATCTGGAGTTTTCTGCCGCCGTGTTCGCGCCGGCGTCGCTGCTCGAGAATGTGCCGTCTCCCGCCGGAGACCGCCTGGTGCGCGTCGATCAATGAAGCGTTCGGTGCCGTTGCGCGCCGCGGTCTTCGACTTCGACGGCACCCTGGTCAACAGCCTTCCGCTCGTGCTCGGCGCGATCGCGCATGGGCTCGAACCGTTTGGGAAACGTCCGACGACCGAGATTTTTGCCCGGTTGGGTGGACCGCCGGATCGGTTCCTGCCGCTGCTGCTGGACGATCCCCAGCACGTGCCTGAAGCACTCGCGCGGATGGACGCTTTTCATAAGGCGAACAACCATCTCGTGGAGATCTTCGAGGGTACCGGGAAGCTGCTCGATGAGCTCCGCGCCGGTGGCGTCAAAGCCGCCATCTGGACCGGCCGCGATCGCGAATCCGCCGAATTGTTGCTGCGGCAGCTTCGACTCGACGGACATTTCGCCGCGGTCGTTTGCGGCGACGATTTGCCCACGCATAAGCCGGATCCCGCCGGCTTGCGCGAAGTCATGCGCCGGCTCGGGGTGACCGCCGAGGAGACGGTGTTTGTCGGCGATGCCGACGTCGATGTGCTCGGTGGCCGCGGCTGCGGCGTGGATACGATTTTGATTCGGCATGCGCGCGAGATCGCCGCGGAAATCGCCGCGCAATCGTGGCAAGTCGTGACGACGCCCGCCGAGGCTTTCGAATTGGTCGTGCGCTGCGTCGCGCCGGCGAAGTAGCCGGTTCGCATCGTTCAGTTCAGGTTCGCGTAATGCGCCGGCGCCGGTGAGTCGCGAGCGCCGTTCCCAACCCGCCACAAATCCGTACTTCGCATGCCACGAATGGCCGGACGACGCGTCTATCGGGAAGCGCCGTTCGCGCCTTTTATGCGTCGTATTTTCCTGTTCGCGACTGTTTCTCTGCTGATTTCTCACATCGCGTGTTTCGGTGCGGAGGCTACGCGCGAGTATTCGAATCCAATCATGGCCGGCGATTGGTCCGACCCCGGCGTCATCCGGGTGGGCGACGACTTCTACACGTGCCGGTCGTCGTTCGGCTGGCAGCCCGGCATTCCTATCGCGCACAGCCGGGACCTCATCCATTGGCGCTACGTCGGCCATGCTTTCGCCCATCTCGCGGCGTTGCGTGCTGGCGACACGCGCGGCGGCATTTGGGGCGTCGAGATGGGATACAATCCCAAGACGAAACAGTTTCTGATCTATGCGCCGACGCGCGAAAACGACCTGTACGTCTTCAGCGCCGATCGTCCGGAGGGGCCATACGCGATGAAGCGACTTGGACCGGACTACGGCATCGATCCGGGATTTTTCGCCGATGACGACGGTCGCCTGTACCTCATCTTGAATCGCGGGATTATTTACGAACTGACCGACGACGGTCTTGCCGTCCGCCGCGAAGTGGCCCGCGTCGACGTCCGTCGATACCGGTTTTTCGAAGGTCCGGATATTTTCAAGCACGGCGGCTGGTACTATCTTTTATTTTCGGATGGCGGCACGCTGCCGCATCAGCCCAGCACGATTTCCACGCTGCGCGCGCGAAAATTAGAGGGCCCCTGGGAGGCGGATCCCAGCAATCCCGTCATGTTTTCCACCGATAACGGTGCGAAGTTCGAAGGTCCCGCGCATGGCACATTGATCGAAACGCCAAAGGGCGAGTGGTACATCACGTATCATGCGCACGAAACGGCGTTTTATTCGCTCGGGCGAGAGATGCTCATGGATCCCATCGAATGGACGCCCGACGGATGGTGGCGGTCGGTTCACGGCAAAGTGCCCAGCGAACGAGCGCGGGCGCCTGACTTGCCGGTCACCGCTTTTGCGCTCGCTCAGTCCGACGAGTTTGCCGAGCCCGAGCTTGGGCCGCAGTGGTTCTTCACCTGTGCGCCGGATTTCAGCGGCGCCACGTGGTCGTTGCACGAGCGAGCTGGCGTTCTGCGCGTTCATTCCCTTCCCGGCGATCTCGGCAAGACCTCGGCCTTGCCGGCCGTTTTGCAGCAACGCGTGATCGACAAGGCCTTCGCGGTTGAAACGCGAGTGACGTTCGACGCGAAAGAAGGGCAGGAGGCGGCGGGCCTGCATTTCTTTCACGATCCGGGAATGAATCTCTGGCTAGCGACGAGTGTGCTCGGCGGGGAGAAGCGGGTGGTGGTCGGAAAATATAATGCCGGCAAGCGCACCGATCTGTGGTCGGCGCCAAACCCACATGGCACGACCGTGAATCTGAAGATCGTCGTCGACGGCCAAGAGCATGCGACCTTCTTCTTTGGCCCCGATGGACATCAGTGGACGCGGCTTGGAGGCGCCGTGTATTTTGGCGCCAGCGGCGGCCATCTACGCGCCGAGGAGCGTGGCGATCCGGATCTCGGTTGGGTAGGGCGGTACAAGGACCCGACAGCGCCGCGCGAATTGGCCGCGGCTCGGCCGGGCGGCAATGTGTGGACCGCGACGACCTTTGGCGTATTCGCCGTGCGCGACGGTGCCGGCGCGGCACGCGTGGCCGACTTCGACTACGTGCGCGTTACGCGTCCGTGAGCACCTGCTCCGTTCGCGCGTCGAACAGATGCGCGTGTTCGAGATCGAAGCTGACCTTGATCGTTTGATTGGGCTCATAGCGATCGGTCGGGCGAACGCGGGCGATGAACGGCATCCCGCCGGCGTCGAGATACAGATAGGTTTCCGCGCCCATCGGCTCGGAGACCTCGACGCGTGCGTCAACGACGCTCGCACCCGTGGACGCTCCCGCCGCGTCCACGATATTTTCCGGCCGAGTGCCGAGCACCAGCGGTTGGCCGAGGTGCGTTTCCGCTCGTCGGGCCAGCGCATCGGGCAGCACGACGGTGAAGCTAGAGCGGTCGGCGGCGGCTGACGCGTTGAACTCGATCCGGCCGTTCATCCGGCGCGCCGTGCCGCGGAATAAATTCATCGGCGGCGAACCAATAAAACCTGCCACGAAGAGATTGGCCGGCCGGTTGTAGAGCGTCAGCGGCTCGGCCACTTGCATGATGTTGCCGTCCTTCATCACGCAGATCCGATCGCCCATCGTCATCGCTTCGACCTGGTCATGCGTCACGTAAATCATCGTGGCGCCGAGGCGCGCGTGCAGCTTCGAAATCTCCGTGCGGGTCGACACCCGCATTTTGGCGTCGAGATTGGACAGCGGTTCGTCGAACAGGAACACCTTGGGCTTGCGCACGATTGCGCGTCCGACGGCGACCCGCTGGCGCTGGCCGCCCGAGAGGGCTTTGGGCCGGCGCTCGAGCAGGGTATCGATGCCAAGCATGGCGGCCGCTTCGCGGACGCGCGCGTCAATTTCCGCCTTCGGGAAATTCCGCTGCCGCAAACCGAACGCGAGGTTGTCGTAGACCGTCATGTGCGGGTACAGCGCGTAGTTTTGGAAAACCATTGCGATGTCGCGATCCTTCGGCAGGACGTCGTTCACCACCCGGTCGCCGATGCGAATCGTGCCCTCGGAGATTGCTTCCAGCCCTGCGATCATTCGCAGCGTGGTGCTTTTGCCGCAGCCACTGGGGCCGACCAAGACCATGAACTCGCCGTCCTCGACGGCCAAATTGATCGCATTTACGGCGCGGACGCCGTTGCCCGTCTTGTCAGCGTAAATTTTGACCAGATTTTCGAGAACGACGCGTGCCATATAGGAGAAATACCGCGAACGAATGCGCATAAACCGGCTCCCGTCGGCGCAAGTCAATGCTGGGGGTTGAATATTTTCGTTGCCGCCATGGGGTGGAGGGTGCGAGGAAATGACTTGTCGTAGCTCGTTGTCTTCGACGCACGTATGGCCAAATCATCCCGCAAGGCTTCTGCCCCGCTCACGTTTGATCTGCCAGAATCACTCATCGCTCGCATCGAAACTTGCCGGAAAGGTCATGGCTACACGACCGCTAGCGAGGTGGTGCGCACGGCGATTTCCAGTTTCGACTTCGAGAGCTGCGAACCCAATCGCGATCCCCATCGGCAAATTTCAGTCCGGATCACGAACGACCAGCGCGCTACCTTGAAGCGGTATTCGAAAAAGAAGAACGCGAGCGTCGGCGAGCTTTTGCGGCTCGCCATCGAAGCGTTGCCCGATCGACCGAAGCGTAAGAAGTAAGAGACGCTTCGCGTCGCGGTATCGTGGTGCATCGTTCGCCGGAGCGGCTCCGCGCTGCATCGGCGGCGACGCGGGCCCTGAAGATCGCTTGGCGGCCAGGACTACGGACGGAATTCCGTCGTTCCAATTCGGGCTGCACCGAGCTTGCTTTTGGCGCGGCGGGTGCGTTTCGTCCAACCGTTTGTCCATGAGCATTCCTCCCGCGCCACTGTCCACCTGGGCTCGTAATGTTTCGCCGTCGCCGACGCTCGCCGTCGATGCGAAGGCGAAGGCCCTGCAAGCAGCTGGAGAAGATGTCTGTGGCTTCGCCGCCGGCGAGCCCGACTTCGATACTCCCGAGCACATCAAGGAGGCGTGCATTGCCGCGCTCAAAGGCGGTAAAACGAAATACGCGCCCACCCCTGGCATCGAGCCGCTGCGCCAAGCGGTCGTCGACCGTTATGCGGCGGAATACGGCCTGAAGGCCACGCCCGCGCAGGTCATCGTTTCGCCGGGTGGCAAATTCAACTGCTATCTCGGCGTGCTGGCGACCTGTTCGCCAGGCGACGAAGTGATCGTGCCGGCGCCGTTTTGGGTGAGTTATCCCGAAATGGTGAAGCTCGCCGGGGCCGTGCCGAAATTCGTGCTCGCGGACGACAAGACGGGCTTTCGTCTCACGCCGGCCATGGTCGAAGCGGCCATCACGCCGAAGACGAAGCTGCTGATTCTTAATTCGCCTTCGAATCCGACGGGTGCAGTCTATTCGCGCCAAGAACTCGAAGCGATCGTCGCCGTGGCCCTGAAGCACAATCTCTACATTCTCTCCGACGAGATGTACGAGCATCTCGTGTACGACGGAGCGAAGCCGACCTGCGTCGCGACGTTGAGCAAAGAGGCCGAGGCGCGGACGATCACGGTCGCGGGCTTTTCCAAGACCTATGCGATGACCGGCTGGCGCATTGGCACGACCCTCGCGCCGCTGCCGATCGCCAAGGCGATTTCCGAGTTGCAGAGCCAGATGACGTCGAACGTGACCACGTTCGCGCAATTCGGCGCGCTCGCCGCGCTCAAAGAGAAGGAAAAGACCGGCGCTGCGCTAAAGACGATGCTCGTGGCCTTCGATCGTCGCCGTAAGCTGCTCCACGCCGAGCTGAACAAGATTCCCGGCATCAGCTGCGTGCTCGCGGAAGGTGCATTCTACCTATTCCCGAATATTACCAGTTTTGGGCTCAAGGATATGGATTTTTGCAACCGGCTCCTCGACGAGCAGAAGGTTGCGGCTGTGCCCGGCAGCGCCTTCGGCGCGGAAGGTTATTTGCGCCTCAGCTATGCGACGAGCGACGAGATCATCAGGAAGGGCGTCGAGCGCCTCGCGAAGTTCTGCGCTTCGCTGAAGAAGTAGGCGGCGGATTTTCAATCCGCGTTTAATAGCAGGGCGGCTCCTCGCGAGCCGCCCTGTTTTTTTATTCGCGCCGCCGCGACAGGCGTAGAGGGCATCGAATGTGTTTTGCCGACGAGGTTCATACCATATATACCAAATGGATTTCTATCATACAATGATCAATGGCGCTTTGAGCCCGCGTGTGATCGCCGATCGGCTCCTGCTCGTCTGTATGCGCATGCAGCGAGAATGGTAGTATGCGTTTGCACTTCAGGTCGCTTTTTTGAACACCGGAGGCGACTGTTTCATCGCCTCCGCGCCAGTTTTGGCCGGCGGCGGAGCTCAGCGATTCGGCGGGTGCCGATTTTTAGCTTTCCGGCGCCCACTGGGCGCCGTAGATGTTCACCTCCTTCATCCATGTTCGAAGTTAATCCTACGATCAAACGTTTGGCCGATTCTCGGTCGGCCACGGGAACTCTCACGTACAATGGCGTGATCAATCGCACGGGCGTGCTCGTGCTGACCACCGGCGTGTCGTTCATGCTCGTGTGGCGCGGGCTCCAAAATGGCTCGCTGTCCCCGGCGCTAGGCTTGGGCGGCTTGGTCATCGGCTTGATTCTTGGCCTGGTGATCACGTTCACGCGTGCGACCAATCCGCTGCTGATCGGCGCGTATGCCGTCGCGCAGGGGGCGATGCTCGGCACGATTAGCTACTTCGCCAATGAGCGTATGCCCGGCATCGCGCTCCAAGCGGTCGGCGGCACAATCGGCTGCTTTTGCGTCGTGCTGTGGCTCTATTCGATGCGCGTGCTGCGGGCCACGCCGATGTTCGTGAAGATCGTGATGGGGGCGATCGTCGGCATCGCGTTGTTTTACGCCGTCGATCTCATCGCTGGCTTGTTCGGTCACCCGCTCGGTATCGTCCGCGGCAACTCCGGCCTGAGCATTGGCCTCAGCGCCTTCATCGTCGTGATCGCGGCCATCAGTTTCGTCATCGATTTCGCGGCCATCGAGCAGGCAATCGCCGAAGGGGTGGAAGAGCGTCAAGGCTGGCACTTCGCTTTCGCACTGCTCGTCGGCCTGATTTGGCTCTACATCGAAATCCTGCGTTTGCTGTCGAAATTGCGCAGCCGCGATTGATGCGCTCAAGCGCTTGACCGTCGCACCGGTCAACCTGTCTCCTTTCCTAAACCGCGCTTCGGCGCGGTTTATTTATTTGGCGGCATTGGCTGCCACGTACTTTGAATCGGCGGGGGCGACCGCTTTTCCGCGGTCGGAAAGCAGCGGTCCAAAGGGGCTGTTCGGGAACGCCTTTAAGCCCGAAACCACGCACTCCGCGATGAGTTCAGCTCCTGCGAGGTAGGTATGGTTGTGGTCATTGTACAAGGCGTTGATCGCTTCGCGGCCCATTTCCTCGTACCGGTCGGCACAGAGGTTCGTGAGGTCGAGCACCGGCAAGTGCAGTAATGCCCCGAGTTCCTTCGTCCACTGCGTGTACTCGCCATGCGATGTGCCGCGCTCGATGCGATCGTCGGCGCGATTATAGTCGTTGGGCAAAGAGCCGATCGGCGTTGCGTCACGGAATTTCACTTTTGGATTCGTCCAGATGTTGCGCGTGGTGACCGTCAGCAAATAGACGTGCGCGCCTTTATCGCCCGCTTGCGTCGCCATCTGCGTCATGTACCAGCCGTAGGTGTGCACGATTTCGACCGTGCCGTCCGGGCGCGTCACTTCGAGCGTCTCGTCGCCAAGTCCCGGGATTGAGCCGCGCGAGCGCGGTTCCTTCGGCGGCCCCCCGTCGTTGATCCCAAATACCAGCAGCACATAGTCGCCGGCTTTGATTTGCGGGAGCACCTTCGGCCAATCCGAGGGCATGTTGAAATACGAGCGGCTCGACTGCCCGGCGTGCGCGACGTTGGCCATGCGGACCTTGCTTGCATCGAAATAGTCTGCGAGCGGCGTACCCCAACCGGCAAGGAGTTGGCCGTTTTTGGCTTTGCCGGTGTTATGGGCCGTCGAATCGCCGACCACGAAAAGGGTCGGAATCGTGGCGGCTTCGGCTGCGACCAGCGAGATGCGCGCTCCGCCCGCGAAGATTGCAAGGACGACAGCGGACGCCCAGAAAAAGTGCGGTCGCATGGGAAGAAGGTTTCCGGCAAGACGCACTGACGAGACCTGCGTTGCAGCGTATTCGAGCCGCACCAAGCGGTCCGAATGCCGCGGACTCGTGACGGGCTCCGGCTTGACTCGTTGCGCCATCTACGCACATCGGAACCATGCTGTTATCCTCGAATCCTTTGTATCGTGCGCTCGCGGCGGTGGTCCTCGCGGGCGTATTCGCTAATGTCGGTTGCGGCCGATCGGGCGATGCGGCGGTGACGACCACAAAAGCGCCCACGCCGGTCTACGCGGAGATGGAAACGGACAAAGGTACGATCGAGATCGAACTGTTGTCCGCCGCCGCGCCGAAGACCGTCGAAAATTTCCGGTTATTGTCTGAGCGCGGCTTCTATAACGGACTCACGTTTCATCGCATCGTGAGAGGATTCATGATCCAAGGCGGCGATCCGCTCGGGAATGGGAGAGGCGGCGAGAGCGCCTGGGGTGGGCCGTTCGAGGACGAGATCGACAAGACTTCGCCACTTTATCGCGACGGCTACAAACGCGGCTCCGTTGCGATGGCGAATTCCGGACCGAACACAAACACCTCGCAGTTTTTTATCGTCCATCAGAACTATCCTTTGCCGCCGAGCTACACGATCTTCGGCCGCGTCATTCATGGCATCGAGGTTGTTGACGCTCTCGCCGACGTCCCGACTTCGCGGGGCATGGATGGGAATATGAGCAAGCCGAACACGCCGCCGGTGATCAAGAAGGTGACCATTCGGACTACGCCGTTGAATCCGCCGGAGCCGGCGAAGAAGTAAGCGAACGCTCACGTCGCGGTCGCTCGTACATGTAGGGCGGGGTCTCCGAACCCCGCCGTCGGGCATGGGCGCTTTGCCCATGCGCTAATGTAGATGCCAATGCAGACGCGTGAAGGCGGCGGGGTTCGGAGACCCCGCCCTACATCGAAACAAATACGCGCCTGTCGCCGCTTAAGCGGTCGGCGCCTTTTTCTTGTCGGGCAGTGAGCGCGACGCCGCCTCGGCTTTGACCTTCGCGACATACGCGTCGGCGGTCATGACGCCTTCGTCGCCGCGGGCACGCGAACGCACCGACACGCTGTTCGCCTCGGCTTCCTTTTGGCCGATGACGATCGTGTAAGGCACCTTGTCGAGTTCGGCCCGACGGATCTTCGCGCCTAGCTTGTCGCTGTGCTCATCTAGAGTCGCGCGAAGATTCTCGCCCCGTAGGCGCGTCAGCAAACCACGCGCGTAATCCATCGTCTTGTCGCTGATCGGCACGAGCCGGATCTGCTCCGGTGCGAGCCACACAGGGAAGTCGCCGGCGAAATGCTCGATCAGCACGCCGCAGAAGCGCTCCATCGAGCCGAAAGGCGCGCGGTGAATCATGACCGGCCGGTGCGGCTGGTTGTCCGCACCGATGTACGAAAGGTCGAAGCGAATCGGCAGGTTGTAGTCAACCTGCACGGTGCCGAGCTGCCACTCGCGGCCAATGACATCTTTGATGACGAAGTCGATCTTGGGGCCGTAAAATGCGGCCTCGCCGGGCTCCTCGGTGAAGGGCACGCCGAGCGTCTTCGCGGCCTCGCGGCACGCATTCTCCGCTTTGTCCCAGTTTTCCTTGTTGCCCGTGTACTTGTTCGAGTCCGGATCGCGCAACCCGACGCGCACGCGATAGTCCTGCATGCCGAGCGTGTTCAACACGATTTTGACGAGCGAGAGGCAGCCGAGAACTTCCGCGGCGACTTGCTCTTCGGTGCAGAACAAATGGGCGTCGTCCTGCGTGAAGCCGCGGACGCGCGTCATGCCGTTGAGCTCACCGCTCTGCTCCCAGCGGTAAACGGTGCCGAACTCGGCCAGGCGCACCGGCAAATCGCGATAGGAGTGGGGCTGCGAAGCGAAAATCTTGATGTGATGCGGGCAGTTCATCGGCTTCAGCATGAAGCCGCTGAGCAACTGTTCGTCCGGACGCACGCGATCCGCGGTGATCGTTTCGCGTCCGGTGCGGGCATTGATCTGCTCACGCAGATTCGCTGAAACCGCATCAAGCCGCGCGAACGCTTCGGCGCAGGAGCAATTCTCGCTGATGGCCTGCGCCAGCGAGTCGTTTTCAAAGACCGGCGAGAATTGCGAGTCCTTGTAGTACGGGAAGTGGCCGGACGTCTTGTACAGCTCGAGCTTGCCGATATGCGGCGTGAAGACCTGCGAGTAACCCTGTTTGCGCAACTCCTCGCTGATGAAGGTCTGCAATTCCTGGCGAATGATTGCGCCATTCGGCGTCCATAGGATCAGGCCTTGGCCAACGTCTTCGTCGATGTGGAAGAGCTTCAACTCGCGGCCGAGCTTGCGATGATCGCGCAGCTTCGCCTGCTCGAGTTGATTCAAGTACTGCGCGAGCTCGTCCTTCGACGGAAACGCGGTGCCGTAGATACGCTGAAGTTGTTTGTTCTTTTCGTCGCCGCGGTGATAGGCGCCGGCGATGGAGAGCAGCTTGAACGCCTTGATCTGTTTCGTGTACCGGACATGCGTGCCGGCGCAGAGGTCAATGAAGTCGCCGTTTTGGTAGAACGAAATTTTTTCGCCCTCCGGAATATCCGCGAGACGGCCGAGTTTATACCGCTCCTGGCCGATCTTCTTGATGATCTCGACGGCTTCGTCGCGGGAGACTTCCTTGCGTTGGAACGGCTGGTTCTCGTCGATCACCTTCTTCATCTCCGTCTCGATTTTTGCGAGATCGTCGGCGGTCAGCTTGTGATCGAGATCGATGTCGTAATAAAAACCGGTGTCCGTCGGCGGCCCGATATCGAGTTTGGCATCGGGGAAGATGCGGAGGATCGCGGTCGCCAGCACGTGCGAGGACGAGTGGCGAATTTCTTCGAGCGGAGTCATGGCCATGATGTGTATGGGGTGTGGTCCTGCCTACGATTGCAGGGCCAGAACCGTCTAGAGCGCCGCGAAACGCCGCGCGTGTCAACGCGGCAGGCGCGCGACTTGAAATGCTGACAACCTGACAATCTGAAACGCTGAAATGCGCACCGCTTCCGGTTCGGCAAAATTTCAGCGTTTCAGAAGATCAACCTTTCAGCTTTTCCAGCGAGTAACCGTCTTTGCGGTCGAGCATCGACCAGCCGGTGGCGGCGATTTCTTTGCGCAGCGCGTCTGCCGCCCCGAAGTCCTTCGCTTGCTTTGCCGCCCAGCGCTTGTCCGCGAGCGCTTTGACGTCGGCGGGCGCTTCGGCCTTTGCCGCAGTGGGCGCCGCGAGGTTGAGGCCGAGCGCAAACATCACGCGGTCGAAGGCCGTGACGTCGACGCCTGTGGGTCCGCGATTCACCACCGTGAACAATGCGCCGAGGGCGCCGGGCGTGTTGAGGTCGTCGGCGAGCGCAGCGAAGACCGCCGCAAAGGCGTTGGCGTCGCCGCCACTCGCCGGCAACGTCGCGCGATACGCCCGCAAGGTCGCGAGCGCTTTCTCTCCGGCGTGCAGCGACTCGAGCGTGAAATTGAGCTGCTTGCGCGGGTGGCCGGAGAGGAGCGCGTAGCGCAGCGCCATCGGCGAAAACCCTTTCGCGATGATGTCCTCGAGCGTGTACAAGTTCCCAAGTGACTTGCTCATCTTCTTGCCGTCCACGAGGAGGTGCTCGCTGTGATACCAGTGCCGCGAGAACGGCACGCCATTGCAGCACTCGCTCTGGGCGATCTCGTTTTCGTGGTGCGGGAAAAGCAGGTCCACGCCGCCGGTGTGCAGATCGATCGTGTCACCGAGATGTTTTTTGCTCATCGCACTGCACTCGATGTGCCAACCGGGACGTCCCGCGGCGGCATCGGCAGGGCCGGGCCATTTCACATCGCCGTCGTCGGCTTTCCACGCCTTCCAGAGCGCGAAATCGGTGCCGTCTTCCTTTTCATCCGCATCGGTGGTTTGCGGTTTGCCCGAAAGCGCGCTGCCCAACTGCAACTCGCGTTCCTTCACGCGCGAGAGCCGGCCGTAGCCGGAGAAGGACGAAACTTTGAAATACACCGAGCCATCGGCGGCGCGATACGCGTTACCTTTCTTCATCAGCACGTCGATCATATCGACTTGCTCGTGTATGTGTCCGGTCGCGCTAGGCTCGACATGCGGCGCGAGGCAGTTGAGGGCGCTGCAATCGGCGTGAAATTTATCGGTCCATTGCTTCGTCACCTCGGCGAGCGGGCGTTTTTCTTCGCGGGCGCGCCGGATCGTTTTGTCGTCGACGTCGGTGAGGTTGCGCACGTGCTTCACCTTCGTCGCGCCGAATTCCAGCTCCAGGACGCGACGCAGCACGTCGTTCACGACGAACGTCCGAAAGTTGCCGATATGGGCGGGCGCGTAGACCGTCGGTCCGCAATTGTAGAACCGAAACACGCCGTCAGGGTGGGCCGGTTGGAGTTCGCGGAGCTCGCGCGCGAGCGAGTCGTAAAGTCGGATAGCCATGAAAGGTCGGGGAAAGGGGACGGAGCTAACAGGTTTCGCGGCGGAGCGAAACGGCGAATTTCGCCGATTGGAAGCAGTCAAACCATCTAATCTCCGCTAATCTACGCTGATGGATTGCAGATCAGCGTTCCCGACGGCGTTGCTTTCGCGTTCATTCGCGGGTAACTGAATTGATCCGAGTTGGCTCCTCCAGCGCTCTGGCTTCGTGCCGATAATAGTGTGTCCCGATGGATCTCCCCACTGAACGTCCGGCATCCGCGCCCGCGGCGGCAGCGGCGCGCCGCGCCGTTTTCGGATTGGGCGTGCGCGAGCTTGGCGTCGGAGCGATCGCCTTGGTCGCCTTGGCGACCGGGCTTTGGTATCGCCACCGGGCGTCGGCCAACGAACGCGAGATCGCGGCGGTGCGGGCGGAACTGGCAATGCGCGCCGATGCGCTTTCGTACTATCGCGAGAAATTCGCCGCCATCAAAGCGACCGCCGCGCAGTTGCATGCGTTGTCGGATGCACAGACGACCGAGCCCGCGCGCAGTTGGGCGCGTGAGCGCGCAAAACGTTTCGATGCCTTGCTGGCCAAAGTGGATCGCGAGCGCGACGCGCGTTTGTTCGCGGACGCCAACACGGCCATCGCGGCGAGCTGCGCGGATGGCGATTTAGCGGGGGCGCGGGCGCAACTCGAGGCGTTGCCGCCCGCGACATTTCCAGCGCCGGAAGAGTTTTCTCGTTTGCGGCGTCAGCTGTACGAGGAGCCGCTCGCGAGTTTCAGCCGCCAAAGCCCCGAGCTCTACCGCATGTTTCGACAGTCCGAAGCCGATCTCGCGAAGCGCGACGAGCTCGCGTTGCGCAGCGAGATCGCCAGCGCCGGCGCCGACAACGTGACCCCGCAAATGATGGTGAAGCTGGATCTCCTGGCGGCCGTGGCGGCACGCGACGATCCCGTGGTGGCCGAATGGTCCGCGTTGGCTTCGGCGATCGACTATTTTGAAACGCCCAACGGCGAAACGCTCGCACATTGGCGCAAGGCGCAACACGCGCTGCAAGCGCAAGACTGGCAGACGGCGACGAACGAGATGCAGGCGATCGTCAATTCCAAGGTGCGCACGCGGCAGCCGTTCCGCGCCGCTTTTGGCCGCGTCTTGCTGAAGAGTCGGCCCGATGCACCGGCCGAGGCGTATCCTTACCTGGCGGAAGCCGCGGTTGCGGGCGACAAGCAAGCCCGCGCCTGGCTCGCCCAAGAAGATTATCGGCAGCGTCGCTACCCGCAGGTGCAACGCTGGCTCGAGGCTGCGGTCGCGGATGGCGACATTACGGTCGTCCCTTTATTGCTCGAGGTGTATGAAAAACACGGTGACGCGATCGGCGTGGACCTGAGCCGGCGGATTGGCGTGCTGGAACGCGTGACGGATCTGCCTGAAGCGCCGCCGGCCGCCTGGTTGCTGCTCGGACGCCTGTATGAGGCCGCCGATCCGGCCAGCGGCAGGGCGTCCAAAGCCTTGGCGAGCTACAAGCAGGCTGCGGCGAAAGGCTCGGCCGTCGGCCATGCCGAAGTCGCTCGTTGCGCATTACGAGGCATTGGCGGCCCCGAAAACCTCGAGCTGGCGCGTGATGAAGCATGCCGAGCTTTCGGGGCCGGCGAGCGCGAAAAATCGGTGCCGCTCCTCCTCGAACTCTTGCGGCGCGCGCCTGAGCGCGCCGCGAGCGCGGTGCAAAAGCTGTTCGAACGCGAGCAGGTCGCGACCGCCGCGTCCTATAACGAATCGCGCGTCGTCGAAGGCCCAGGCGTCGCGCAATTGAAGGCGCAGCTCGCGCGCTATTTCGATGAGGCCGGCATGTTCGGCCAGGCGGCACGGTTTTATGCCGCATCGCGCGATCCGGCCGCGGCCCGCCGCCACGCCGAGCTCACCGCGGCTCATGCGTGCGACACCTGCGGCGGCACAGGCAAGATTCAAGTTTCCGTCCCATGTCCGTCCTGCGACGGCAAGGGGAAGCAAATCTGCAGCTATTGCGGCGGCACGGGATTCATCTTCGTGCCGGGCACGCCGCCATGCACAACCTGCGGCGGTTCAGGTACCATGATTCAAGGCAAGCGGGTCGTGACGTGCGCCACTTGCAGCGGCACCGGCAAAGGGAAGGGCAGCGTGATCAAGCAAGACTGCACCCACTGCGAGCATGGCTATATCCGATGCACCGAGTGCACGAACGGGCAGATCAAAGACACGAAGGAATGCCCGGATTGCCACGGCCGCGGCACATGGACGATGGCTGAGCGCGCTGGCGAGTAACGCCGGGGAGCCGCTTTCTCGTTCTCTCCACCCCATGTTTGGGGTAGGGGCCTCTGTCCGAGAGGCACCCCGCGTTCAACCGAATCGATAAAATAGGCTTGCTGTGTGAACTGTCCTAGATCAGGTAGTACAGCGTGCTCCCGTTCTCCGTCGACCTCAAGCCCGGCCTGCCCATC
Organism: uncultured Opitutus sp.; assembly: GCA_966252355.1. Classification (GTDB taxonomy): domain Bacteria; phylum Verrucomicrobiota; class Verrucomicrobiia; order Opitutales; family Opitutaceae; genus ER46. Next base: position 11,025 of record CBINOT010000068.1, on the reverse strand, counting down.
GCGGAGCAGATTTTGTTTGCCGTGAAAAAGGCGGTGGTCGCCGGACAGCTGCGGCCAGGCGATCGGTTTCCCTCGGTGCGGGTGCTGAGCCAGGAATTGCGCGTGAATCCCAACACGGCGCACAAGGTCATCGCCGCACTCGTGGCCGAAGGCGTGCTGGTGACGACGCCAGCCGTCGGGAGCGTGGTGGCCGAGCGGGAGGCCGGCGGACGTCGGGAACGGGCTGAACTCCTCGGTGCCGATCTGGAGCGCGTGGTGGTCGAGGCGAAGAAGCTCGGGCTGAACCTCGACGAGGTCCAAGCCGCGCTCGCGGCGCACTGGAAGAAACTCGGAGGGAATGACCGATGAGTCAGATCGCTTGTTCGCCGGTGCAGTCCCCGGTCCGGGTGGTGCTCGTTTGCCGAATTTTCGATCCAAGCCCGATAGGGACATCGGGCTCCACTGAACTTACCTCATGAACATCATCGAAACGCACGAACTGACACGGCGGTTTGGCCGGATGGATGCCGTGCACGGACTCAATCTCACAGTTCCAACCGGCAGCGTATTCGCGCTGCTCGGGCCGAATGGCGCCGGGAAGACGACGACGATCAAGCTGCTGATGAATCTGCTGCAGGCCTCGCGTGGCACGGCGCACATTCTCGGGGTCGATTCCCGGAAGCTCGGCGAGAAAGAGAAGGCACAGATCGGCTACGTTTCCGAGAATCAACAGCTCCCGCTCTGGATGACGGTGCGCCAGCTTCTCGATTACTGCCGACCGTTTTATCCGACTTGGGATCGTGAGCTGGAAAGTCAGCTGCTCCGCCAATTCGCGCTGCCTGAAAACAAGCAACTCAAGCATCTATCGCGCGGTATGCTGATGAAGGCGTCATTGCTTTCGTCGTTGGCGTATCGGCCGAAGCTACTCGTCCTCGACGAGCCGTTCAGCGGGCTCGATCCGTTGGTCCGTGACGAATTCATCCACGGGGTTCTGGAAGTATCGGCCCAGGGCGAATGGACCGTCTTTGTGTCATCCCACGATATCGAAGAGGTGGAACGCCTCGCCGATCACGTGGGCATGCTTGAAGCGGGCCGCCTGCGTTTGAGTGAACCGACAGAGGCCTTGCAGGCGCGATTCCGTCGCGTGGAGGTGACGCTCGACGAGGGCGAGGCGAACCTCGAGCACGCGCCGCGCAACTGGCACGAATTGGAACGGGCGGGCAACCTCGTGCGCTTCGTCGCGAGCGACTACACGCGTGAAGCGACGGAGCGAACGTGCCGGGAGCGGTTCCCTCGTGCGACGGTGGTCGCGCGTCCGATGAGCCTGCGCGAAATCTTCCTCGTGCTGGCGCGAATCGGGCGGGCCGAAGCCGCGGAGGTCAGCGCGTGAATCTGATCTGGCACATCGTCAAAAAGGACCTCCGGCGGATGGCGGCTCCGGTGGGCGTCTGGCTAGTTCTGATCGCCGCGAGCGCCGTTTGGTTTCGTTTGGCCGCGCCGAGACTCATTGGACACGTGGGGGTGGACGTTTCGACGTGGATCGAATTGTTGCGAATTTGGACGTTATTGCTGACCGCGGCGCAATGGATCTTCGCGGTGATTTTAATCGGCGCGCTATTGCTGGAAGATCCGATCGCGCCGACGAACGCGTTTTGGGCGACACGGCCGATCGCGAACTGCCGACTGCTGGCGGCAAAGGTGATAGCGACATTGATCGCTTTCGTGGCGCTTCCCGCCGGGGTGCTCGTTCCCGTGTGGCTCTCTATTGGTTGCGGGTGGACGACGTTGGCAATGGCTGGTGCTAAATTTATTGGGTCGGCGGGCGCCGCGGTTCTCTTTGCGCTCACTCTCGCGTCGCTGGCGAAGACACTGAGGGCGTTCGTCTTTTCCGGCGTTGGTATAGCGCTCGTGACGTGCGCGGGTGTGTTCCCGGGATATATGGCGCTGAGCGTCAATGGAACGCGTACGCCAGCGGTCTTCAGCGGTATCGCCCTTGCGAGTGTTTTCCTGGTCGCGGCCTGTCATCAATTTCTCACCCGGAGAACGTCGCGGAGCTGGACGATGTTCGCGACCAGTTTGGTCGTGGCGATTCTTGCCGCATGGCACATTACGGAACGCTCGACCAATCCCAATCGTGCGAGGCGGGATTCCGCGCCGTCGTTGCCGGATTCGGTAGCCGCTACGATTCAGGTCGATCCTTCGTTTACGGTTTCGTCGCGATTCCGTAACGAGATTCCGTCCGCATTCATGACGATCGAGAAGGGGCGCGATCATGAATTTTATGCCCCGGGCACCGGCCGAGCGGGCGATCGTAGTCACTCGTTGTTCCCGGGGAGCAATTGGGGCGATAATGTCGCCTTGGCAGCCCTTCGTCCCGCGGGTCAAAGCACGTCCATGCGTTGGCAGCTTCTCCTGCTCGCTCCTAGGCTGCGCGATCGAGATGCCGGGACAGAAATATCGTTCCAGGGCACGCTTGATATCTGGAAGGCGAGAGCAGTTGTCGTGGGCGAGCTTCCGCTGCAGGTCGGCGCGATGATTTCCGGCGAGTGTGGGCGCACCAAAATTGCCGCGCTCGAAGAGGACCACGGACATTTGGTTGGGATCTGGATCGAAGAGCGCGAGGCCTCGCCCGACACGGATCGCGAACCGCCGGGACGTACGATCAAGGCCGATCGCGCGCCGACCTTGTGCGTGGATCGATATGTTCTGAGCGACGGAGCGACCGACGAAATGCGCCCCCTCTATACCGGACAACGGCTAGCGGTCATCTCGCTCAATCAACAGACGGTGGGGTTTCGACGCTTGGGCGTTCCGTCGAATTTGCGCGATTGGAACAAGGCGACCCTGACGAAGGTGCGAATCATATCCGACCGCTGCTTTGTTCTTCCCTTAAAAATCGCGCCGCCGGAAACGAAGGATTCGCCCGCAAAACCATGAAGCTATTGTGGAAAATCGTGGCGAAGGATTGTCGCCGTGTGACGTGGTATGTCGCGCTGTGGGCACTGGTGCAGATCGCCAAGTTCTCGGTTGGGTTAACCCTGTTATTTGGCCACGTCTTCTTCGTCGTTCGCTCTGCCTCGCTTCTGGTGAACGGCTGGAGATCGCATCGTACGCGCTCATGGCCTTGCTCTGTGTGGTCATTGTGCACGAGGACGTGGTCATTGGCTCGTCGTCGTTCTGGATGACGCGACCGGTATCGCCGCTGAGGTTGTTGCTGGCGAAGGCGACCGGAATCGCGCTGGTCGGTGTCGCGCTGCCGGTCGCCGTACATCTGCCATGGTGGCTCGGATTTGGGTTTGGCGCCTCCGATCTTGGTCGTGCCGCACTGGAGCTTACGAGTTGGCACCTGCTCTGCGTCGTACCGGCCACGATGATGGCCGCGATCACCGATACGTTCACTCGCTTCGCGGTGTGGACGCTGGTCTTTCTGCTGGCGGTGTTTTGTGCCGGCACGCAGATGCTGAGTTCGCTGCGTGTGAGCGACCTGACCATGTCCGCAATGGTCGTCGAAGGCGGCATTTTGGTCGCTACCGCGTTTATTGTAATCGGCGTCGCCTATCTCGCGAGGCGGCTAGTCGCGTCCGTCGCTCTGCTGATGGCGGGAGTAGCGGCGGCGGCCTATGTCGGTATGCATTGGCCGGTCGATTTCATTTCTCCGACTCTGGATGTGAAACCCGCCGGTGAAATGAATTCCGGCCTGGGACGCGATGTACGGCTGATTATGCGCAGCGCGAGAGCGTACATATTCACGGTGCCGGATCGCGCGGGCGGAGTCGTAACGTCATTCGACGTTGAAGGCGTACCAGCGGGATATCGATTAAGCAGCGGGTACGGTCGTCAAATTCTGAGTTGGCCCACCGGTATCTCGATGCGGGTTGGAGATGCCCCGAAGATAGCATACGACCCAGAGCCATTGCGTTTGGCACTAGGAGTCCCGAACGCCAGACAGGATCCAGAGACGCAGCGTTGGTTACAGCAGCAGCGGGAAGAACGTGAACGCCGGTGGCACACTCAAGGTATTCGCGCGAACCGGCCGAGCGCAAACACGGCGGCGGCTGACTTCGCTCTTCGCGGCCGACTGGTTGAGCTCGCGATCGAGCAACGACCCAAATGGGCGATGGAAACGGATCTGTATCTTCTGCGCCCGGTGAAGGTGGACGAGATTATAGCTAGTGCCGGCGGATCGACCCATGCCGTAGGGTACATGGGCATCAAGTTTGTCCGGCGCGAACATCGCATACGGAACGTTCAAATAGGCGATACGTCACACGTTCGCGAAGAAAACAACATTTTGGTCGGTTTTCGCTCCGGCCGCCCCGCGCCTATTTGGGAGAGCTGGACCCACCGTGAGCTGGCGGATCTGAATTCTATCGTCATTTTTAATACGCAGTCGGGAGAGACGATAGGGTCTATTCGCGAAACGTATCGTGGGACTGTAGTTGGTGGTGTTAGTCTAGTGAATATGAACAAGGTCTTCAGCGAGCCAGTCGTTCGTCGCGGCGATCGCTGGGTCCTCAGCGATCCTGACCTGCTCGATCACATGAAGCTCGCGGTCGTGCGCTGGGACGAGGTCTCGCGGTTCAAACGCGAAATCGTGGTCGACCATCTCGAGATCACGCCGCCGGATCCAAAGCCGATACACGAGTAGGCCTTAATCATGATCGTGATCATTCGGACGAGCACGGTTTCGAGTGCGAACGATTACGGGCGTCGAGACGCAATCGAAAACAGAAATCGCGACGGCGGCGTCGGGAGACCCCGCCCTACAGCAAGCCGCTACGGCACCTCGTAAACTTCCACGAGCGCCACGCCGGTCGTGCTGTTCACGCCGGAGACTTGGGCGCTGTAACCGCCAGGGGGAAGGGTGACGAGGATCGCGGAGTCGCGGCTCGTGGTCGAAAGCGGGAAGGCGCCGACCGAGACGGCTGCAACCTGAATGCTGTCGTCGCCGCCCCAGTTGTCGTTCGTCTTCACGACGATCTTCGTCGTGTTGTTGTAGAGCGCCAGCTGGGGATCGTTGAGCACACCGGTCACGCCGTAGTTCGTCAGCGCAGGCCCGACGCCGCGAATCAACAGCGTCTTGGGCACATTGCCGGAGATCACAAACCCCGCGATCAGGATGTTGTCACCGGTGCCGACTTGCGCGCGCGCGGAAATGTTAAACAACCGGCTCGCGGGCATGCCGTCGAGCGGATCGAGGTCGTACAACTCGGCCATCGCGGTGCCGGTCGTGTCGTTCGCACCGGTGATTTGCGCGCTGTAATTGGTGATTCCGCCGTTCGCCGTCGCATTCATCACCAGCGCATCGTCGTTGGAGCTGTTATCGAGCGGAAAAGCTCCGACGCTCGAAAAGGTGTTCGCGAGCGTACTCGTGCCGCCCCAGCGATTATTCGAAGCGACCAAGACGTTGTTCGTCGCGCTGAGGATTTGCAGCACGCGCAATTCCGGCAACGTGAGCGCATCACTTATACCGTAGCTAACGAGCGAAGGGCCGATACCGCGCACCAGCAGCGGCTTGGTGCCGTCGCCTTTGACCGAGAATCCGACGATCAACGTCTGACTCGCGGTCCCGGCCGTCGTCCGGACCGACAGATTGATCAATCTGCCGGGATTCGCGGCCTCGACCGCCACCACCGCTGCGTTGCTCGTGACGCTGCCTTGCGTGCCTCCGATGACTACGGTGTACGAGCCGGCCGTGGCAGCCGACGTCGTCGGCACCGTGTAGGTCGCGCTCGTGGCGCCGGAGATCGCGACGCCGTCTTTCTTCCATTGGTAACTCAAGCTGCCTTGGCCGACCGCCGTCACCGAGAGGGTCAATGGATAACCGTTCACGGCGGTTTGCGACTGTGGCTGCACGCTGATCGATAACGATTCCGAGACGGCCCGGCCGAGCCGCCGGGCATTCGCGCGATATTGCGGCCACGGGCCGCCCGCCGAGCCAGCGGTGAGATCGAAGGCGTAAAGTTTTTGATCGTTGCTGCCGACATATAAGCGGGTGCCGGCAATCGCCGGCGGCGAACGCAGTACATTGCCCATGTCGTAGGTGCGGTTCGGCGTGCCGTTCGGATTGATGGCGTACAGCTTCGAGTCATAGCACCCAATGTAGATGACGCCGATCGCGTCGATCGCCGGCGCGCTCGCGCGCACTTCCGCGCCGAGCGGATACGTCCAGCGGACTTCGCCCGTCGCCGTGTCACGCGCGTAGAACACCGCATCGTAGCCCGCGTAATACAGCGTCGTGCCATCCGCGCTGAGTGCGAGGCTCGAGCTGATGTTGCCGCCGGAGCTTTTGCGCCAGCGTTGGGTTTTCGCCGGCGTGATCGAATACACGCCGCCGGTGAGCGTGCCGAAGTAGAGGTTGCCCGAACCGTCGATCGCCGGTGCGCCGTAGATGCCGGAATCGATCGAGAGCGACCACTTCGATGTGCCGTCCGGATTGATCGCGTAGAGCGTGTGATCGGTTTCGTCGGACCCCTGATAGATCGTGCCATCGGCCGCGACCACGGGATTGCCATAAAAGTTGGGCGCGGTCGCGTTGACGCGGGACTTCCAACGCTCGCTCCCATCGCTCGGATTCAGCGCGTGGACATACCCGTCGCTGACGCGAATGTAGATCGTGCCATCGGCGGCGACCGCCGGGCTGCACCCGGCAAATACGGCCGTCGAGCCGCCGCCGAAATCGTGCGTCCATTTTCGGGTGCCGTCGGGCGCGAAGGCGTAGCATTTGCCGTCGTTCGAACCGACGTAGACCGTGCCGTCGTCCGCAATTGCCGGCGAGCAGGTGTCGATGCTTCCGCCCGTGGCATACGACCATTTCTGCGCGCCGTCCGGGGCAAACGCGTACACCGAACGATCGGTGCTGCCGACGTAGACCGTGCCATCCCCCGCGACCGCCGCCGCGCCGGTTACGCTGGCGCCGGTGGTCGCCTGCCAAACGGAGTCGACGAGGCTCAAGGTGAACTGGCCGACAGTCGCACCCTTTGAATCGATCGCGATCCGATACGTCGTGCCGGCGACCGCGTTTACGGTGCAGAGCGCGCCGGTCTGCGCATTGTCGGTGCCGGTATTGTCGCTGACGCTGATGGTGGTCAGCGAAGTCAGTGACGACCCTGTGTAAACCGCGAGCAGCGGATCGAAGTCCGTGCTCACGACCGAAATTTGGCAGCGGCCGGTGCGCGGTGCGGTCCATTCGTACCACAGCGACGTCCCGCCGGCGTTGCCGAGGATCGTCGGTTCGTTCGTCTCGCGACTGCAATGCGCGTTGGTCGCGGACACTTGGGCGCTGACGCCGGACAACGTGACGGGCGAGGCGAAGGTGTCGTTCGCGGGGGTCGTGCCGAGATTGAGCAAGGTGAGTCCGCTCGCGCCGTTTTTGCCGTCGACGACGATCTGATAGGTTACGCCCGCTTGCGCGGTGAAGCGCACGCGGCTCGTCACCGTGCCAATGTCGTCGTCATTCGCCTGCACGAGTGCCAGCGACCCGAGCGCATTGCCCGTGTAGACGGCAAGCACGGTGTCGTAGACGCTGCCGGCCGTATCGATGCTGACGGAGCCGCTGGCCGGCGCGGTCCATTCCCACCACAGCGTCGTCGTGGGCTGCGCGCCGGCGTTCGCGGGTTCGCCATTTTCGCCACTGCCGCCGGTGTTGCTCGACCGGATGGCGAGATTGTTCGTGTTGAAATGCGGACGGTCCGCGAAGTCGTCGTTGAACGGGCGATTCGTCGCGGTCGTGAGCGCGCGGTACAGGTTGAGCCGCCCGCCCGTTTGCGCTTTGCCGACGAAACGATCGCCGCGATCGACGCCGCGGAGCAGCCGATTGATCAGCTGCCGGTACGTGTCGCTGGGAAATTGCGCCTTGAGCAGCGCCAACGAGCCGGCGACATGCGGCGCCGCCATCGACGTGCCGTTCAACGAAACCGTGCCCGTGTTGTTCGCATAGTTTAGCGAAACGATTTCGTCGCCGGGAGCGAAGAGATCGACGGCCGCGCCGTAGTTGGTGTAGGCCGTCGCGAGCTCGTCGCGGCGATTCGAGGCGCCGACCGTGACGATGTTGTCGAGCGCGTGGCTTGCGGGATAGAAGCGCGTGATGTCCGTGTTGGCGCTGTCGTTGCCGGCCGCGGCGACGAAGATCACCCCGGCGTTGCGGGCGGCCGTGATCGCGGCGAGCTCGGTTTGCGAGTATCCGGTGCTGCCTTGGCCGCCATAGCTCGCGTTGATGATGTGCGCGCCGTGCGAGATGGCGTAGTTCACGCCCGCCGCGATTTCGGAAACCGACCCCGACGCATTGGCGGGAAAGACCTTCAGCGCCATCAACTGCACGCGCCAGGCTATGCCGGTGGACGCGACGCCATTATTGCCGGCGGCGCCGATCGTGCCGGCAACGTGCGTGCCATGACCGTCGTCGTCGGTCGGATCGCCGCTGACGATCGTGCCGCGACCGCCGACGAAGTTTGCACCGTGCACATCGCCGCGGGTCGGACTGGGATTCGTCCACAGGTTGGCGGCGATGTCTTGGTGGTTGAGATTGATGCCGGTATCGACGACGGCGACGACGACGTTGGGCGCGTCGTGAATCACGTCCCACGCCGACAAGGCTTTGATGTCCGCGCCAACCACGCCGATCACGGTGCCGGTTTGTCCGGTGTTATTGAGCGCCCAAAGCGAGCCATCGTTGAATTTGGGATCGTTCGGACTCGCTTGCACCCAGCGAAGATAATCGGGCTCGACGAATTCGTAGCGGCCGGTGGCGCGCAGCCGCCCGACCGCGGTGTCCGCGCTATCGGCTTCGTCGAGATCGATCACTCGCAGATCGCCGAAACGGGAGAACCGTTGGCGGACGCGAATGCGCTCGCGGGTTTCGTCGGCGTCGATGGTGGCATGATGGCCGGCCCGCGGCCGCGCGAGAATGACGTGTTCGCGATAGCCTTGGCGCAGTTCTTTCGCCGTAAGCGGGGCGGCCGGAGACGCAGGATTCGTGGCGCCGAGCCCGATCGTTGCGAGTACGACGAAGAAGAAGCCGGAAAACGGGAGTTTCAATTGAGAGCCCGAAACGATGAAAAACCGCCGCGCCGGACACAAGCCGTTGGCGAGCGAGTAGGGGCGCCCTGCTGGAACCGAGGCTGGTTCACGGGGAAACGGCGAAAGTGATTAAGGGATCGAGATCGAAACGGTGCCCGCGAACGACGCGAATTGACGCGGATCATGGACGATTCGAAGCGACTTGGCCCACTCGAGACCGAACGACGGGCGGAATGAATTGAACAGAAGATCGCGAAGGAAACAAAGGCTGAGGCTGACTCAGGAGCCTGTCCGCTTCGTTGCGTTTGTTCAGACGGTTTTGGTGGGACGATCGTCCTCTGGTCTTAGCTCGTCGAATCATCTTCAATCGTACTCGCCTTCGATCGCCCAAGTGCCGGCCGAAAACACGAGCCGGTATAAGCCACCTTGCGCGAGCGCGATATCGTATTCAGTTCGCCGCCACGCGCGGTCGGCTTGCCACCATTCGCCACTGCTGACCCAAGGGCCGCGGATTGCCGCGATCGCGCCGCAAACGTGGTCGCTCCAGACGTAGGTGGGTTTGCCGTCGGTTAACTCCAGCTGCGCGGGCAGCGGCGGACGAAATCTCCGCAACGGTAGCCCGATCGCCGGATGAATCGGCGTTTCGGCCGGCGGCGGGATCACGGGAGCAGGTGGCACGAGCTTCACCGCGTCGGGACGATGCGTGTCTTCATGACGTGGCGTACCGACGCGATCCGAGCCCACGATCGCGACGACGCGCGCGAGCGTTTCGGAAAAGCCATGCGGATCGCGCAGTCCGGTGTCGAACAGCCCTTGTTGGCGCACAAGCGGTCGAGTGGGCGTTGCGCGGAGCGCGACGGCCCGGATGGCCGAATCGGTGCGCACGGAATCGAGATGCGTGTGCAGCGTGCGAAACAAGATTTCGAGGTCGGCCGTCGGTTCCGGCAGCCGAAACGAACGTTCATGCTGCGTGTCGTTCGCGAGCGTGAGCGTGAGATCGAGCGCCGCCGCGACATAGCCGCTGGTGCGCAGCTCGAGCGTGAGTCGTTCGAGAAAGCGACGCAGCGAGAAGAGCAAGGGCTCGAGCGTTTCGATTTCGTCTTCGAAATCGCGTGCAGCCGAAAACGTTTGCGGCGGAGCGACGGGATGTAACGGCCGCGTCGTGCCACCTTGCGCACGATCCCAAAGCGCCAGCCCATCGGGTCCGAGCCGGCGGCCGATGTCGTCGCGCGCCAAGGCTGTGAGCTCGCCGAACGTGCGCAGTCCCCAGCTCGCAAGCACCCCCGCGATTTCCGGCGAGGGATCCGCCGCGGCGAGCGGCAGCGGCGCGAGAAAAGCGGACGTGTCGTCGACAAGAAGGACACGTGGGGCCATATCACGTGGGTCCGTATCAGGGCAGTTACTCGTACGCCTGCTCGTACTCTTGATCGTGCTCGAGTCCGAGGTTTGAGGCGGCGCCGCGTTGTCGGCGCGAGTGCGATTAAGAGCACGATCACGGGTATGAGCAGGCGTAGGATATAGGGCGGGGTCTTCCTCCTTTGCCGAGCCTGTGGAGGACACGCCGTACCCCGCCATTGCGAGTGGCAGCTCGGTTGAACATGGCGTTGAGGAATCGGATGCTATCCGCGACGGCGGGATCGGGAGATCCCGCCCTACATTCGCCGCATTGGTGGGTGAGGGCGGATTATCCTGAATCCGCCGATCGGGAACCGTGCGATCATCCTGAGGCAGCGCGTTAGGGATAACGCGCCCTACCTTGCGTGCCGCGTACAACGCGAGCAACGGCGTGGCGGCGATGCCGGCCGTGGCATCGAGCCCGAACGCTTGGAGCTGGGCGACGGCCGCGGCGGCGGCACGCGAGTACTGCGCGGGCGCCGAGCCTTTCAAATCGATCGTACACACGCCGGGCGCCGTATTTTCGATGGTGGGCGAGACCGTGAAGCCGACCGCGAGGAGCGCGGCACGCGCTTCGGCTTCAGCGGCGGCGTTCGGGATGCGAATCAGCAGAGTGGGGCAACGAGCGACGGC
>CBINOT010000067.1:0-26574 GCA_966252355.1 uncultured Opitutus sp. | reverse complement strand
CGTTGATGGCGGAACTCATGCTCGAGCCGGTGTACTTGGTGGTGCCGTCGACCTTGGCCGTCCAGGTGCTGCCAGACAGTGTCACTTCACCGGTCGACGCGAGGGTCGACGAGGCGGTGAGCGCGAGCGTCGCAAGCGCCAGGGCAAATAAGCGTTGGGGTTGGGGGCGGATGTTTTGATGCATGACTACCTATTTGGGTTGTTGTTGATGTGCGTTTCGCCGGCAGAACCGGCAAAAGGGGCGTGGTCCCGCGCGGAAAGCAGCTCGTTCGATACGTTCCTCATCGATTGGGCGGAATGCAGCGCTGCATTCGCGTCTCGGTGAGGAGAGGAGTTGGGGTGAAAAACGGGGCGGGGCTCGCTTGGGGTACTTCTGCGGCCGAGTTCTATCAGAATTTTCGACCGAGTCGCCCTGGTGCGACAGGGCGTCAGTATGTCAAACCGCACCGCCGGGCGCCATCACATGTTTCAGTGAGATGCCCTGCCGTCCGTTTCGGTCGAGGGTCCGTCGAGGAAGCGACCGAGCGCCGGTCCCTGGTTGCTCGTTCGCTCGGCGCTCAGTGCGCGTCGGTGTCGGTCGGCTTGCTTCGACGCGATGTGCGGCTTGAACTGACCCGATGCGGCACGAAAGCGGATTCGGTTTGGGGACGGGTGAGGTCAAACGACGCCATATCCTGCCTAAAGCTCTGGTGGTCGGCGTCGTCGCCGGTCTGCTCGCCACGGCGTTTCGGGTCGCGCTCGCCGCGGCTGAGGGCCAGCGGATTGCGCTGCTTTCGCGCTTCGAAGTCGCGACGCGAATTCCGTTGGCGATTGGCTTGGGCGCCGTCGGGGGCGGTCTGGGCTTGTGGCTGGTGAGACGCTTCGCGCCGGATGCGAGCGGCAGCGGCATCCCGCAATTGAAAGGCTTCGTACTCGGGGAACGCGGTCTGGAATGGCGACGGCTTTTGCCCGTTAAATTTTTTGCCGGTCTCGTCGGCATCGGCGGCGGTCTCGCGCTTGGGCGCGAAGGTCCGACGATTCAAATGGGCGGCGCGACCGGGTTGATGGTGTCGGAGTGGTTTCGTGTGAAACCGGGCGAGGGCGAACGCAAAGCGCTCATTGCCGCTGGTGCGGGCGCGGGCCTCGCCGCGGCGTTCAATGCGCCGCTCGCCGGCGTGATGTTCGTGCTCGAGGAACTCGCGGGGAGCTTCACGCCCGTGGTGTTCGTTTCCGCATTTCTGGCCTCCGTTACTGCGGATGTCGTCGGGCGCGTTCTGACCGGTGAGATGCCGGTATTTCATTTGCATGACATGCCCGCGCCAAATGTGCGCGCTCTCCCCGCGGCGTTAGTGCTCGGACTCGCCTGCGGTTTGGGCGGCGTGCTTTTCAACCGCTGTTTGCTGAGGAGCCTCGATTGGTACGCGCGATTGCGCTGGCCAGGCTGGCTGCTGGGTGCGCTTGCAGGCGCCGCGGTCGGACTCGCGAGCGGAATCTACCCCGGCGTCGCGGGCGGCGGCGGCTTGCTCGCGGAACGCGCGCTTACCGGAGCGATCGCGTTGCGATGGCTGCCGATTCTGCTGCTCGCGCGTTTCCTGCTCACGATGACAAGCTACGGCACGGGAGCGGCGGGCGGCATTTTCGCTCCACTTCTCGTCATCGGCGCGCTGGGGGGGCTGGCGTTCGGTCAAGTGGTGCATGCCGTGCTTCCCGCCTGGGCGGCGCAACCGGAGGCATTGGCCGTCATCGGAATGGGCGGGCTGCTGACGGCCATCGTTCGCGCGCCGCTCACCGGCATCGTGCTGATGATCGAGCTGACCGGAAAATACGATTTCATGCTGCCATTGCTCGCGTGCTGCCTCGTGGCCTACGGCGTCGCCGAAGCATTGCGCGACACGCCCATTTACGAGGCATTGCGCGAGCGCGCGAAACGGATGCAAGCGACCGCGCGGTAAAGAGGCAGCGCGATTGCGGGCGGGCGTGCCCCGTGCAAACGCGAGAAATTGGAGACCTTGGCATAATCGGGCGAACGCGAAGCTGACGCCCAGGTCAGGCGGTCTCCGAGATTATCCCGGCCAAGGTTGGGATTTGCTCCGCTATCAACCGCGCGCAAGGCGGATTATCGTGGAGCATCGTCCAGCGGCCTGAATTCAAAGGAGTCCAAAAATGTCGCACGAAAAATACGAAGATTGCATCGAGGCCTGCCATCAATGCATGGAGGCCTGCGAACACTGTGCCACCGCCTGTCTCCATGAGGACAACGTCAAGATGATGGCGCGCTGCATCGAACTGGACCGGAGTTGCGCGGATATTTGCTCGTTCGCGATGCGCGAAATGGCACGCGGTTCGCGATTCGCGGAACAGGTGTGCCAGCTCTGCGCGGAGGTCTGTGAGGCATGCGGCCGGGAATGTGCGCAGCACAAGGTCGACCACTGCCAGAAATGCGCCGAGGCCTGCCGAGCATGCGCCGAAGCTTGCCGCGAAATGGCCGGTGCCGCCGCCGGAGCGACTGATCGTCCGCTGCGGCGTTGAGGAGGTTTGCGCGGGGCGGCAGCGACCGATCGTCGTCCTAGGCACCAGAGTGGGACCGTCGCCGCTCGCCGGGCGAGCGCCCCGCTTCGCTTTCGTGCCGCGCCCGCGACGATCAGCGAGCCGAAGTATACGAGCGGGTACACGAGCGACGTGACTTGGAAAAGGCGGGCCACGATCGAGAGCCGAACGGTTTCGTGTCCCTGCGGCTTGCCGGCGAGGCTCATCAACGAGGCCAGGGCAACGAAAGGGTAGACGCGCAACGGAAGCCCACCGATTACCAAGCGAACCTTCATGCCGTTCACCCTAGCCGAGGCGCCCGTCGGATGGCGGCAGCTTTTTCTGCAAGGTTCGCGCGAATATGGCGGCGGCGACGGCCGCGGCGCTCGACGCGGATGCGACGAGGAAGCTCATGAAAATCCCCGCCGGCCTGTCCTCGCCATCGCCGAACATCAGAACGATGCTCGCCGCTCCGATGGCGAAACCAAGCACGACGACCGCGCACATTTTAATGGCGTGGAGCGCATCTACCGTTGCCTGCGTGAATCCGCCTTCGCGTCTGACGTCCCCGCTGAGCTTGAATGCCCGGTACAGCGCGATGAAGTACGGGATCGAGCCCGCATAGACATACGCCAGGAACGGATCGTGGAAATAAATCTCGAACGTGGTGGCGTGGGCATTCCTGCCTTCGAGATGCGGTTCCCACAGGAGGAAGCCGAGCGTGGCGAGGCCGATAAGCACAACAGCGACTTGGAGGAACAAGGCGGAGATACGATTCATGAGTGGATGGACGAGCGGTGACCATGGCGCCATAGGATGAAGCGAGCATGAAGCGGCCATGAATTCCGTGTGAATACGGCAGCGTACGGACGTAGCGCCGGTTCACCGCGGAGCAGTTCCGCACAGACCAGGACGGAACTCATGCGCTCCGGTGCGTTCTGCTGTGCATGGAGCCAATCGACGAACGGATCACCGCCGCGCAACTGATGGCCCTGCGCCGTGAGCGCGGTGCACCGCAGGCGATCGCCAAGTTATTGGGAGTTGCGGCGATGCCGCCCCATCTCGGACGGCGAACGGAGAAGGAGATAGCTGAGTTCGTGGAAACCGGCGACGCGACGCTCGCCGCGCAACTCATTCACGGCGCTGCGGTCCGGCGAACGCGCGCGGGCGATTCGGCGGCGTAGCCTAACCGTTCACGATGCGCCCACCGTTTGGGTGCAGGACCTGACCGGTCATATAGCTCGCGTCTTCGGACGCCAAAAACACGTAGCAGGGTGCGACCTCCGACGGTTCCCCCACGCGGCCAAGCGGCACGTTCTTGCCGAACTTTTCCTGTTTCTCCTTCGGAAAGGTCGCGGGGATCAGCGGCGTCCAGATCGGGCCGGGCGCCACCGCGTTCACCCGAATGCCTTTGCTTGCGAGATTGACCGCCAGCGAACGCGTGAACGCCACGATCGCGCCCTTCGTCGCCGCATAATCCATCAATTCGGGATTGCCCGCGTAGGCCACGACGGACGCGGTGTTGATGATCGAGGCGCCTTTCCGCAGGTGCGGCAAGGCGGCCTTCACCAGATAGAAGTGGGAGAAAATATTCGTGCGGAAGGTTCGTTCGAGCTGGGTTTCCGAGATGTCGGTGACGCTTTTTCGCACATGCTGCTCCGCGGCGTTGTTCACGACGATATCGAGGCGCTTGAATTGCCGCACCGTTCGCGCAACGAGTGCGCGGCAAACATCGGGCCGGCCGATATCGCCCGCGAGGAGCACCGCTTTGCGTCCGAGTTCCTCGACGCGCTCGGCAGTTTCCTGGGCGTCTTTGTGTTCTTTCTTCAAGTAGCCGATGACGACGTCGGCGCCTTCTTTCGCGAAGGCGATCGCCACGGCACGTCCAATTCCGCTGTCGCCACCGGTGATCACGGCAACGCGTCCCGCGAGTTTTCCGGCGGGACGGTGCGCCGCGGATTCGGCCTCGGGGGCCGGCGTCATTTCGCTCTCGAGACCTGGTTGACTTTGGCGTTGCGGCGGGCGTTCCGGTGTCGGCTTTTTCGGCATCCGCCAGGATCGCACACGTGCCGCGTGCCTTCCATCCGGAGCCGCTTGGCTTGCAGAGCGGGGAGATTCCCGGGCGAAGCAGGCAAACTGCGACGAGCCTATTGCGGCGCGGTGACGACCATCGGTGCAAAGCGCACAGCCGGTTCGAGCGCGCAGTTAGGTCGGCTTTCCGCTAAGGCGCGAGACGAACTCCTCGGACGGCATCACGGAGAATTTCCGGCCCGTGGGATTTTTATCGAGCGGAACTTTCTGCTCGCGATTGTTCGGGCGATTGTGGCCGCAGAGCACGAACGAATCTCCGGATAAAACGGATACGCTGTGTTCGCTTGTAGGTGCTGGCGACGGATATCGCGGTAAAGCCCACGAGCGTGTATCCAGGCATGGTTTTTCCCGCCACAATCATGCCGATCGTAAGTGCCAGACTCAGAGCTGAGACGACACTCAACACGCACAGCAGCGCGATCTGCTTCATGCGCTCGGCGGATAGGTGGCGCATATACTGCTCGTGCCCTTCACGATCCTCCGAGAGGAGTTTGGTCCCGCACGCCGGGCATGCGCCCAAGGCATCGGGGTTGCCGCGCCCGCATTCGGGGCAGGTTCGGTAGGTGATAAATGGCTCAGCCAGTGGCATTGCGATTAAAGATCGGGCCCAGCGACGAATGCCCTCGAGCGTAAGGGCATGCGCGAGGTTGGCCAGCCCAACTCAGCACCTGGCTACGAAGCATCTTTTCACTTGAAGCCGGCAAGGCCGCCTCAATTCCGACAGCCACGACTAGACAGGAGAACGCCATGCTGAGAAATGAAGCTCTTCGAAGCGCGCCGCCTCTGCGAAATATCTTCTTTCGTGGAGGTGCGTCCTTTCGCTTCACATCAACCTTCTATGGTACGACGACCGTATCGCCCATCGTCGCAACTTGCGGTATGATCGCCTGCACGTCGGTGGCCGGGCCATTGATCGAAAACATCACATATCCGGAACGACCTAGAATCCGCACCACATATTCGGCCATCACCGCGTCTCCTTTCGTATAGGTGGCGAAATAGCTCATCGTGGGGCGGCCATTGATCTGTCGGAATGCCAAGCTGTCGTTCTTATAATCAGTGAGATTGCGCACACGGCCGGCCTCCCTGCTTTCAGCGGTCCAGCGGAAGTAGGCCTCGCTGTCATTCAGATCGGGCACGCGATCGGTGTATTTTTGATAATACATCAGCGAACGTGCGAGCGGATGATCCGGTAGAGAGAAGAAAATGCTGTTTTCGCGATTGTCGGGTCCCCAGCGGAGGGTTTGCCGCACCGCCCAGCCCTCCGGATAGGTGGCCGATACACCGTACATGGCATCGTAAATCTGATGATTCGGCTGTATGGCCTCGTCGAACGAAACGGGGAGAATCTTTTTGGGCGCCTCGGAAGAAGCCGTGGTCGGAGTGGGTAATGCCATCGCTTTTGGGCGATCATCGTCGCGAACAACATCGACCGGGGACGGTGACGGGGCGGACGTTTCGTTTCGCGAGGCAGTTTTCCGTCGAGGAGGTGCGTCGGTCGTGGACGGCGCCATTTGTGGACTTGGCAGCGGCGCGTCGGCAGGGCCCAGTCTGATTTTCGCGGCCCAAGCGAGGACCAGCAGTCCTACGGCTAGGAAGACGAACTTTTTCATTGGGTAGGATCGTCAGTCGAGCGTGAGATCGAGAGCGGGTGCGCCGAGCCTAGGCACGGGCGGCGCCGTGGCCAGCGCAACTACCGCCTCGCGCGTTCGGAGAGATTCGCATGATCTTGCTGATAGATCCGACACCCAGCGGCCGCCGCGCAGTGCGAGCCCTACGGCTTCAGCGCTGGCGGGGGAAACACGGGCACACGGCATGACCCGCGACGGCGGGGTTCGGAGACCCCGCACTCCATGGAAGTGGAGTGCGTCGGGCAACCACCGTGCCTAAGTTACGGAATTTTACGTTAAATCAAGCGTTCGGAGCTTGAATTTGGGCGCCGCGCGGCTGTGTTGGCGTTTCCCCTTATGCACCCCGCCAGCCGGTCTTTTCCTCCCAACTTCATCTGGGGCGTCGCCACCGCCGCGCCACAAATCGAGGGAGGCGCCTTCGCCGACGGCAAAGGGGAATCGATTTGGGATCGCTTCTGCCGCATCCCTGGTCGCGTGCACAACGGCGATACGCTCGATGTCGCCTGCGATCACTTCCATCGTTATCGCGACGATTTCGCGCTCATGCGCGAACTGGGCGTAAAGCACTATCGTCTGTCGCTTGCGTGGCCGCGCATCTTTCCGCACGGCGATGGCGCGGTGAATCAAAAGGGCCTCGATTTCTATCGCCGGCTTTTCGACGCCATGCACGAGGCAGGAATCGCGCCTTGGGTCACCCTGTTTCACTGGGATCTGCCGCAGGCACTCGAAACCCGTGGCGGCTGGGTGAGCCCCGTAACGGTCGACGCGTTTGCGCGCTACGCCGACACGGTCGTCCAAGCATTCCACGAGCCCGTGAAGCATTGGATCACGCTCAACGAAATTCGCTGCTTCACGTACCTTGCCTACGGCTTCGGGGGCAAAGCCCCGGGCCGAAAGATCACGCCGGCCGAGTTGAATCAAACGTACCATCACGCGCTGCTCTGCCATGGGCATGGCGTGCGCGCCGTGCGCGAGCACGGCGGCTCAGGCGCGCGGGTGGGACTCACCGACAATAGCGACATCTGCATGCCGGTGACCGAGACCGCGCGTGACATCGCGGCGGCGAAACGCTGGTTCGAACGGCGGAACGAGCACTTGCTCGGCGCAATTTGCCGCGGTGGATACTCGGCAAGTTATCTCGAACGCTGCGGCGCCAACGCTCCCCGCGTGGGTGCGAACGATTTTGCGTTGATCGGCGCGCCCACGGATTTTCTCGGGCTCAACCTGTATACCGGCACGTTTGTGCGCGCCGGCGCCCACGGCGAAACCGAAGAACTGCCATTGCCGGCGTCGTACCCGAAAGCCGATAGCCCCTGGCTGCATCTGGCGCCGCAGGTCATGTATTGGGGCGTGCGACTCGCGCGCGACGTTTACGGCGCGAAGTCGATCTACATCACCGAAAACGGCTGCGGTTACAACGACGAGCCCGTCGTCAACGGCGAGGTGATCGATCTGCATCGCCGCGAATTTCTGCGCTCGCATCTGCGCGAACTCGAACGCGCGATCGGCGACGGCGTGCCGGTCGACGGCTATTTCGTGTGGTCCTTCATGGACAATTACGAATGGGAAGATGGCTACCAGCGGCGGTTCGGCATCGTGCATGTCGACTTCGACACGCAGGTGCGGACGCCGAAACTCTCCGCCCGCTACTACGCCCAAGTGATGGCGGCGAACGCCGTGGTCTGACGATCGTCCGCTAGTGCGACGTGGTCGGGAGCAGCGAGGTGCTCCAATAGTCCCAGATGAT
The DNA here is from genome assembly GCA_966252355.1 of uncultured Opitutus sp. Taxonomy (GTDB): domain Bacteria; phylum Verrucomicrobiota; class Verrucomicrobiia; order Opitutales; family Opitutaceae; genus ER46. The sequence continues at coordinate 18,600 of CBINOT010000067.1, read as the reverse complement.
TTTCGCGATCTGCTGCAGTTCGCCGAACGCGACCGGCTTGACGAAATAGGCCGACGCTCCGCAGGCGAACGACGCGTCGACGTCGGCTTGGCTGGTGGAAGACGTGAGCACGATCAGCGGGACGATCCGGTAATCGGGATTCGCGCGCAGCCAACGGAGCAACTCGAGTCCGCCCATCTGCGGCATCTTGAGATCGCTGACGATGACGCGGGGGTAGGGGAATTGAACGCGATCCGCGTAGCGGCCCGCTCCGGTCAAATAGGCGATCGCTTCTTCGCCGTTTTTGACGATCTGCACCGGATTGGTGATGCCGGTTCGCTTGAAGGCGCGGGTGAGAAATTCCACGTCATGCTCTTCGTCCTCGATGATCAGGATGGTGCTGTTGTCTTTCATGCGTTCCCTTTCCGAAGTTCGACCCAGAAGGTGCTGCCGCGGCCCGGTTCGGATTCGACGCCGGCGCGGCCGCCCAGCCGCTCCGCGGCGCGCGCGACGATCGCGAGTCCGACGCCCGTCCCGGGAAATCGGCTCGAGCCTTGCAGCCGCTCGAAGACGCGGAAGATGCGCTCGTGATATTCTTTCGGCACGCCGACGCCGTTGTCCGTGACGGTCAGGCGCACAATGCCGTCGTCGGTCGTGGCCGCGATCTTGACGTGCGGTTTGGTGCCGGGCGGGACGAACTTCAGCGCGTTCGACGTCAGATTAAGCAGCACTTGGTCCACAATGGACCGTTCGCCGCGCACCGTCGGCAGTGCCGCCGGGATTTCGAGCTCGGCGCCGCTCGTCGCGATTTCGTGCCGCAGTTGCTCGAGCGTCCAGTCGATCGCCGCCCGGAGCGGCACGTCTTCCTCGACGAACTCCACTTGCGTGACGCGCGTATACGACAGTAGGTCGCGAATGAGCGCATCGAGCCGGCCGGCCGAGGCTTTGATCTTTTCGAGATTGGAAATGGCGGCGGGGTCGAGGCTCGCGGCGAAATCCTCGAGGGTAAATTCGGCGTACCCGCTGATCGCGCGCAGCGGCGCGCGCAGGTCATGCGCGATGGTGTAGGTGAAGCTCTCCAACTGATTCGTTTTTTCCTGCAGCGCGGCGGTGCGTTCGGCGACTTGGCGCTTCAACTCGTCGGCAAACGCCTCGACGGCATTCTTGCGCGCGGAGATGTCGGTGAACATATCGAGCGCGCCGGCGAACTTGCCCTCGCGGATCAGCGGCCGCGCCGACAGCAGCGTCCAAATCGGCTGGCCGTCTTTGCGTCGGAAGCGCACTTCGACCACGCTGACCTTGCCCCGGCGCCGCTCTTCGAAGAGGCGCCGGACGTAATCCAGGTCTTCGGGGAAAATGAAATCGGTCTTCGAGTGGCCGACGATTTCGTTCACCGTATAGCCGAGCATTTCGGCCATCCGCGCGTTGGCCATTTCGATGCGCGCGTTCGGATCGAGGATCCAAATGCCCTCGTTGGCCGTTTCGAAAATCTCGCGAAATTTCTGCTCGCTCGAGCTGAGTTGCTGCCGGAGCAGGACCCGCTCGTGCATGTCGGTATTCGTCCCAAACCAACGCTGGATGCGCCCGTTGCGGCCGACGACCGGCGAGACTTGGGTCAGAAACCAGCGGTACTGGCCGTCGCGCCCGCGAATGCGCCATTCGCCTTCCCACTCGTGGCCGCCGGCGAAGCCTTCGCGAATGCGCGCCAGCACGGCTTCGCGGTCGTCGGGATGATAGACCTGCGCGTAGCCCCAGCCGTGCATCTGTTCGAGCGTCGTGCCGGTGTAATCGAACCACCGCCGATTGAACCAGTATCGGGCGCCCGTCGGATCCGCCATCCAGGCCATCTGCGCCATGCTTTCCGCGAGCGACTCGAAGCGGTCGAGCGCTTCGTGCGCCTCCGCCTCGGCCTGCTTCGCAGCCGTGGCGTCGCGCAGGATTTTGGCGAATCCGCGCACATTGCCCGCTTTGTCCCGCAGCGCGATCAGCCGACCGACAGCATAAAACAGGGTGCCGTTTTTCCGCTGGTGCCAGCGTTCGTCTTTCGCCTGCCCATTGAGCGCCGCTTCGACTAGCTCGCGCGCGGGCACGCCGGCCTCGCGGTCGTCCTTGGTGAAGATGAGATCGCAATCGCTGCCGATCGCCTCCTGCGCACTGAACTCCAGCAGGTTCTCGGCGCTGGTCGTCCACTCCGACACGGTGCCGTCGACGCCGAGGAAAAAGATCGCGTAGTCGGACGCCATTTCCATGAAGAGGCGGAACCGTTCCCGTTGTTCTTCGACGGCGACGCTGGCATCGCGGGTGGCGGAGCGGGATTGTTCGGCGAGCTCTTTCTTCTGGCGATGGAGCTCGACGAAAACCGCGACTTTCGACCGCAGTTCCCGGACGCGCGCGGGCAGGGCGACAAAGTCTACGGCGCCGAGCTCATAGACCCGATCGATGGTTGCCGGGGTCGGTTCGGCGGCGCTGACGAAGATCACCGGCAAGGCCCGCACTATCGGATCGGCGCGCAGCCGCTCGACCATGCCGAAGCCGTCGATGTTCGGCATGCGAATATCGACGACCGCCACCGCGATTTCGTTTTCGCGCGCGAGGCGCAAGCCTTCCTCCGCCGACGTGGCAGGGAGCGCCTTGACCTGCAGCGGTTGGATGACCGCCGTCAAGGCGGCCAATGCGTCCGGACGGTCGTTTACGATTAAAACGGCTACGGGCGAAGTCGCATGCACGGGAAAATCGAAATGCTCGGCGCCCGACAGACAGTTTTCCGGGGAAAGAGAGCCATGAAGAATTATCGATCTGGGTCATTAATCGCGGTTTCCACCAACGAGGGTTGGCATTTCGGAGGCGAATCCGGACTCCCATTCATTGGTGCTCCCAACGAAATCGTGATCGTTATCGGGAACGCCGGCCTCCGTTCCCTCGTGCTCGTTCTCGCGGTTCCGTCTGGGCGATCGAACCGCCGGCTCGCCGAGCCAGCTAATCGATCCTCCCACGCGGCAGGGGCATTTGGCCCGTAGTGTTCCTGCCACCTGAGCAGAGTGCCCGCTCCCTGTTCAAGCCACGCTTTGGAGCGGCGGCGTGAGCGGCAACTCCAAGATAAACGTCGCGCCGCGGCCGGGCCCTTCGCTGCTGGCCATGAGCGAACCGCCCAATTCTTTCGCGGTCAGCGCACCGCTGTGAAGGCCGAAGCCGTGGCCCGCTTTGCGCGTCGTAAAGCCATGCCCGAAAATACGGGTGAGATTCTCCGGCGGAATGCCGACACCGTTGTCGGTGACCGCGATTTGGACGGCGTTTTTCACCGGTTGAATCCGAATCGTCATCTCCTTGTCCGGCCGGCCGGACTCATCGCACGCATACTTCGCGTTGCGCATGATGTTCACCAGAATTTGCAGGACCTTGTGCCGCTCGACGGTGATGTTGGGCTGGCTCAAATAGTCGCGGTTCAATTTGATGCCGTGCCGGTCGAACGCGGCGCCGTTCATGCGGACCGCATCTTCGACCAAGTCGACGACCGGCAGGGTTTCGACCACGCCCGAGATCTTCGCGTAGCTCTGCTGCATCGCGACGATCTGCTTGATGTGCTCGATGTGATTTCGCAGGTGCTCCAGCTCTTCGAGCATCTGCTTGCGTTCCACGGCGACCGCCTCGGCCAGCGTGGCGACGTACTCCGGAATCCGGCGGCCGCGCGGATCGTTCGCGATGAAATCGGCCAGGTTGGCCGCGTGCGTTTGCAGCAGCGTGCTCAATTTCGCGAGGCTCGCGACTTTCGAGGTCTGCATGCGGTCGATGACCAGCATCGCGGCGACGTTCACGCTGTTCAGCACATTGCCGACATTGTGCAGCACGCTCGTCGCGACTTCCGCCATCCCGGCCTGCCGCGAGGTCTCGAGCAGCCGCCCCTGCACCGACTCGAGTTCGGTCTGCGCACGTTTGCGCTCGGCGATTTCGGCCGCGAGCTGCTCGTTGGACGAGGACAACGCGGCCGTCCGCTCGACGACGCGTTCCTCGAGTTGTTCCTGCGCGCGCTGCAACTGGACGTTGGCGCGCGCAAAGCGGCGCGCTCGTTCCGCGGCGAAAAGGGCGAGAAAGGCGATGACGACCAAGGTCGCGGCGACGGCCGGTTTGAACCATGCGCGTTCTTGCAGCGGAACGGGCAGCACGGTGAACGAGCGTTGCGCCGGCGTCGCGTCCACGTCCAGCCCCTCGTCTTGGGCGCGGACTTGGAATTTATGCGGGCCGGCGCCGAGATGGCCGACCGACAATCCCTCGGCCGGCAACGGCTGAAACGGCGTCCAGACATCGTTGTCGAAACGCCATGAAAAGCGATAGCTGCGTGCGCGGCTCCGCGGTTCGAAGCGCTCGCGTCCATTGGCCCTGACGACGAGCTTGCGATCCTCGCGCACCTCGACCGGCATCGCGACGAGTTCCGTGTCGGGCAACTGGTGATCGGGCCGGTAACGGAACACGGTCGGACTCGTTCCGTCGGATTCCACGACGCCCATCCACAGGTCGCCGTTGTTTTCTTTCACCAGCGCGTGCACGCGCTGGCCGTCCGGCAGCGTCACTTGCGCCGGCACGGCATCTGCGCCGGGCGGAATGATGTTCAAGCCTTGCTCGATGCCGACGTACAGCGTGCCATCCGGGGTCGTTTCCAGCAGGTCGGAATAATCGCCGGTAAAATAGCGCCAGTTCCCGGCGCGGAAAGCGGCGAAACCGCTTTCGCCGCCGGTCCAGCCGTTGTACGGAAACCAAATTTCGTCACCGCGCACGAGACCCTTGCCCACGTCGTTGCCGGCGATGGCGGTGATGCGCTGCCAGCCGGTTTTAGCTTTGCGGTCGAGCCGATACAGGCCCGATTGGCCCGAGAGCCAGAGATTGCCGTCATGATCGACCGCGAGATGCGGCGGCGCATACACGACGCCGCCATACCGTGTCGTGATCGTTTCAGTCTCGTCGCTGCTGAGGTGCACGCAGGTGACGTCCCGCTGGCCGGGCTCGATGAGCAAATACCAGACGCCGGCGAGCGGATCGACCGCGCTTTCGACGATCGGGCGGTGCGGCACGCCGGGAATTGGCACCCGCCGCCAGCGGGCGCCGTCGAACCTCGCCGCTGCGCTATCGTCGTTGGCGTCCGTGCCGTGGAACCACGATTGGCCGTGCACGTCGCGGGTGTGGCCCTGCACGCGATGCAGGCCGGTATCGGCTTCGCCGAATTGGGCGACGGTTTCGCCGAAAAGCTTGATTCCGCCCTCGCCGCGCCAGCTCCACACTCCCCCTTGACCGTTGAGCGCCAATTCGCCGGCCAGCTGGGGCGTCGGCACGAACCGGTCGCCATCGAGGCGGTACGCGGATTCATCGTCGGTGAACCAGACGCGGCCGCGATGATCGATGAGCCGCGGAAAGGGAAGGTTGCGGTATTCGGTCCACTCGCCGCCCGTGCGCCGCCAACGGTGCAAGGTCCCGTAGGCACAGGTCCACAACGAGCCGTCGGGCGCCTCGCGGATGAATTCGATGCTGTGATCGCGCGGCTCCAGCGGGGGCGAAATCATTTCGATGTCGGCGCCGTTCCAGCGGTAAAAGCCGAACTCGTTGCCATCGAAGTCGCACGTGACGATCTCGCCTTCGCGAGTCGTGCACAGCGAGGGACACATTCCGGTGTGCCGCGACGACCCTGGTCCGAGGCGTTGCCAAACCCCGTTTCGATAGACGAAAAAGCCGTCGACGGCTCGCGCGACCACGCCAAGGCCGGCGGCTTCCGCCATCGACCAGCATTCCGTCGTGCCGAGTTCCGTGCTGCCCTCGGCGGGTCCCCAGCGCTCGCCGTAGCGCTGGCTCACGCCTTTTTTCGTCAGGGCAAATTGCCGGCCTGACGAATCCCGAAAATAGCTATACAAGTGATCGCTTACGAGACCGTCGCGCGCCGTGTAAGCTTTCCATACGCCGTCGCGATACGAGGTGAGACCGGAACTCGCGGAGAAGTCGGGCCACCGGTCGCTGCAGAACCAAATCGTCCCGTCAGGATCCTCGTACATCCGGCGGACGCTCGGTCCGGCGAGGCCCTTGTCCGAGCCTTTGCGGGTGAACGTATGGCCGTCGTAGACGCCGGCGCCTTTGTCGGTTCCCACCCAGAGTTCGCCGCTCTTCGTGACGAGGACGCAACGGATGAAATGACTCGGCAAACCGTTTTCCATGCCGAACCGCTTCCAGTGGTAACCGTCGTAGCGGAGCAAGCCGCCCGAGGCCGCGAGCCAAACCGTGCCGTTCTGTTCGAAGTCGAAATTGAAAATATTCTGCCGGGTGAGCCCGGGATCCTGCGCGAGTTCGACCATCCGCCAACGCTGGTCGCGCCGCTCCGCCGGCGCTGCCGCGGTGGTTTCGGCCGCGCTGGACGAGGGTGACGCCATGGCCGCCGCGATAAGGACCGCGCACGCCACGACAAGCGATGACGCTCGCGCGATGGCCCTGCCTCTGGCCAAGCGACCGGCAGCCGCGGAGCAGGCGTTGCGGCTCGAGCGGAGCATCCCGAACTCCACCGCTAGCGCACGCAATTGCAAGCGGCGCGGTATTTTGAGCGGGATAAAACGGGATCTGCGATCGGTACGAACGAACGGAATGGTCACACGAAAGACGATGCGGGAATAGGCAGCTCATCCCTTATCGGCACGCACGGGAATCTTGTTCAGTGCCATCGGAACCGTCCGAATTTATCGAGCGTAGCAACCATTTGCTGGCCTCCCAGAGGCCGGCGGCTCGGAGGGTCGCCGGGACCTTGGCTAAGGCATCGCCAGCGGGAGCTTGATCCTGAAGGTCGTGCCGCGGCCGACTTCGGAATCGAACTCCACGATGCCGCCGTGATGTTGCACGATCACGGCATGGACTAGCGCCAGGCCCTGGCCGGTGCCTCGGCCCACCGGTTTCGTGGTGAAAAACGGTTCGAATACGCGATCGCGCACTTCCGGTGGGATGCCCATCCCGGTGTCGGCCACCTCGACGACTGCAAACCCGGCTTCCTGGCGGGTGCTCACCGTGATCTTGCCGCGTTCCTCGCCGCGTGCCTTCACCGCGTCGGCGGTGGTGTGCGCCGCGTTGACGAGCAAGTTCAGCATGACCTGGTTGAATTCATCGAGGACGCAGGGCACGGGCGGCAACGTGGGATCGAGTTGGGTCGCGACGTCGGCCACGTAACGCCATTCGTGGCGCGTGACCGTGATGGCAATCTCGATGGCCCGATTCAGCTCGACCGGATTCTTTCCCGGTCCGCTCGGGTGCGAGAAATGCTTAAGCGATTCGACGATTCGCGCGACGTGCGACAGACCTTCCAGGTTCTGCTCGATGGCCGGCTTGATTTCACCGAGCAAATAATCGAGCTCGCCGTTGCGTTCCACCGCGGTGTGCCCTTCGGCTTTGTCGATTGCGCTCCGGTCGGTCGGGGCGCTAGGGCCCGCGCGATACTCCCGCACGCACGCCGTGACGGTGTCGAATGCCGTCCTGAGGAAGCGCATGTTGTCGGTAATATATTGCGTCGGCGTGTTGATCTCGTGCGCGATGCCGGCCGCGAGCCGGCCGAGCGATTCGAGCTTTTGACTGAGCTGTTGTTTGAGCTCCGCCTCGCGGCGCCGGGTGATGTCGCGGGCGACGATCACCAAGTACGCCAACTTGCCGTCGGCGCCGCGAACGACGCCGGCACACGATTCAAGCGTGCGCCATGAGCCATCGCGGTGCTGCTTCCGGTATATGACGGGCTCGCCGCGACCGGTTTGACGCGCTTGTTCCACCGCCGCGTTGACGGTGGCGACGTCGTCGGGATGGACGTGGCTGAACGCGTGCAATTCTTTCAGCTCTTCCGGTCCGAACCCCAAAACCGTTTCGTACGAAGGGCTGTTGTAGACTCGGCGGCCTTCGGCATCGACGACGGCGATGAGGTCCGTGGCATTTTTCAAGATCAACTCGAACAACGCCTGACGCTCGATGAGCTCGCGCGTGCGCTCGGCCACGGTCGCTTCCAGCGTGTGCAGATGGCGCTGCGCGTCGCGCTGCAGCACCCATTTTTTCGTCAGCGCATGGGTGAGCTGCTTCAGTTCGATGGGCTCGAAAGGCTTCCGCAAGATGAGCAGCTGATCCGTCTCGCCGGTAGCCGAGATCATCTCGTCCCAGCTGTAATCGGAATAGGCCGAGCAGCTCACAACCTGCAGTTGCGGGTCGATTTTCCACATCTCCAACATCGTTTCGAGGCCGTCTTTCCCAGGCGGCATGCGCATATCGACGAAGGCGACGGCATAAGGCCGGCCCTCCTCGATGGCGGCGCGGACCCGCGCGATGCCTTCGTCGCCTTGTATGGCGCTGTCGACTTCGAATTCGGTCCGCGACGCCCGCCGAGGCGGCTCGATCCCGAACAGATGCGACTCGACGTCGGCGAGTTCGTTGTCGGCGGGCTCGCCTCCTAGCACCTTGCGAATGTCGGCGTGGATATCGACGAGATCGTCGACGACGAGGATGCGAAAGCGCGAAGGTGGAGCGTCGGCCGCGGCGGGTTGGGGCGGAGAAATGCCGTGGGTGGCGACGGTAAGGGGGCGAGGGAGGTGGGATACTGACATGCGCGGCCGGTGGGGGGCGATTCGCTGCATGTTTATCGTCACGCATCGCGCACAGGTTAACGTTCCTTGCCGACAGGCGATTTTTTTGCCGCGGCCTAGGGTGAATTCCGGCGTTCGGGGGGTTCAAGCCCGCGGCGGAACGTCCGATCACTCTGGCGCGGGCACGTTCGTACCACATCTCCCACGCTGCGTCCTCTCGTTCCGCCCGCGGCGAGTCCGTTCCCCTCCCATGACCTCTGAAACTGCAGTGGCTGCGCCGTCGCGGCCGAAAATCCTGTTCGTCGACGACGACGCCAATCTCTTGGCCGCTTTCGCTCGGACGATGCGTACCCAATTCGCGTTCGATACCGCGCTCGGCGGTGTCGAGGCGCTGCGCCTGATCAATAAGTCCGGTCGCTATGCCGTCGTCGTGGCCGATATGACCATGCCGGGGATGAACGGCATCGAGCTGCTCGAACGCGTCCACGCCATTTCTCCTGACACCGTCCCGGTGGTGCTCACGGGCAATGCCGACCAGCCAAGCGCGGTCGACTCCATCAATCGCGCCCGAGTCTTTCGCTTCCTCAACAAGCCATGCACTTCCGACGTGCTCGTGCGGGCGCTCGAGGCCGCCTTGCATGAATACGAGTTGAAGCGGACGGAGCGTGAAATGTTGGAAGGCACCGTGACCGGATGCGTCAAGCTGCTCACGGATGTGCTGGGGACCGTGGCGCCCGATGCGCTTGGCCGCGGCCAGCGGTTGCGGCTGGCAATCGGCCATTTTGCGAAGATGCGCGCCGATCCCCGCGCGTGGGAATGCGAGCTCGCGGCATTGTTGTCGGCCATCGGCTATGCCGCGGTGCCGCCGAGCGTGCTGGCCAAGATCGCCGCCGCGGAGCCGCTCACCCTCGTCGAAGAGACGATCGTCCGGCGCGTGCCGCAAAACGGCCAGAGCCTGCTCGTCGACATTCCGCGGCTCGCGGGCGTGGCGCAGGCGGTGCTGTACCAGTGCAAGAATTACGACGGCACCGGCTTTCCGGAGGATAAATGCGCGGGTGCGGATATTCCGCTCGCCGCCCGTTTGCTGCGGATTTTCGGCGACCGGCTCGAGCTCGAGAACGACGGGGTGGTGAAAGAGCGCGCGCTCGCCGCCATGACCGAACGCGCGGGCCGCTACGATCCGGCGTTGTTGCAAGAGTGCTTTAGGGTGTTTCCGTCCTTCCTGCCGAGTGCGATCGCCAACGATCGTCCGGTCTTGTCGCTGACCGTCGCCGAACTAGAGCCCGGCCAAGTCGTGGTGTCGGAGATCTGCACCCACGAAGGCTTGGTGATCGTGGGCGCCGGTCATATTTTGACCGACACGATCATTCAACGCGTCGCCAATTTCGCCGAACTCGGCGAGGTAAAGGAGCCGGTGCTTGTGCAACCGCCGATGGAAACGGAAAAACCGGCGGCGGCGATGGCGGTCGCGTAATGGCGAACGACAAGGGTGCGGCGGTCGCCCCTGACGGCGATGGATGAGGTGCGCTCGAGGGCAATCGCCGCCACCTCCGGGCACGGACAAGCTGCCCGTGCAGCGACCGAGCGACGGGCTCTACATCGGTTTCGCGGCGCGGATTTGCTGCAACAAATCGCGCGCTGGCGCGCAAGCGGGGTGCGCGCGCAAGAGCGCTTCGAGCTCCGTGCTGGCGGCCGACAAGTTTCCGGCGTTGGCCAAACTCAGCGCATAGTGCAGCCGGGCGTCCACCGACTGCGGGTCGAGCCGCGCGGCGGCTTCGAAGTGCGGCAATGCCTCCGCCGCCCGCCCGGGACAGTTCTCGAGCGCCATGCCGAGGTTCAGACGCGCTTGCAGATGGTCGGGCTTCAGCTTCACCGCTTCGGCGAATTGGGTGACGGCATCGGCGAATTGCCCGCCGTTCGCCAGCAGGTTGCCGAGATTGAAATACGCATCGGCATAACGCGGTTGGAGCCGGATTGCGTCGCGATACGCCGCGATCGCATCGGCCGTGCGTCCCGGCAAACGCTCGTAAGCCATCGCGAGGTTATAGCTCGCTTCGGCGAAATTCGGCCGCACCTGCCGCGCCGCTTGGAAGCGCGTCACCGCTTCGTCGAAGCGATTCGCGCGCGCGGCATGGACGCCGAGCGCGTTTTGGAACAACCAGGCGCCCGGATTGTGTGCGACGGTTTCGGCTACGAGCGTCTCGTAGTCGCGATAGAGATGGCACTGACGCCACGTGAGCGCCGACAGCGTCGCGAGCACCGCCAGCCCAAAGGCGCGCCCCACGATTTTCGCGGCGCCACTCCAGCGCGCATCGAGACGTGCGGCCAGCACCGCCAGCGGCACGATCAGCGCGAGGCTCGCGGCGTAGGCGAAATGGTCGGCGACGTAAGAGAAGGCGAACCAGTAAATGTTCACGAACCCGAGCGCGGGAAAAAGCAGGCCGACAAAAAGCAGCAGCGCGGCCGCGGGGCCACGACGGCCTCGACCGCGCGCAGCGACCGCGGTGGCGACGATGATTGCCACCACTACCGCTGCCCAGGGCCACATCGTGCGCGGGTCGACCGTCCATCGCGGATAAAAGAACCAAAGGTCAACGGGCCAAACCAACTTCTCCACGTAGAAGCACAGCGCGCGGGCGGCGACCAATCCGCGCGCGGCGAACCCGAGCGCGAAGTCGTCGCCATGTGCACCGATATAGCGGTGTTCGACCCAAATGGTGACCGCGCCGGCGAGCACGGCGAAACCGAACCATGGCAACAACGGCACGACGTCCTTGCGCCACTCGAGCCGTCCTACGCGCCACCATTGCACGACCAGTAACGCCGCAGGCAAAGCGGCGGTGGGCGTTTTGCTCAGCACGGCGAGGACGAACAAGGCCGAGGCGAGCGCGTAGGTTCGGGGGTTGAACGCGCCGCGCGCGCGCCAATACGTGCAAGCGGCTCCGAGGGCGAAGAGCGTTGACCAGGTGTTCTTCTGTTCGGAGACCCACGCGGCGGACTCGACCATCAACGGATGCAGCGCGAAGATGAACGCCGCGATCCAACCGCCGCGTAGACCCAGTTGCCGCGTGGCGACGACGACCAGCAACGCCGAGCCTACATGTGCCGTGAGGCTGATGAGATGGTAACCCAGCATCGCGTCGCCCCACAGCGTGCGTTGCAGCCAAAACAAGGTGTGGACGATAGGGTAGTATTGTTGCGTCGCCCCAATATCGAACCACACACGCCAGAGGCCGTGTGTTCCGGCGAGTTCCGGACGCGCGATGTTCGTGATATCGTCGAGCAGCATGCCACCGGTCAGCGCGGGCCAGTAAGCGGCCACGGCAACCAGCACCAGCAGCGCTGCGGTCACGCAGTCGCGGCGGGAAATGGGTCGGGTCGCAGCGGAGATTTCGTTGGCGGGGGTCGGTGCCAAGCTCGCGCATAGCAAGCGATGGCCAGTGCGGCAGGCAATCGTTTTATGAGGCAGCGAAGAAGGTCGCGGGCTCTTTGATGCCGTCGGCGGGAGTACACGTCGTCTACCAAGTCTGCCTTCTGACGCTGGTGCGCGCAGGGACCAATCGGGGGTTGCGAGTCCGCAAAGTTATTTTTTGGAATGCGTTTCGCCGTGAGCGCACAAAGTCATCGATCGCCGGAACCGCTATATCACGACGCTCCGACGCGGCCCTCGCGCATCCCATGTTTGATCATGTAGGCATATTCGTTTCCGATCCGGCGCGCAGCTTTCCCTTTTACGAGGCGGCATTGGCCCCGCTGGGCATTGTCGTTCGAGAGCGGCAGGTCCGTTGGGGTTCGATCGTGATGACCGGAGAGCGACACCGGCCGTTTCTTTGGCTTGGGCCTGCGGGCGGAAAGTATCATGGCACGGAGGTCAAGGTGAGCGAGCGGCGACCGATGCACCTGGCGTTTTGTGCCGCCTCCAAATCGGCGGTCGAGGAGTTCTATCGTGCCGGGCTGGCCCACGGCGGTCGCGACAATGGCGCGCCCGAAGACTGCGGGCGCGGCGCCTACGGTGCGTACTTGCTGGACCCGGACGGCAACAATATCGAGGCCGTGTATCGGGAGCGGTAACGCATCGCGCGACTCCGCCTTGCCTGCGCGCGTCCCGCCATGTCTGGCGCTTTTGTCACGTACGCCGCGCAACGCGACTGCGGCTCGGGTCTCAACGCGTCGTAGGAGCGTCGACCGCTTTCCCATTCACCACGACGTGGTGCAGCGTCAGTTTCGGGACGTCGCGAGCGATGAATCGGGGGTTCTTCACCTGCACGTCGATATTCTCGAAAACGACGGCGCCGATTTCAATCGGCGCTTTGTCCGCATCGATCACCGCGAACGCACCGAACCGGCCCCGGATGTTCACGAGCTTGATGTCGGCAACGAATGACTTCGGCGGGGGCTGGCCCTGCAGGTCCAAGAATTGACGCCAGGGCCGCACGACGAGCATGTCGCCTCCGTCCGCGTCGAGCGCGATGTCCTCGCACCGAATTCTCTCGTACCGCTGCGGAGTATCGGGCCGCAGCTTGAGGTTGAGCAGGCTCATCGCCCCGGTCACTTGCGACTTCTCCAGTACGATGTCGCGCACGCCGGTGGCCTCGCTGCCGATCGACAGCGCATGATGGCCGCGGCGGAATACGCATCCGGTGATCAAAACCCGCTCCACCGGAGGGGTGTCCCGGTCTTCCAGCGCGAATGGGCCTTTCGAACCTTTCATCGCGACGCAATCGTCCGTGACGGAAAATTCGCACCCGCGGATGGTCACATCCTGACAACTATCGACATCGATGCCGTCGGAACTCGGCGCCTGCTTGTAATCATCTGGCACTTGGAACCGCACCTTCTCCACGCGGATACGTTGGCATTTATAAATATGCAGGTTCCAGAATTGCGAATCCTTGAACGTCACGCCGCGCACGACGATGTCCTTGGAGTTCTGCAGCAGGGCGAGCCGCGCTCGTGGCACGCTTAGGTTTTTGAAATTGGCCGGATCGCTCGATTGCCGCCGCAACGTCATGAAGCGGTCCCAGACCACGCGTCCATCGCCGTCCAGCGTGCCTTCGCCCATCAGTTGAAATCCGTCGCAGTGGTCCGCGTTGATGAGCGCCGGGGTAAAGTCGTCCTCGAAATGGCCTTCGATGCGCGTGCGGCCCGCGGGGAAATGTTGCATGTCGGTCGAGCACTTCAGCACCGCCTCCTGCTCGAGCCGGAGGTTCACGCCTGGTTTGAAGAACAGCGCGCCGGTGACGAACACTCCGCGAGGTATTACGACGGTGCCGCCGCCGCGATGGGCGAGACGGTCGATCGTCGCTTGGATGGCCTTCGTGTTTACCGTGCCGTCGCCCGGGATCGCCCCATCGTCGAGGATCGATCGCTCGACGGCCTTGGTCGGCGGGCTCGCCACCGCGATCGCATCGGCCGGGACGAAAAGGGAAGCCGTGACCACTGCCGCGGGGAGCAACAACCAATGCATGAGAACGTAACACCATCCGAACGGCGTAAAACAGCAACTCGCGTCCGCCGACATGCCTGAGGGCCGAGTTGCGGGCGGGCGGCTAGGCCTCTTCGCATAGCCGCGCGCGCACGAAGCCGATATGGCTGCGCAGAAAATAAAATTGCTCGGCAAACGAGGCGGGGACTTTCAACCGGTTTACCATCGCTTCGATTTCGTCGAGTCGTCGCATGAGTTCCCGCCGTTCTGCGGCGTTTTTCGGCTGGGCCGCTTCCCGCTCGAGTTGCAGGAGCGGGCGGTAGCACCGATAGATCTTCAGCTGATTGCTCCAGCGGTACGCCACCGGCAGGAATCGCAGCGTCGGAATCAGCACGATCAGCATGGGCACAAACACCACCAGGATTCGGTCGAGCATGCTGGCGAGCCAGAACGACCGCACGGACCGGTAGAGAAAGCTTTTGCCCGATTTGTAGAATCGCTTCGCGTCCTCGCTGATTTTGAATTCGTGCTCCAGGGGCGCCGGGAATTCGCCGCCGCGCTGCATCATCGTCGCTCGTCCGTGAACTTGTTGGGCGACGTCGAGCAGGACATCCGACAGCGCGGGATGCAGGTTTTCCCGCGCGATGAGTTCCACGGTCGGCCCGACGAGAACCACGTTTTCGGACGGCAAATTCTTGCCGAGGTCGATCGATCCCGCGGGCAGCGTGATGCGATTCAGATACGCGAAGCGCCGCACATAGGCGTCCGCTTGGGTGAAGCTGTACAATCGCACGCCGTCGGCACGAAGCAGCGTCCGCAAGGTCGAGGTCGGCGCGGAGTCGCCCATCAGAAAAACCGCATCGATTTTTCCGGCCATCAGCGCGGCGCCGGCGGACTCGGGGTCCAAATCGACGAACTCCGTGGTTTTGTCGGCGGGTGCGATTCCATTCACCTGCAGCAGCGCGAGCGCGAGCGTCCGGGTGCCGCTCCCGACGGGACCGACGGCGATCCGCTTGCCGGCGAGTTCCGACAGCCGCTCCATGCGCGCCTCGCCACGATAAAAGATCATCATCGGCTGGTACGCCACGCTGCCCAACGACACCAAGTCGTCGGTCGCGATCGACGGAGTCGGCGTGCCCGCAGCGCCCGATTGGCTGGTTGGATTCGGCTGGATCAAACCACCCTGCACGAACCCGATGTCCACGTCGTTCTCGCCCGACTTCAGCCGTTCGAGATTTTGCTGCGACCCCTGGGAAGGCAGAAGCGTAAGCGTGACGCCCTTTGCCTTGAGCGCTTCGGCGTAGCGCGCGGCGTAACGGGAGAACGTGCTGTTGCCGGGACCGGTCGTCATGACGATCGTCCGCGGCGGCGCCGATTGTACGCACCACCAGAGCGCGAGCACGCCGACGAGTACGATCAGCCCGGCAATCACCGATGCGACCGCCAAGCTCAGGCCAAACGTGTCCATGAGTGCAGTGACCAACTTGAATCGTGACCGCTTCGGCGACGTTGCCATGCTGCGCTAAACGACGCGAAAACGAGTGCGGGTCAATGCGGGAGGGGTTTCCGAATGGTTCCCACCTTCATTAACCGTAATGAAATGCCCCGAGGGCTAGCCCAGGTATTTCAGAGCAAAACGCATCCAAGCCATCGCCCCAGAGGTCACCGAGCTCCGACACAGAGGCAGCAGGAGGCTACAATCTGTGTCGGGATTTATGATGCGAATCGATCGTTTGGCCAAAATCAGCGCTCGTGGATTAGTCTCTGTGAACTCTGTGTCGGAGCTCTGTATGCTCCGTGCCCCCCACGTTTGTGAACGTTCGGAGTGTGAAATATCCGGGCTGGAGGGGGGTCGAGATTACGCCGTGACATCGTGCGGTACTTCCGCAGAAATGAGCCAATACCCCGGTCGCGCCATCATTCATGGTGTCGCGTACCGTTCGCCAACGACATGAAGCTTTCGCCTCTGATTGCGGTTTTGGTTTCGTTATTCACGGCCGGCTGCTTTATGGCGCCGTCGCCTTACGCGGATCGGTTGAATCCGATCGCGCGCCGTTACAGCTCGGTCGAGAAAGGTCTAGCGCGCTCGCACCTTCAGGCCGAACTCGGTGCGCCGGCGCGCGAAGAAGAGGACGGGGCCTGTGTATGGGAGACGTGCTGCGACGATCTGAACTACGCTCGGCTAAAGGTCTGGTTCAACCAGCGCGACCAAGTGGAGAAACTCGAGATCACGCGCGCTCACGGCCAGCGTGCGCCGGGTTATCACGCCACAGCTGTGACCACCCGCAGCAGCTAACCGGTTTCACGATGAACCCTCCCGCAACCTACCTTCCGTCGGAGCTGTTGCCTGGTGAGTTGGAGGCGGCGCGGCAGCGTGCGTTCACGCGCTGGATGTCCCGCGATCTGCTCCAGGCCGCCACCGATTTTTGCAAGAACATTGGCCAGCTGGCGGTATACTGCGAAGCCTCGGACGAGGGTACGCGGTACATTTTTTGGCAGATGCCGCCGGCCGCGTCCTGCGAAGTGAGGTCGGGCCGGACGAAGGAGAAATTCGTCGACTTCGATCGCGTGAACCAGGAGCGCGGCTGGCGCTTGCTGTCGCTGCACGTGAGCGAGCAGGAACTATACTCCGCGGTCTGGATTTCGGCGCCGCATTACGAAGCCGGCGCGGCGTTTCTGCGCCTTTTCGGCATTTCGCCGGCCGAACGAAGGCTTGCCTGACCGCTGGCACGACCCGAACCCAGTGCAACGGCCGATTAATTGCCAAGAAATCGCGGCCCCCGGTGTCTTATCTCTTAACCATGGCGCAGGCACCTCAGTTTTCATTCAAGTGTCCGTTGGTCTGGCAAGACATGCGAGGCGACGAGCGCGCGCGGTGTTGTGACGTTTGCCACAAGACCGTCCGAAATATTTCGCTGCTGACCGATGAAGAGCGGGAAGCGTTGCTCCGCACGAACGACGGCGACTTGTGCGTGGCCTACTACACGCACCTAAACGGCGAGCTGGCGACCGTTGAAACGCTGCAGCAACGGAGCGCTTGGAAAATCGTCCAGGCGGGTGTGGCCGGCCTCGCTGCCGGGGCGTGGCTCGTCACTGCCGGATGCGCGACTCGCCCGAAAGTTACGCCCGAGGCGCAGGCCCCTCAGGTACAGAATCACAAAACCAACGACGATGTGGTGTTCATGACTTTGGGGTTTGTTTGCGCGCCCGAAAAGCCATCGCCGCACGGGGTGGCGAAGTGAGCTAGACGGCGAAGCAAGCGGGATCACTCCCGCCATCGGCTGCGAGCGGCCGGATTCGCTTTTCGGCTCATTCGTTGCGACCCAGTGCCGATAATGAGGGCACTCTGTGAGCGTACTTCTGCGTTGGCGGGTACTTTATTGCTTCGGGTGCTGCCTGTTGGTCGCAGGCATGACTTGTCCACGGCTGCACGCGTTGGATCCGAAGACCGCGCTGAAAGATTATCGAGTAACGAGTTGGGCAATGACGGAAGGTTTGCCTTATCCGGCAGTGGCCGCGCTTGCGCAGACTCGCGATGGCTATCTCTGGCTGGGCACGCGGGTCGGGTTGAGCCGATTCGATGGCATTACGTTTACCACGTATACGACGCGTGAGCTGCCGCAGCTGACGAGCGATCGCATCAGCGCTTTTTGCGAAGCTCGCGACGGAACGCTTTGGATCGGAACCGGCAAAGGCATCATTACTTATCGCGACGGGGTTTGGTCGCGACCGCCGACCGACAAGGCGATCGATGACGCCGAGATATCGACCCTCTTCGAAGAGCCGGACGGCAGCCTGCTCCTTGCCACGGTGTCTAAGCTTTTTCGCGTGCGGAACGGCACCGCCGCGGAGGTGCCGGTGCTCGGTTCCAACTCGTCCAACAATCGCATCAACGCGATCGGGGGCGACGCCCAGGGCGAGAGGGTGCTGGCCGGCCGGGGTTTGTTTCGAGCCGTGGATGGGGGGCTCCAGGATATATCTGCAGAAATCGGGCTGTCGAAGCCGTGGATTGCGGCGCTCGCCTCGGGTCCGTCGGAAACGATCTGGGTTGGCACCCAACTGGGGCTGGTCTGGTGGAACGGGAAACGGCATCGGACCTTCACCACGACCGAGGGTCTGCCGTCCAATGCCGTGCGCAGCATGCTGCTGGATCGCGATGGGAATGTCTGGGTGGGTACGTCGAACGGTTTGGCCCGTGCCGGCAACGAGCATTTTCAATCCCTGTTGCTGCATGGGATCGAGGCGATGAGCCACGTCCTGTGCCTGTACGAAGATCGTGAGCGCAATCTCTGGGTGGGCACCGACAATGGGCTGCACCGCGTGCAAGACGTGAAGGTGGCCAACCTGACGCAGCGGGACGGTTTGCCGATCAATGCGACCTTGTGTGTGCTGCAGGCAAAGGACGGCACCCGCTGGGTCGGCACCTTCGGCGGCGGCGCGTTCACGTCGACGGCGAGCATCGGCGACGGGGCGCCGAAGCCGATGTCGGCGACGCCGGGCTGCGCCTTGGGACGCGCCGGCGTCGTCGCGACGGCGTCGTACGCGGGGCGCGGCGGCGGCGCGGGCTCGGTCGGGACGGGGTCGTACGTCGGGCGCGACAGCGGCGGCGCCGACTCCGTCGGG
>CBINOT010000066.1:0-26975 GCA_966252355.1 uncultured Opitutus sp. | reverse complement strand
GCGACCACCTATCCTTCGCCGTCGTATCCGCAGCAATCGTACCCGCCGTCGTATCCGGCTCAATCCGGCTACCCGCAAAGTTCGACCTCGTATCCGCCGTCCTATCCAGATGCGAATGCCTCCTCGGGTTATCCTTCGTCGCCGACGTATCCGCAGCAGAGTAGCTACCCGGCATCCTCGAGCTACCCGGCTCAAACGTATCCGCCGAGCACGAACCAGTACCCGCAATCGGGGCAATACCCGCAGTACCCGTCGACGACACAATATCCGTCGTCGACGTACCCGCAGCAATCCGCGCCGGCCGCTAATGAAGGTCGCACGGTGCCGAATTGGCCACGGTAGCATTCCGTCGACTGCGCGGCCCTAGCGGAAAGCGTAGGCGGCTGCCTCACCACAGTAGCGCCGGTCTCAGACCGGCGCTACGTGCTGCGCATGGCCGCGCCTTCTTACAGGTTAAACGTCGCCGTCAGCACGAACTGCCGGGGATCGACGATGCGATAGTTCCACGCGGTGCCGTCGGGATTGTACGAGATCGGCTGGAGGCGTCCGCTTTCGAAGGCGTTCCGGACGTTGAGCTGGAGCAGGCACTGGACGCGACCATGCCACAACTTCAGGCCGTACGAGGCCCAGAGATCGACGTTCGCACGCGGCTTATCGTAGATGGGACGATTAGGATCGTAGTCGATAACGGCGCCTTTGTAGGCCGGGTCGGTGCTCGGCGCGGCGCCGTAATAACCGACCGCGGCTTTGCTGGCCCACTGCATCGAGCCGCCGATCGATGCGGTCTTGAGCCAGCGAATGTCCGCCCACTCGCGGAAGCTGTAGTTCGTCGTGAGATTCGCGCTGTACTCGCGCGTTTGTGCGCGCGGCTTGCCCGCGTTAGCTGTCGCGAGGCCGATGACCGATTTCACGTTGGCGACGTAGAAACCCGCCGGCGTGCTCGTGCCGGTGGCGTTCGGATTCGTCGGTGAAATGTCCCACCAGGTTTTGCCGGCCGTGCCGTTCGCCGTCGTCTGGCTATTGGTGGGGACGACGATCTTCTTCACCGCGTCGAGGCGGCTGTTGATATAGTCGTTCACCGCATTGCCGAGCTCGGTATCGATGGCTTTCTGTTGGGCGCCCGCGATCTTGATCCGCCAGGTGCGGGTCGGGTTGAAGGTGAGTTCCACTTCCGTGCCGGTCGAAGTGACGGTGTTTACGTCGGTGAATGCGCTGGCTCCCAACGTCCGCACGCGATCGATGCTTTCGCCGGTGATGCCGAGCGGCTCGAGATAGGTCGTGAGCGCGGCCGCACGAGCTTGATCGATCGTCCAACCGGGGTTGCCCCAGAGAAACCACTGCGTGGCTGCTTGCTCGAGATCGAAGGGGTCGCTGCCGTTGGGCAAGGTGCCGGTCGGATTTGTCGGCACGCCGCCGGCGATCGCATTGGACGACGAGGGATCGTAGAACAGCCGGAGCGTGCGGGTCACGGCCGCGCTCGTGATCGAGCCGTTGCGCGAGTTCTTTTCCTCGGTGCGGTACCGCGTCACGCGCGCCACGAGCCGATCGTCGAGCAGCTTCAGCGTGAAGCCGTAATCTTTGCTCTTGCCGGTCGGATTGGGCAGCAGCTCGCCATTGATGTTATACGCGAGCGTTTCGGGCTTGAAGCTGTCCGATTGGTTATAATTCAGGTTTAGCCAGCGGGTCGCCTTGAACACGATGCCCTGTTGCCGCGACTGGCCATGCTTTTCTTCCCACGGATTTGGGAAAACGTGCACCCACGAGAGATCGTGCAGGTGAGTTGTCGGGTCGATGGTCGTGGTGGCGTTAAGGTTCGCATTGAGATTGCGCGAGGAGTGCTCGCGGTTGCGGTCGCTGCGCCAGCCGATCGTGGGGACGATGCGGTCCTTCCAGAAGTAACCTTGCCACACGGCACCGAGGGAACGGATTTCGCGGTCCTTCGAGTTGCCCGATTGAATGATCTCCTGAATGGTCGCCTTCTCTTCGACCTTGCCGCGAGCGGACGTGTACCACGTCAGCGGAACAGTCCCGAGGTTGAAGTTGTTCGCCGGCGCGTAATCGAAGATCGAGCCGGGTTCCGTCACCGGGCCGCCCAGATAATAACGCGGATAGATGCGGTAGGTATTTCCGCGCAGCGGGATGCTTCCGATGTCGTTCGCCGAGCTCCACGAATAATTCGACACGTTCAAATCGCGGCTGGTCAGGCTGGTCGTGAGGATGTCGCGACGCTCGCCGTACAGATTGACCGCGTGGCGGCCGAGCCATTGGAGCCAATTGTGCTCTTCGCGCAGATCGAGCTGGTAGGCGATCGAGGCGCGTTGGTGCGTGTTCGTTTCGTCGGTGTACTTGATTGCGGGCGCGCCGCCGCCCATGTACGGCCGGAGGAAGTTCGGGTTCGGCGTGCCGTCGAGCCGCTTTTCGTTCACGTCGACGGAGAGGAAGGGCACGCCGCTATCCGAGCGGGAAAAAATCGAATGGTCGTAACGGTCGATCTGTTCGCGGAAGATGCCGACCTGGACGTCCAGATGATTGCGGCGCGTGTTGAAGACATTCTGGTCGATCTCGGCGCGATACGTCTCGCCTTTGTCACGACCGAAATTCGGCGCGAGGAAGTTCAACTTTGTCCAATCGTAGATCGATTTGTCCGTGATGCTCGGCGCCTGGAAGAGAATTAACGGCGTGCCGGAGGCGGTGGCGCCGCGGCGATACGTCGAGCCGGTTTGCACGTAACGATACGTCGGCGTCGCGGCGGGCGCGGGGCCGGTGGTGGTGCTGCTGGCCGAACCCATGCCATAGAAGGTCACCGAGCCGTCCGGCTCGATCGATACGGCGGGATTGGTCCAGATGCCGCTGTCGGAAGCGCCGGGCAGGAGGGTGAGCGGCAAGCTGGCGGCTTCGTTGGCCGTGGTCACGGCGGTGTAAGTCGTGCCGTTGAGCGGGCGCCAACCGCCGCTCGGGGCGAACGTCGGATCCCAGACGGGCATGCCCCCCGCGCGCCACTCGGTGATCGAATCGCGCGGGAGCGTCGTGTTCTGCCGGCTGAAATGATTGTTGTACGTTTCGAACGCGGCGCGAATCACGGTCTTCGAAAACGGACGTTCGGTGACCGAAATGAAGCCGCGATTGGTGCGCTCGTACGCGGGCTTGCGAACGAAGCCTTTTTCGTCGTGCAGCGCGGCGACGCGAATCGCCAACACGTTTTTGAGCAGCACCTGGTTGAGATTCAGGCTGCCGCGCCAGCCGCCATTGCTGTCGGCACGAGCGACGGCTTGGGTGAGATTGCGATCGGTTTTTGCGTCGCCGGTGCGCAAATTCACCGTGCCGGCCGCGTTGCCGAGGCCGAAGATGTTGGCGTTGGGTCCGCGCGAGATTTCGACGGAGTCGAGGATGTAGGTGTCGATCGGAATCGTGCCCGTGCTGGAGTAGTTGTTGACCGAGATGTTCGCCGAGCCGATGCCGCGCACGCGATTCGCGGATTGCGGATTCTGCGTGGTGTTCTCGTTGTAGAAATTTCGGTCGATCGTGAAGTCGGTGAACTGGCGCATGCCTTCGGTGTTCGCCTCGTATTGGAAGATATCGTTGATATCGATCGCCGCCGTATCGATGAGCTGCTGCTTCGTGATGACGGAGATCGGCGCGGCCAAATCTTCCAACTTCGAGTTCAACCGCGTGCCGGAAATGGCATTCGTGGCCGTGTAGCCGCGATCTTGGTCGGTACGGACCTCGAAGGGCGACAGCTGGACGACGTTTGAACTGCCGGTATCCGCGGCCGTCGTAGCGGTGGCGGCCGGGATGGCCGCACCGTTACGAGCGGCCAATTCCTCGGCGTCGAGCACGCCGTCATGGTTGCGGTCGTAGCGGGCGAGATCGGCGGCGGATGCCGCCGTCGGAGCAGTTTGCGCGAATGCGGCGGAGACGGCGAAGCAGAGGCTGGGAAGCGTCAACCAGCGTAACGCGCGCAGACAGACGAGGCATAGTGGTTTCATGGTGGAGGCAAAGGAGATCGCGCAGCGGGGATCTTGGTTGCGCTACCGTGGCGCGACCGAGGGTGTACAGATACGAAGCGGAAACACTGCCGCCGATGCGGTCGGCGACGGCAACTGACGGTACGCGCGCCGAATTCAGGATCGACGTGCACGGATTCGTTCCGTCAGAATTTATCCGCTACATCCGACGCTTCACGGCATGAGCGCCACGCCTCGACCTACGATCCGCAGTCTCGCTCGCGAGCTGAAACTCTCCCGCACCTCGGTCTCCGAGGCGCTGCGCAATCACCCGCGCGTCAACCAGGAGACGCGTTTGCGCGTCCAGGCGGCGGCGAGCGCGGCGGGCTATCGCGTCAATCCGCTCGCGAGCTCGATTCTCAGCGAGCTGCGCCGCACGCGGTTGATCGCCTTTCACGGCGTGCTCGCCGTCGTCAGCCTCGAAGAGCCGGCTCGTCCGCGTTTTCCGGGCCCGTATTGGCGCGACCTGTTGCTCGGCGCGAGCGATCGCGCGGAGGAGCTGGGTTTCAAATTGGAACGGTTTCTCGTCGGCGAGCGCGGGGTCTCGGTGCACCGGCTCGACACGATCCTCCAATCGCGCGGGATTCGGGGCGTGTTGATCATGCCCGCGTGGAAGCGGCCCGATTTCAATCATCTCGACTGGAAAAACTACACCGGCGTTTACACCGATTATCTCATCGATGCGCCGGCCTTGCACTCGGTCTGCCCAGATCATCCACGCGCCATGATGACCGCCCTTGGCCGGCTGCGGGCGCTGGGCTATCGGCGGCTCGGGCTGGTGTTGCAGGAGCAGGAAAGTCTGCGCCTCCAACACCGCTGGGCCGGCGCTTATCTGGCCTCCGTGCAGCTCGACGCCGATGTCGCGACGATCCCGCCGCTCATTGTGCCTGAAATCACGTTCGAGGCGTTCGCAAAGTGGTTTCGCCGTCACCGGCCCGATGTCGTCGTCGGGCACCGCGCCGAGATCGTCGAGTGGATGCAAGCCTGCGGTGCGAAGGTGCCGCAGACGCATGGGTTCTGCTGCTTGAACGTTAGCATCAACTCGACCCCCTGCGCGGGAATCGATCAGCTGCCTTATCACATTGGCGTGCGCGGCATCGAAACCGTCGTGAGCCAGCTGCATCGCAACGAATATGGGATTCCCGACGTGCCCTGTAATCTCACGGTTCCCTCACGCTGGGTCGATGGCCCGACCTTGCCGAAAGCCAAAGCCGACGCGGCCGCGAAGAAGCGGTGAGACGATTTTGGATTTTGGATTGGGGATTCGGGAATGCGGAGTGGGGAATGGGGTTCAGAAAGCGCCCGCGAATTACGCGCATTGACGCGGATCAAACCGAAGCGACGCGCGCCCTAACGAAGTGCGTCACGACAGCCGTTTATTCGCGCGATTCGCGAGCGGTTCGGAATCCAAAATCCAGAATCCAAAATCAAAAATCCCAGGCCTCCGATCATTCCGCAATCGCACTCCCCAGTCCGCAATTCGATCACGGCATCCGATTCAAGCCTTCGCTGCGCACGGTCCATTTGCCGTTGCGCGGGAAGCCAGGGGCGGGACCTTCGGGCGCGCCATCCCAGCCGCCGGCCATCAAACCAACGGCGAGGAGCAGCGATGAGTTGACGGGCAAGTAGGCGGGACAGCCGTTCGGGTCTTTCGGACGGCGGACATGGCCGGCGTTCATGAAGCGGGATGCCGGCGTGTCGAGCGTCAGCACGCGAACGGCCGTCTCGTTATCCCCGAGTCGCGCCGCGGTGAGCGCGGCTTGGCCGATCTGCCAGCTGCTCCAATGATCGATGCCGTTACGCCGGTTCACCTCGGCAAAGGTCCGCCGCACGGTCTCGGTGTCGACGAAGCGAGTCTTCGGCATGAAGCCCAGCGCCATGAGCATCGATGTCGGCAAAGTCTTATCGCGCTCGTACATCTCGGGGTACGTTTCGATTTCCAGGTACAGCCCATTTTTCATGGGCAATGGCGTCAGGCGCGCCTGGACGTCCGCCCAGCGCGGATCGGACGGCAAGCCGAGCCGCTCGCGCCATTGCTGCGCGGTTTGCAGCCCGTAGTACCAGTAAGCGAGTTCGAACGTCGGGTTGCGCGTGTCGTTCTCGTTCGCGTCTTCGCTGACGTTCTTGATCGGCGGGCCGAGGACATAGCGTTGGGTCTTCGGTTCGAGCGTGGCGAACGAGGTCAGGAAGTTGGCCGACTCGAAGACGACGTCGCGATACTTCTTGAGCGTTTCGCGCGTCGGATGCGCGCGGTACACGAGTTCCGCGAGCGCGATCGGATTCGGTTCGTTCCAGATGATGAACGGATTGATCGTGCCCGGCGAGGGCTGGCCATCGATCCCTGCCATTTTGGGCCAGCGCGCACCCGCGAAGCCCTGCGATTTCGCGTCGGCCACGGCGAGCGGGAGAATGTTGCGGTACCACGCGAATCCTTTCTCCAGCAGATCGACATGGCCCCAGGCGTAAAATTGCGCCGCGTGCCAATAATACATCTCCGAGTTGTGCTTGCCGAACCACGTGATGTTCGTGAGCCCGTCCTCCGACGGCGGGAACGCGCCGGCGTAGTTCACGCGAATCAGATATTGCGAGAGCACGACGCGGCGTTCGAGTTCGGCCGCGCGCGGATCGGTGCTGCCCGAAAAATCGACGGCGCCGCCGGTGGTCCAGTAATCGTGCCAGCCGACTGCGCTCGCGCGGGAGACGGCGGCGTACGTCGGAGCTTTGGGGTCGGTGGGCGCGGTGGGCGCAAACTCACACGTCACGGCCAAGGTGTCGCTCTCGCTCGGCGTGAGATGAAATTCATGCGGGGCCGCCTCGGCAAACTTGGCCGGCTGTTCCCAGGCGAGCGCCACGGTGTAATGGCTCTCGTCGAGCGTGCGCGTGAGCAACGCCGATTGCGCCGTTTGATTGGCGATGGTCGTTTGATGCCGCTTCGGCTGGTCCCACACCAGCGGCGGCTTGTTGCGGCCGCCTTCCTTGTAGGAGTAGGGGAAGCGAAAGCGTATCGCCAAGGCGCCGGACTTGATCAACGGGGAGCGGAAGCGAATCGCGACCAAGCTTCGTTTCGAATCGGCGACGGTTTCCACCGCGACGGTCTCGCCGCCGATCGTATACCGGCTGCTGACCGTGCCGGTCCACAAGTCGAGGGTCTGATCGATTTTGCTCAGATCCGAAGGCCTCACGACCCGACCCTGGTACAGCAGGCTGATTTGGCCGAGCGGGATCGGGTGCGGATTCTCGCGAAAATATTTTCCGGCGACGCTGTTCTGATTCCCCGCGAACTTGATCTTCCGGCCATGAAAATCGTAGCTGATCATCGCATCCTCGATCTTGGCATGCTCGACGTTGGGAAAGGCATGCCACGCCCATGTCGAAAGAGTCTCCAGCGGGATCCCGTTTTCGTAGTAATCGTTCTCGAAGGTCTGCAGCCCCGTCGCATCGACGGTGAAGGCGAAATCGCCGTTCCCGACGCTCGCCGGACTCTCCGGATCGACCCGAGTCACGTGTACCGCATGGCGGCGAACCAGCGCTTCGCGATCGATTGGCGCCGCGCGGAGCGGGACGAGGCCGCCGAGGGCGATCGACAAAACCAGCGGGGTGAGCGAACGAAACAAATTCATGAAATCGCGGGAGCGCGAAGTGGGAAGGTTAGGCAAGGAGGGTGGCGCGAGAAGCCGCGCGTTTGAAGCGTAAGGGCCGCGAGGTTTGCGTCGCTCGTTTCCGAGCGCGACCGAGCAGCGTTCAGACGGTCCGAACGGGGACGCGCTTTCGCGTGGAATGTCACCGGGACCATACGGTGCATAGCGCAAAAAGCCATGGTCATCGTTCGCAGCAGTCGGAGGTGTGGGGAGAGTGGGGCGGGGGACGAAAGCGGCCTGACGGCCGCGTCGGGGGCAAGGCCGCGCCGACTCGACGGCGGAGTCGGCGCGGAAAGAAAGCGTACTTAGCTGGCGGCGACCTGGAACGAACCCAGATCCCACTTTGGCTTGCGCACTTCGGCGGCGATTTCGTTGAAAGCGTTGATTTCGGCTTCGGAGAACAACAAGCCGCCATTCTTCGCGCTGCGGGCGGCGGACTGCGCTTCAGGTTGCCCCGGCAGCATGCAGCCTTCGTTGCCGTGGCCGAGGATGTCCGCGATCACCGCTTTCACGTTCTCGGCCTGATTGCGGCCCTTCGCGAACGCGCCGGCATTCATCGCGTCAGGATGCCAGACTTGGAAGAAGAAGCAGCAGGTGCCTTTCTCGCCCTCCGGGACCTGCGTCCAGCGATTACGGATCGTCGGCAGCGAACCGCCGATGAAGGCGCCGACGATTTCGTTCAGGAGCGAAAGGCCGTAGCCTTTGTGTCCGCCGAACGGAAGGAGGTATTTCGCCTTCGTCGGATCCGTCGTGGGGGTGCCGGTTTCGTCCACCGCGGCGTTTGGCGGCAGCTGTTTGCCCTCGCGCGCGAGCTGTTGCACGCGACCCATGGCGACGACGGACGTGGCCCAATCGATCACGATCGGATAACCGATCGCCGACGTGGTCGGGAAGCCCCACGAGTGCGGATTCGTGCCGAGCGTCGGATATTTGCCGCCGAAAGGCACGACCTCGGCCAGCGCCGCGGTGCAGTTCGTGTAAGCGATGTAGCCGCGACGGGCGGCATCCATCACGTAGCCGCCGCCCCAGAGGTAGTGGAACGCGTTGTCGACCGAGACCATGCCCACGCCGTAACGGTCGGCGAGCTTGATGGCGGCTTCGATCGCGGCGTAGCCAGTGGCTTGGCCGAGCTTGCGATTGGCGTTCCACACCTGCGCGCCGCGAAAGCGCGTCTTCACCTTTTCGATCTTCGCCTTCGGCTTGCAGCCGCCGGCGCCGGAACCGAAGAGGTGATCGAGGTGGAGGGCTTTGAGGCCGTTGTGCGTGCGAATGCCATGACGCGTGGCTTCGGCGCAGAAACGGGCACCGGCGGCGGCCTCTTGGCTGGAGTAGCCGCGCTTTTTGTAGGCGGCTTCGACGAGCGCGTTATGCTGCGCTTCGGGTACGACGTAGAATGTTTCGGACATGGGACGGTGAATTAATTTGGGTCACAGAGGACACTGAGCTCAGACACAGAGCACACAGCGGAAAATGCCGAGGAAGAAAACTCTCTGTGCACTCTGTGTCCGAGTTCTGTGAACTCCGTGACCTGGTTTGTAGTTCGAATCAGACCACCTTTTTGACGGGCACTTCAGGATTCACCTGCGCCAACGGTTTTTCGCCACGCATGGCGCGAATCAAATTGGTGACCGCGGCGGTCGCTTGGCGCTGCACGCTCTCGTGCGTGCGGGAGCCGATATGCGGCGTGCACACGACGTTCGGTAGCTTGAGCAACGGGTGATCGGCCGCGGGCGGTTCGACATCGAGCACATCGGTGCCGTAGCCGCCCACTTGGCCGGACTTCAGCGCTTCGACCATATCGGACGTGTGCACGATTTCGCCGCGGGCGCAGTTGAGGATCAGCACGCCCTTCTTCATCTTCGCGATCGTCTTCGCGTTGATCATGTCGCGCGTCTCGGGCGTGAGGTTCGTGTGCAACGACAGGTAGTCGGACATCGCGAAGATTTCCTCGAGCGAGTTCGCGCGCTTCACATTGTGCGCGGCGGCGAACTTCTCGTCCCAGTACACGTCGAAGCCGACCGGCTTCATGCCAAAGGCATTGGCCCGGATTGCGACTTCCTTGCCGATGCGGCCGAGGCCGACGATGCCGATCGTCTTGTCGAGCAGTTCATGGCCGGTCTTGCGCTTCCAGCCGCCGGAGCGGGTGGAGTCGGTGTGGAAGAGAAAGTTCTTCTCGAGCGCGAGCAGCAGCAGGAAGGTGTGCTCGGCGACCGTCGTATGATTCACGCCGGGCGTGAAGAGCAGCGGGATGCCGAATTCGGTGCAGGATTTCACGTCGATCTTGTCGACGCCGATGCCGTACTTCGACAGCACCTTCAGCTTCGGCCGCGCCTTCTCCAGCACTTTGCGCGTGATCATGTCGTCACCGCAAATGTAGCCGTCGACATCGCCGACGAGCGCTAAGGTGTCGGCCTCGTTCAACGGGCCGCGGGCAGTGATGACTTCCCACCCGGTTTCGGCGAGGAGCTTATGATGCTCGCCCGGCGTGTCTTGGAACGAGGTCGTCGTGAGGAGGATCTTGGTCATGGCAGATGGAAGGGTCGTTTCTCGCACACGTGTCCGCGCGAAGAAAGGCGAAAGTTGCAGCTTTCGCCTTCCTCCTATTGGGCTGCCCCGCCGATGGCGGCCGCCTTCGCTACCGGGCTTATCCAGCGACCTGATCGTGGGGCCTGGTGGCTGCCACTCGCAATGGTTTGCGCTTGTCGTCGGGCGCGGCAATCGAGAGCTCGAACCCGCCACCGTCGAGCAGCGTGAGTCGCATCGGTTCGCTGTTCACCGCGCTTTTCGGCGCGCTCGGCAGCAACCCGGCAGCGACTAACTCGTCGAGCGCGCTCGGGTATTTCCCATGTTCCAGGCGAAATTGCTCCACCGCTAGAGCGACCAAGCCTTCGCGGAGCGTGTCGTTATCGTGCGCGAAATTAACGACCACGGAGCTGAGTCGCGCATCGTACAGGCGCGCGATCATCCCGTACGGACTCGAGGACCGGCTGAGCTGGCGTTCGACTTCACGCATGCGTTCCAGGCTCTGATGATTCAACCGGTCGCCACTGACGTCGATCGTCGCAAGCCAAAGTTCTCCCAAGCGAGCGATCGTCGCCTTGTTTTGCTGCCGCCAGCCTGGAACATCGAGCAATCGGGCTCGTTTAACGGCCATTTCTTTGAGTTCCGAAGTAGGCGTCGCCTCGATCACGGCCAAAGTGATCGCCAGTTCGCTGTGCAGGCAGTTGGCCATCGCCGAGGTCCATTTGGTCTCGGCCATGTCCTGCCGCAGTATAGCGAGTTGCTTGGCGTCCCAGGAGGCGATCGGCAGGGCCTCCGTGATCACCGTCACGGCCTGACCGGAAATTGCAGTGGCCACGAGTAGCTGCAGCAGCGTCGATGGCTGGCTGATAGATACTCGATTTGCCAACTGTAGCAGCGTACGCGTGTCCTCAAAGGCCGCATCGAACTTCCCCGCGGCGAGCTCGAGCCGCGCCCGTAGCGCCAAGATCTTGCTGAGATCGAACGTTGCCCCGGCAGCCATCGACGAGAATTCGCGCAACGTGCGTGCCGGAGCGGCCGCTTGCGTCCGTTCGCGGGCGGCCTTTTGCAGGGCCGTTAGCGCGGTATTTGCAGGTTCGATGACCGTGAGGATGGCTGCGACCGCGGGTTCTGCTGTGCGTCCGAGCAGGCCGTGTCGGATCAGGCGATCACGAATCGCGTCTGGGTCGAGCGGCTTTGAGACCTCCAATGCATCGGCCGCAACGAGGGCCGTGCGCAAGCTTTCCGGTAGTAGCACACGCTGCGTAGGCGAGCGTTGTGCCTTGCCGGTCGGCGGTTGCTGCAGCAGCAACTCGGCTACTCCCGGCGCCTGGAAGAAATTCTCCGCATCAGGCACAGGCGGCGAACGCGTCGCGTCGAGAGTGAGCGAAATGCCGCGCGCTTCCATTTCGCTGACGACCGTCTTCCACGCGCGATTGCCGCGCCAGCTTTCGATACAAAGTAGAAGAACAACGAGCGTCGCCAGGGAAGCGAGCGTGAGCAGAAGCCGCCTAGTCCAGGCGATCAAGGTGAGCGAGAGTTTCATGCGAATGATGTTGAGCTAGCCAGACGGCGATGGCCGCGGGTGGCAGGGAAGGGGACGCGGAGGCGTTCGACGTTGGCCTAACCGAGAAACGGATCGCCGCCAGCGCGAGCCACACGGTCGCGAGGGCGAGCCAAAGAGTGCGCTGCGGGCCAAAGAGCGCCCGCAGGAGTTCGCTCCATGAATAGTCGCGCGTCGCGCCGATCCCATCGACGATCTCGCGTCGAGCCGCGTCGAGCTGGGCCTCGGCGGTGCGGTGACGCGCGAGCAGAAGATCCCGCAGCCGCTGGTCAGGTTCGCTCATCGTCGTGCCTCCAGTTTTTCGCGCAGCGCGCGCTTGGCGTGATGCAAGCGAGATTTGACGGTGCCGATGGGCACCTCACCGATGCGTGCGATCTCCTCCAATGAGAAGTCTTCCAAGACGTGAAGCAGGAGGGCGGAGCGCTGGGCGATGGGCAAGGTCTCGACGAGGGCGAAGAAATCTTCGGCATCCTCGCGACGAAGGAGCGTATCGCGCGGATCGGGCATGTCGGTGTCCGGCCAGTCTGCTGGCGCGTCGTCGTCGGTCGTCGGCGCGGCGAAGACGTCGTTATCGCGTTGGCTGCGACGCCAGCGTTGCACGCATTTCTGGTGCGCGATGCCGAAGAGCCAGGGTCCAAATCGGTCGTCGTTGCGCAGCGACGCGATGTGTCGTACCGCCGCGGCGAACGTTTCCTGCACGACGTCGTGCGCGGCGGCGTCGTCGCGCAGAAGCTCGGCCACGTAGGTGAAAAGCGGCAGCTGATGCTGCTTGAGCAAGGTATTCCAGGCATGAGGCGCATGGCGGCGAGCGGCGTCTACGAGTTCTTTGGCGGGGATAGGCACGACGGCGTGTGTTCAATGGAATGCCGGACGCATAAAAAGGTTCAAAGTGCATGCTTCGTGACGCCAAAAACATTGGCGACTCGCGACAGCCGCCCTAACTGTGGCCATTGCATGAAACTCTTCTCGGCCGCCACCGCTCAGTTGAAACGGAAGCTCGGCGCTCAGGTCGTCCGCACCGACGGCGATGCCTTACGCGAGGCTTCGTTCGACAGCGCGAAGATCCCGTTTCGGCCGGTTGCGGTCGTGAAGGTCACGCGCGAGGCGCAAGTCGGCGTCGTGCTCGAACTCGCGAACAAGCACCGCGTCCCGGTGACGACGCGCGGCCGTGGCACGACGCTCACCGGCGCTGCAACGCCGATCCAAGGCGGCTGGGTGCTCGATACGCTGGCGTTGGCGAAGATCGCCATCGACGACGAAGCGGGTATGGCACGCGTTGAAGCCGGCGCCAAGGTGGCCGACATCCAACGCGCCGCGGCGGCAAAAGGCTGGTTCTACCCGCCCGATCCTTCCTCGAAGGAATACTGCACCATCGGTGGAAACATCGCGTGCAACGCCGGTGGCATGCACGGTGGCAAATACGGCGTGACGCGCGATTTTGTCGTCGCGCTCCGCGGTTTTCTGCCGACGGGCGAGTTCGTCGAATGGGGGACCGCCACGAAGAAATTTTCCGCCGGCTTCAATCTGCGCGATCTCTGGATCGGCAGCGAGGGGATGCTCGGCGTCATCACGGGCGCGGTGTTGAAACTGATCCCGGCTCCGCCCGAGCGCTGGACGCTCCTGACCTCGTTCCGCGACGAGACGACCGCGTTGCGGGCCGCGCTCGCGCTGTTTCGGGCGCGCGTGCAGCCGGCCATCTGCGAGTTTCTCGATCGCGAAAGCGTGCTCTGCGCCGAGCGCGCCACCGGGCGCGACATCTTCGCCGGTCAGGCCGGTCGGCCGGTAATCTTGTTGGAGCTGACTGGCTCGGCCGCCGACGTCGCGGATCAACGGGCAACGGTTCTCGCGTGGGCGAAAACGCAGGCCGCGGCGTTTCGCGCGGCGAAGAACCGCGACGAAGCCGAGCAGCTCTGGGCCGTGCGGCGCAAATGCTCCGGCGCGATGTTCGAACTCGGCGATGCCAAGCTGAACGAAGACATTGTCGTTCCGATGAAGAACTACGTGAAGTTCGCGCAGTTTCTCACCCGTTTGAAGCGCGAGTCCGGGCTGCATATCCCAACCTTCGGCCACCTCGCCGATGGCAATCTACACGTCAACATCATGTATCACAAAGCCGTGCCGGCGGAATGCCGCGTCGCCGAGAAAACGGTGCGGCGCTTGATGGAAACCGTCGTGGCGATGGAAGGTTCGATCTCCGGCGAACACGGCATCGGTCTCGCCAAAACGCCCTTTTTGCGGATCCAGCATTCGCCGGCGCAGGTGCGCGCGATGAAAGCGGTGAAGGACGCGCTCGATCCGCGCGGCGTGTTGAATCCCGGAAAAATGTTCGAGGTCTTCGAAGTCTGGAAGCACGCGCGCTTGGACGTGCACTTGCCTTGGGACCATAAGTGACAGGGCAAGAGAAAGACCAGGGACGACAGATTCTCGGTGCGCTTGGCGAGCTCTTGTAAATTGGGTCTGGAGCCCTGTCGTCGTCTCTGATGTCCGAGCGCACTTCAGGGCTGACACCTTCATTCGGCTGCGTTGCTGTCGGCGCAACCCACGCGGTCCCATGAAGCGTCTTTTCTCGCTACTCGGTGTTCTCATCCTTGCCTCCATCGGACGCGCCACCGAGGCGGAGCCGACGGTTGCGCATTACGTGCCGATTGTGCGCGAGCACATTTACCGCGATTACGCGGGGATGATGCGCGAAAAAGGCGGCGCTTTCGCGGCGCCGTTTCTTACGCCGGGCAGCAAGCAGTACGCGGACGTCCTCTGGGACTGGGACTCATGGCTCAGCGACGTGGCGCTCCGTCAGATCCTGACCGAACGCGGCACGCCCGAGGAGCAGTCCAAGGCGTTCGCCTACGAGCAGGGCTGCGTGCTCAATTTTCTGAATTACGGCGGGATGGATGGCTGGGTCCCGATCCTGTTGAAACGGAATTCGCCCGACCGCAAAACCCTGAAGGCCGACCTCAATATCTACGAGGTCAACATGCACAAGCCGTGCCTCGCCCAGCACGCCGCGTTTCTCGTGCGCTTGAACAACGGCGACGCGGAGTGGCTCCGCGAAAAGCTGTTCTTCCTCCAAGCGTTCGTGAACAAGTACAAGAATCACCAACGCCACAAAGCGACGGGCCTGTATTTCTGGAACAACGATGAGGCGATCGGCGTGGACAACGATCCCGCGACCTTCATGCGTCCGTCGAAAAGCTCCGGTTCGATTTACCTGAATTGCATGATGTACAAGGAGCTTTCCGCGCTCGTGTACCTGTGTCGCTGTCTGCATCTCGACGAGATCGCTGTCGAATACCAACGTGACGCCGACGAACTGAAGGACGCGATCCAGCGCCATTGCTGGGATGAGCGCGACGGCTTCTTCTACAGCGTCGATCTCAACTTGCTGCCGTACGACGGCCGGCCCTTCAGCGCCGATCCGAAACTGCCACTGCATGCCGGCCAGCCGCGCGACTACGATTGTCTCATTCAGCGCCTGGATGTGTGGTCCGGTTTCTTGCCGCTATGGGCCGGACTAGCGACGCCCGAGCAGGCGAAACGAATGGTCGAGCGGTATCGGGACACGCGCACCTTCAATGCGCCGTACGGCGTGCGCACGCTGTCGAAGCTGGAGAAAATGTACAACGTCCGCGCCTCGGGAAATCCGTCGCTATGGACCGGTCCGATCTGGGGCGTCTCCAACTACCTGGTTTGGCGGGGACTCGTCGACTACGGCTTCAAGGACGACGCGCGCGAGCTCGCCGAAAAAACGGTGCGCCTCTTCGGGCGCGACTTCGAGCGCTTCGGCGCGCTGCACGAGTACTATCTGCCGGACAGCGGGGAGCCCGTGTTGAATGCTGGTTTCCAAAATTGGAATTTTCTCGTCCTGAACATGGTCGCCTGGCTCGAGGGCAAACCGGTCGTCCGCGAATTCTGATGAGCCTGGGCGGAACGCCTTCAGGCCGATTCGCGTCGATTCGCGAAATTCGGGGAGGTTCTGGGTTATCTCGAGGTCCGCGTCCGGTGCTCGATCGCTCAAATATACGCTCGGCCGTCGGCCCGAATCTGATCGCGCGGCGGCGGGCGTGGCGTGCGATTGCTGACGTTGTTGCCGTCGTTCGGATCGAGGCCCCAGAAGGTCAGCGAGGACACCACGGTGATCGCACCCATCGTGAAGAATGCTTTGTGCAGCGCCGGAACCGTCTCCGCGGCGTTGGTCTGGTCGACGTGTCCCAGAAACCATCCCGCCAGGAGGGAGCCGATGGCGACGCCGAAGCTCAGCGACAATTGCTGAGCGGTGCTCGAGATGCTGCTCGCTTTGCTCGCGTCGCGATCGGACACGTCCGCGTAAACCAGCGAGTTCATGCTCGTGAACTGCAGCGAAGCGAAAAATCCCTGCGCCAAGCTGAGCAGGAGAATGTGCCAATACGGGGCCCCCGGATCGATTTGCGTGAACATCATCATCGTGAGGCCCAGCAAAACCGTGTTCCCGATCAGAATCGTGCGGTGGCCGAAGCGGGCGAGCACGGGCCGGCTGATGATCTTCATGCCCATCGCCGCCGCGGCTTGCGGCATCGTAAGCAAGCCGGCCTGCCATGCCGGATAGCCGAGCCCGATTTGGTACAGCAGCGGGAGCAGGAATGGCATGCCGCCGAATCCGATTCGCGTCACGAAGCCGCCGACGACCGACAAGCGAAACGTGCGAATCCTAAACAGCGCGAGCTCGAGCACCGGCAGGGCCGTATGACGCTCATGCCAGCCATAGGCGCCGAGGAGGACGAGCGCAAGCACGAGCAGAAAGGCCATCGGTCCATAGCCCAGCGTGTGCTCGCCGAACACTTCGAGCACGTAGGACAAAAGCGCGATGCCGCTGCCGAAGAGCACGAAACCGACGCGGTCCAGCCGTGGCGCGCTTTCGTCGCGATAATCCGGCATGTAACGACCGATCATCCACAGCCCGACTAGCGCGAGCGGGACGTTGAGGAAGAAAATCACCCGCCAGGGGAAGAAATGGACGATGAGCCCGCCGGTGAACGGGCCGAGCAACGGGCCGATCATCGCGGGGATGATCACGTAATTCATCGTGCGTAGTAGTTCGGAACGCGGGAATGTCCGGAGCAGCGCGAGCCGTCCCACCGGCGTCATCATGGCTCCGCCGATGCCCTGGATGATTCGCGCCGTGACGAGAAAATGAATGTTGAACGCCAGCCCGCACAGCAGCGATCCCAGCAGGAACAGACTCACTGCCCAGCGGAAGACCTTCAGCGTACCGAACCGATCCGCCGCCCACCCGCTGATCGGAATGAAGACGGCCAGACTGAGCGTGTAGCTGGTCAGCACTGCCTTCAGGCTGAGCGGCGCCACGCCGAGACTCGCCGACATGGTCGGGACGGCGGTATTCACGATCGTCGCGTCGAGGTTCTCCATGAACAGCGCGACCGCGACGAGCCAGGGCAAATAACGGCGGATATCCGCCGCCTCGGAGGTCGATGCTAGCTCGATGGTCGCTGCCCGTTGCATGCCCCGCACAGCTAACGGTGAATCCGCGGCCTGCAACTCGCCACGAGCTGCGAATTGACGGCGGCTCCGTGTACTCGCGTCTTTGATCGCGGGCCCGGTCTGGGATTCCAGCTACAACGGATCGCGGACCAGGCGGTCGCCAAATGCACGGTGGTCGTAGCGGAAGGCGTGAGCTTTTCGTCCGTTCGCGCCTCGAACGCTTCGAAAACCTCACGGTTTCCGCTACCGCTCGCGCGATCCACCAGGCGCCGCGAAGGAATGGCCATGGCTACGAGGGCGCCTGAAACATGCGCGCGTGGCGCACCGCACTCTGGCCGCGAAAAGGTTTCCGCTCGCCGGGAGCACGGTACTCATGGCGACGATACCCACCGCGCGTGGGATCGGCGGCGCAACGTATCTGGAAGTCCTGCATCCGGCCAAACAAGGTCAGCAGCTGCTCCGGCAACGGATACGCGTCGAGACCGGTGCGCTCGAGCGCGATCAGCAACTCATGGACCGCTTCGAGCGTCGACAGGCACCCCGCCGCCGGCTGTTGCTTGATGACGAATCGGCTTGGTGCCGCCGGCGTGAACATGATCCGCGGCAGCCGTTGCAGGCTCGGACTGAGCTTGAGCATTTTGCGGCCGAGCGCCCACGTGGCGTCGAGAATGAAGACGACGAGCTGACGCCCTCCGAGCTGCGCACGAAACCGGGCAAAGCGTTCCGGCGCTGCGTCCGTCGTCGAAAGATTCACGGCTTCCTTTCCGGGATACAGCAAGACGGGGAAGCTTCCGGCGTCCGCGATGAGTTCTTGCACGCGTTCGTTTTGGTCGCATTCGATGCCGACCTGAATCTCGCTCGTTGCGAGGCAAAGATGCGTGAGACGACCCGTGGCGGCTTTCTCCTGCTTGTATTCCTTCGGATGCATCAGGAACACGAAACGGGTGCGTGTCGTCATCGGCACGATGGCGCCGCACCAACACAGCGGCTGGGGCCAGAAACAACGGTAGCACATCGGGCGGCTCATCGAGCCGCAGAATCGAGTGCCGGCGAGGATCCGCCAAGCGGAAATGCCCGCCGGCCGCGCGAGGCTGGCTACATCCGGCTACCGTTTGTGCCCGCCGCCACGCCGTTCAGTGACCAGGAGGTCGATCCATTCGCTCGATGGATGCCATTTGATCCGTTGGCGCCGTTTGCACGGGGCGCGCCATTGCCGCCATGCGCGCCATTTCCATTTCGACTGTTCTCGTCGGCCGTCACAATGTCTTCGAAGTCGCTGAAATCGACCTTCGCGGCGCGCCGTGCGACGATCCGCGTTTTGCCGGCAGTCTCCATGGCACTCGCGCGAGGATGCGGCAGGTCGGGGACCCGGTTCTTCGAACGGGCGGGCGCTGTTCCGGCAGAGCTGGTCACGGAACCGGCGACGAATTTGCCTTCGACCAGCGCACGCAGCTCGGCGATCGCTTCCTGCATCGCGGCAGCCTGGGCATTCAATTCCTCGGCGGCGGCGGCATTCTCTTCGGCCGTGCTCGCCGTGGATTGCGTGACTTTGTCCATCTGCCCAAGCGCGCCGTTCACCTGGGCGATGCCCTGGCTTTGCTCCCGCGACGCCGTGGCGATTTCCGCGACGATCGCGTCGACTTGCCGCGCGTTCTCAACGATGTCGCCGAGCGCTTTCGCCACATTAGCGGAAATCGAGACACCGTATTCGCTCTTTTGCACGGCGTCGCTGATTTTGGCCGCCGTTTCCTGCGCGGCTCCGGCCGCCCGCTGCGCCAAGTTTCGGACTTCGTCCGCGACGACGGCGAAGCCCAGTCCGGCTTCGCCGGCACGCGCAGCTTCCACCGCCGCATTCAACGCCAGGATGTTGGTCTGAAAGGCGATTTCTTCGATCGTGTTGACGATCTTTTCGATCGCGTTCGACGACGCCTTGATTCCGTCCATCGCGCGCCGCATGTCGTCCATTTGCGCCGCGCCCGCGTCCGCCGACGTTCGCGTGCGTTGGGCAAGCTCGTTGGCCCGCACCGCGTGCTCGGTGTTGCTCTTCGTCATCGAAGCCATCTCTTCCAGCGAGGCGCTCGTCTCCTCGACCGCCGCCGCTTGTTCGCTCGAGCCTTCGGCCAGCGACTGGCTGCCCCCGGATACTTGGCTGGCTGCGGACGCAACTTGGGCGGCGCCGTCATGGACCGAAGCGACGACGCGACGCAGGACGCGATTGATGCCGCGAATGAGAATGAATGCGGCCGCGAGGCCCAAGGCCGCCCCCAACATTGCGCCTCCGGTGATGCCGACGGTGGCGTCGTGGGTGCTCTGCGTGATCTCCCCCGCCATCACATCGCTGTTGCGCTTGTTGAACTCCACCTCTTCGTCCACGGCTTTCGCGTAAGCGAGATACGCCGGTTCGAGCTGCGATTTGAGCATCGCCAGCGCCTCGGCTTTCTTGCCGGCGCGGCTGAGAGCGATGACTGCATCGCGCGCGCTGAGGTAGCGCGGTTGGGCGGCTTTGAGCTTCTCGAACAGTTCCCGGTCTTCATTGCGGTGATCGTTTTTTCGTAGGCTTCGTATGCGCGCGTGGCGGCGCTCGACATGTCGGCGATCGCCTTTTCGTTGGCCTGCATTTCCGCCGCGTCGGTGTTAAGAATGTGCTCGCGCACCTCTAGTTCCGAGGACTTCAGCGCGGCATCGATTTTGCAGATCAGATAGACGCCCGGGAGGCAGTCCGTCGTGATGGTGTTCGCATCGTCGCGGATTTCGCGCACGTGATGGATCGAATACGCGCCGAGCGCGAAGGTAATGAGGACGAGAACGCCGATGCCGGCGGTGATCCGTTTGCCAATGGTCCAAGCTTTCATGCGGCGTGTATCCGGCGTTGCAATGCGGCAGAGTTGAGCGCCGGCGCATCCGTGCAGGGTGCGCTATGGCTGCGTGCCAAATTACGTCGCCGGCGAGTCATTCGGGGGAGGACTTCGGCACAAAGCGGCTCCCCGCTAGCGCGTGGTTTGCGAGATTGTATGCATGCCTTGCTCCCCGGCGATCCGGTTGCGATCTCCATGGGGTGACACCCCTAATAAGCGTACGCCAATCGAGAAAAGCGCAGTGATCCCCGGCGTCGGAC
This sequence comes from uncultured Opitutus sp., assembly GCA_966252355.1. GTDB lineage: Bacteria > Verrucomicrobiota > Verrucomicrobiia > Opitutales > Opitutaceae > ER46. The sequence goes on along the minus strand of CBINOT010000066.1, from coordinate 6,659 downwards.
CGAGCGGCGCGAGATCCCCTCGGGAATCGGTGTAGCGCACGGATGGTCCGCAGGAGCCCCTGCAGCCCTGAAGGCCGCGCGTCGCAGTACCGCTCAGCCGACCGTCTACGTTTCGGCTGGGCGGCCTCTTGCGTCGCTGTGGTCCGGCTGCCGCCGTGCTTAAGCCAACTTCACCAATTCCGCCGTGGCGGGCACATCCTTGATGATTTGGGAGGGATTCGGGCCGACGCCGAGGTAGCGCAGGTTCGGCAGCTTGTCGGCCGATGGCCAGGTCTCGCCGGCGAAGGCGACGTCGAGCAAGCTTTTCATCATTGCGCCCACGTATCGCTGCGCATTGCGCGGCAACTGGGCGAAGTGCCGCACCTGGGAAAGGTCCTCGGTCCAACCGGGGTACTTCGAATACACCGGTTGCAAGGTTTTCCGCACTGCTTCGTTGCGCGGTACGTGCGCATAACGCCGGCCGTCGGGCGCCGCGTAGGCCGTGCAGACCAGGAGTTCGCCGCGCCATTCGCCGGAGTGGGTCAAGGCGTCGAGCTTGTTGATCATGACGTCTTGAAAACCGCCATAGCGCAGGGCGTCGCCTTTTTCCACCGCGTCGTACCAGCCGACCATGCGTTGGCGGCCCGTGGTGGAGCCAAACTCGATTTGCTTCAGCTTCGTCGCCAGGGGATGGGCGTCGTCCATCTGCGTGATGAACGTATGCGTGCCGACCTTCGTATCGTAGGCCTTGGCCACGCCGAAGGTGTGAATGCGTTGGACGGGCACGCCGGCGCTTTCGAAAAACTCGGGCGTGAACGTGTGCGACGCGGTGACGTTCGGCGAATAGCCGTGGCGCTTGTCGAGCCAGTATGCCTGGCCGAACTCGCCGATGACGGTGCGTCCTGCGCGCAGCTCCCGCAGGATCAGCTCGCGCACCTCGCCGATGTTTTTCGCCAGCGCGGTGCCGGCGGTCCAATAGGTTTGCGTCAGGGCGTCGAGGTTCAGCGTGAAGGGCGCCGCGCCGCGGAACCGGGTGAAGTCGAATTCCTCCTGGCCGAAGACGCCCAACTCGATGGCCTCGGCGTTCGCACGTTGTTCGGCGGCCGTGAGCTTCTCGAAGAAGGCATTCCAGTTCGCTTCCGTCACGCGGCAAACATGTTGAATCGTGCGACAGGCGCGGTCGGCGCGGGCCGCGAGCTTGCGCGCGAAGAAATTTGGGCCCGCGAGGAAATCCGAATACGTGATCTGCTGCTGGCCCACCTCGTCGAGATACGCGGGCGTGATGCCGCGGCCGGTCGAGCCTCGCGGTTCTTCGGCGAGGACGTTGACGCGATAGTCTTCCCAGGCGAGATCGAGCAGCCGATGCGTAAGATCCGAAACGAGCGCGCGTTCGTCGATCAACAGCCGCGAAAGGATGGCATGGCCCTTTTTCTCCAGCGGCCGCGTTTCCCACCAAATCTTTCGTGGATCGGCCACCACGCCGCTGCCGACGCACAGATGCGCCGCGTCCCGCACGACGACGCCGGCCGGAAGCAGGTTCAACTTGATGCCGCCCGCGGTATGGCCCGAATTCGCGCCGCCGTTGACTTTTAGCACGACCGAAACGGGCGCGCTGGTGCCGCGCAATTCGTCGGCCACCTCAGGGATGAGCCGGCCTTTGCCTTCGTCGCCGAAGGAGATGCCAACGTCCGCGATCAGTTGGCTGGAAAAAGGAAGCAAGGACATGGTTGCGAATGGCAACCTGAGTCCGAGAACCCCTGTTGCCGAAAAGGGAAAACGCGGTTGCCGGACCGAGCGCAAACAAAAATTCCGGCGCGGCGGTGCCGGCGCAACGCGCGTTTCATGCCGGCCCGCGCGCCTTTGCGGGGCATGCGCCGCGTTCGTGCTTCGCTTTCGCCTTTTGTTCCTCGGGCGTTTTTACCACGCCGCATTCCCCGAGGTTTCCCATACGCAAAACCGGTCGAGTCCCGCGACACTCCGGGCGCGCGCACGCTACTCTAGGCGCCGTCTGAACGGTGGCTTCGTCACCGCGAAGGCCAACGAAAGCTGCTCTGCGCGGTGGACAACCGCCGGCTTCTCACGGAGCGCGGGGCAATCGCCGCCAGACGCCGGGCAGCTCGACATATCAACGTAACCTGGAATCAACCTATGAAGACACAGAAGATCACATTAGCCGTTGCCGCCGCCATCGCCTCCCTCGCGCTCGGATTTGGTGGTTGCAACAAGGCCACTCGCAGCAACTCCGACCGTTATAATTCGACAAGCTCGACGGATAGCACGGTTGGCACGAGCACCAGTTCGACTACCTCGACCGGTGCGACCTCGTCCACGCCGGCAGATTCGAGCTCGAGCTCCATCTCCGGCAGCGCGTCGGGCAGTGCGTCCGGTACCGCTGCAGGCAGTGCCTCGGGCAGCAACATGAGCAACTCGTCCGGCGCCTCGACATCGTCCACGACCCAGAGCCGCTAAACAATTCACCACCTACGGCGCCCGATCGCTCGGGCGCTTTATTCTTTTGGCTGGGGTCCCTGGACCCCGGCTCTTTGCTTTCCACTCGGCGTCCACGAACGCGCCGCCGCCGCATTCACGCCGCGCAGGCGCGATAGGCACGCAGGAAACGTTCCACGCGTCGCGGATCGACGGCGCGCGCCCAATGGCCGTCGGCTTTGAATTCCGAGCCGACAATAAACCCGTCGGCATAGGCGAAAAACTTGCGGAGATTGGCCGCGGTCACGCCCGAACCAAGAAAGACCGGAAGATGCGTGGCCGCTTTGGCGGAACGGACATCCTCTGGCTTCGGCGCTTCGCCGGTGGCGGCGCCAGTGACGATAATCCCGTCGCCGCGCATGAACTCCACGGCGCGGGCCGTCTCGGCCAAACTGATGTCGGCGGTGATCGCGTGCGAGCTATGCTTTTTCTTGATGTCGGCCCACACCGCGACGTGCTCCGCTCCGATCGTCCGCCGGTAACGCAGCAGCTCCGCGGCGGAAGAATCGACGAACCCTTCGTCGGCCACGTGCGCAAACGAGTAACCTTCGGCGCGGATGAAATCCAAGCCCGCAGCGAGCGCCACGGCGACCGCCTCGCGATTGGCGCCGGCGAGAACTTGCACGCCGCAAGTCAATCGGACCGCGTCTTTCACCGCGCGGGCGATCACGGTCATCGCAGCGACAATCTCGGGGCCGACCGTACCGCGGAGATAAGGCGTGTCGTGCATGTTTTCGATGACGATACCGTGCACGCCGGCATTGCGGTAAATGGTCGCTTCGCGGATCGCCTCTTGCTCGATCACGCGTAGGCTTCGCGCGTGCATGGGCGTCCCGGGAAGGGCGCCCAGATGAATCATGCCGATGACGGGCTTGGGGTTGCCGAAAAGCGGTTTCGCCGGCATGGCTTTGGCCTATGCGGTTGACGGCGTCGGACCCGACGCTCGCACGCAAATCACTTCGGCAACCGGCCGCGAAGTTGGTCGAAGATCGAATCGAGCTGCGGACCGGGTTTCGGTTTCTCCCGCTGCGCCGCGAGGCGATTTTCGATCATTACATACTCTTCGGCCGTCTTGGGGAGCTTTCTGGCCTCGCCAGCGCTCGCGGGATCCCGTCGCAATTCGGGTTCGATCCTCCCTCCCTGATTGACTCCATCCATGGAATTCATGGGCGGAGTAAGGCAGGATTTTTACCGAATTACACGCAATTTTTCGGTCCGGCCGCGATCGAGCTTGGTTCTCCCCCCCGCCGTGTAGCCCCTGTTTAGCGCCGGGGAAGCGAAAACTTGACCGTGGGCGCCTCGGTGTTCTCCGCCGCCTTGGCGCCAGTGGGCGCTGAGTTCGGGGCGGCGGTGACGGGCCCGTCGATCGGAATCACGGCGGGTTTGGCGTATTTGGCCCGCTCGGCGGCGAAGTTTGAGGTGCCGGGGGGAAGGGCGGCGAAGCCCCGTTCGATCAAGTCGGTGGTTTTCAGGTCGCGCGCTTTGCCGAGATCTTTTTGCCCGCCGGGTCCAAACGAACCCATTACGACCGCGATCACGCGTCGGCCATTTCTCTCGGCTGTTGCGCTCAAGCAGTAACCTGCTCCTTCGGTGTATCCTGTTTTCAGGCCATCCACGCCGCTGACCGTGCCCAGCAGCTTGTTGTGATTGATCATTTGGATCGGGCCCTTGGAACGTTGTGGAGCGAAGTCGCGCTCTTTCACGGCGGAATATTTCAGCACGTCGGTATGCAGCAGAAGATACCGGGCAAGGACCGCAAAGTCGCGCGGCGTCGTAAGATCGCCATCGGCCAAGTGGCGCGTTGCCGGCGGCAAGCCATGGGGTGAACGGAAGGTCGTGTGCGTCATTCCTATTTCGCGCGCCTTGGCGTTCATCAGTTCGACGAAAGCTTCGGTGGATCCGGCGGCCACCCGTGCAAGCGCGTGCGCCGCGTCGTTGGCCGACTGTATCATCATCGCATAAATCAGATCCTCGACGGGAAACGTTTCGCGCGGATCGAGATACACCTGGGTGCCGCCGATTCCAGCGTCCGACGCATCGATCTTCACCGGCATGTCCAAGGTAATATCGTGGCTTGCCAGTTTGTCCGAAAGCACGGCAAACGTCATGAGCTTCGTCATGCTGGCCGGTGGACTGATCTCGTCGGCGTGATCTTCGAACAAGACCCGCCCAGTCGCCGCATCGATGACGATCGCACCCTTATAAACCGGGGTCTGGCTGGCCTCGCTTTTACGCGAAGGGCGCGCTTTTGCTGCATCGACCGAGGGAACGGCAACGAGCGTCGCCCCTATGAGCAATAGCGACGCCCATTGAAGACAACCCGGACGTTGGCTGAGAGCGAAAACCATGGCCGCGACGAAATGGAATGTTGCCTCGCGCGCGAGTCGAAATACGCGACGCCCCTTAAACGTTCTGTCAATCCCGCCGGCCCGGATCTGCGACGCTGCTACTTTCCGGCGCTCCACCCGCCGTCGATCATCAGGCACGAGCCGGTGACCATCGCCGCTTCATCACTTGCTAAGTACAGTGCCGCGGCGGCAATTTCGTCGGGGCGCGCCATGCGTCCGTTGAGCTGGGTCGCGGCCATGTCGCGGTACGCTTGCTCCGGATTTGGGTATTCCGCGATGCGCGCCTTGACGAACGGCGTTTCCACCCGCCCGGGGCAGATCGCATTGAAGCGCACGCCGGTGTTGGAGTGGTCGAGCGTCAACGCGCGTGTCAGGCCGACGACGGCGTGCTTCGTGATCGTGTAGGCCAGCCGGTCGCGGACGGCGACCACGCCGCCGATCGACGCGAGATTGATCACCGAGCCGCGCCGACGGTCGAGCATCGCGGGCACGAAGGCCTTGCAGAGATTGAACGGCCCGCGGACGTTGACCGCGTACAGCCGATCGAGGTCCGCGGCGGCCGTGCCGAGCAAATTACCAACGTGGCCGATGCCGGCGTTGTTGACCAACACATCGAGCGGGGGAAGGCGCTGCGCCAGCGCAAGCGCGTCGGCTTCGACGGCAACGTCCAGGGCGACGAAGTCCGCGCTGCCGCCGGCGGCGCGGATCGCGGCAGTCGTCGCGTTCCCGGCGGAAGCGTCGCGGTCGACGACCCATACCTTTGCGCCGGCTTGCGCGAGAGTCTGGGCGATCGCCTGGCCAATGCCGGAGCCGGCACCGGTGACGAGCGCGTTTTTTTGAGCGAGGCTAAACACGGTAAATTCGTTCGGCGTTGGCGTGGAAAAGGGCCGCGCGTTGCTGTTCGGTCGCGCTGACGGTGAGTTCCTTGGTCGCGGCGACCCATTGGGCCAGGGGCGCCGCCAACGTGCACACCGGCCAATCGCCGCCCCATACGACGCGGTCCCAGCCGAAGCTTGCGATCGCGTGCTCCACCCATGGACGCAGATCCGCGACGGTCCACGTGGTCGGATCAGCATAAGCGACGATCCCGCTGATCTTGCAGACGACGTTCGGTTCGCGCGCGATTTCGGCGATATGCGCTCGCCACGGCTCGAAGGCGCGCCCTTTCACGTCGGGCACGCCACAGTGATCGAGCACGAATGAAACGTTCGGGCACGCCCGCACGAGCGCGATGGCCTGCGGCAGTTGCCGTGCAAGGACGCAAAGATCGAAGGTGAAGCCGAATTCGGCAACGAGCCGCACGTTTTCCACGAAAAGCGGGCTCTCGGCTAATGCATCGGGTTGCGTGTGCAGCACGCGGCGAATCCCGCGCATATGCGTCAGCTTCGCGAGTTCTTCAAGATGCGTGCGAAAGCCTTCCCGCTCGGGCCGTCCGCTGGCGACGATGCCCCGGATCAAGGTATTCGGCGCCAGCGCCTCGATGCTGCGCGCTTCGGCCAGCGCATGCGGCTCGTCCACGTCGCATTCCATGAACACGGTCTTTTCGATCCCCGTGTCTTTCGCGGCCGCCACGTAATCGCTGTACCGAAAGCTGCGGTGCAGCGCGGGGATGTTGGCCGTCCACGTGTAAGGGAAACAGCCGAGATCCCAGAGGTGCTGGTGCGTGTCGACGAGGTGCATGGTTCGGGCGCGCGGTTAATTGCCGCCGATCATGCGGCGGCATGCAGCGAGGCCAAATAATTCCCGTAGCTGATCAGGCCGACCGCCCCGAGGAGCAGCGCGATCGCCCCGCCGACGTACAGCTTGGTCGACCGACGGCAGCCTTTCCATTCGCCAATCGCGACG
>CBINOT010000065.1:0-27418 GCA_966252355.1 uncultured Opitutus sp. | reverse complement strand
TGCCGGCGAACCTGGATCTCGCGGCCTACCGGATCATCGACATCTCCGTCGAGCCGCACGACGGCAATGCCGCCCACTCCGGGCATTCCCTGCTGCGCGGCACCCTGCGCTGAAGCGGCCCGGCTCCTGCTGCCAGTCGATCTGCCGTGGCGCGCCGTTCGATCCCGCCGGCGCCGGCGAAGTCCAAGCGGCGGCGGTAAGCCCCACGCGAATATTTGCGACCTGAACGCCGGCGGGCGCGAGGGGATCGTCAACGTGGAGTTCGCCGCGGACAGTGGAGCGCTCGGCGCGCCCGGGATAATCGATGCCGCGGACCCAATCGTACGGCCAGCTGGCCGCTTGTTTCTTTTGTTCCGCTTTCGCGTCGTCGAACATCGCCTGCGGATCGTCGGCGGCGTTCACGTAAAGCAGGAAGGGCCCGATGGTTTTCCGCCAGTGCTCGCCTTCGGCGACGTCGACCGCGGCGCCGCCGTAATGGCTGCTCCGCCAGTAATTCAACACGCACGGCGCCGCGATGCGGTTCGTGTCGCGATGGCCTTGAAATTCCACCTTTGTCGGGCCGCCGCTCATGTACTCCATCGAGGCGTTGAGGCACCAGAAGCCGACGTGCTTCGTCGTGCTCGACCAGCCAAACGCGGGATTCTCGGACTGCGTGACGGTGTAGACGTATTTGTCGCCCTCGCGCAGCTCCTTCGGGTAGAGCTTAAAGTGATGCGCGTCTTGGGCCACGCTCATCCAGTCGAAGAACTCGTTCAGTTTCGCGCAGAAGCGCGCTTCGCCGAGCGCGGTCGTCGGATACTCCGGCAAATGCTCGAATTGGCAGTACGTGTACACGCCCGCCTGACCGCGCCCGAGCGCATAGCGAATCTCGACGTCGGCGGCGAATTGGCCCTGCGGCGAGGCGCCGGGGCCGGTGCCCATTTTACGGCCTTTCGCGATCCCCTTGACCGCCACTTCGGCGCGCTCGCCGCCATTCGCTTTGGGATCGATCGTTACCCGCGCAATAGCCGGGGCAGTGCCGCGCGGACCCATCGCGTCGTGCGACCAAAAGGCGTACTGATGATCCGTCATCCCGCGGTTGAGCCCGTTCGGGTTGGCGCCGGGCGGATCCTTTTCGAGATCCGGCAATCCCTCGGGCGTGAGCAGCGTCGCCAGCATTTCGAGCTCGCGATAGCGCAGCGACACGAGATCGCCGGAGGCCTTCGCGACTCGCGCGGTCACGATCCCGTTATCGAGGACGTAGGTGTCGGCGGTTTCCGCGATCGTCACCGCGGGCGATTCAGCGCGGGACGACGTCGAGATCGCGACGACGGCAAAGAGCGCGGCGAGCGGCAGCAAAGCGGCAGTTTTCATGGGGCGTCCTGCGTTATTTTCGGCGGGGTCGTGGCGAGTTGGCGACTGAGCCAGGCAATGGCGCGGTCCTGCATGGGACCGGAAAAACGGGCGATGTCGTTGGGTTCGTCGAGCGCGAGTGCCTCCGACGCATGGTATAAGGCGTAGACTTTTCGCGCGCGCTCCATCGCGGCGTGCACATCGGCCGCCGTGGCGTCGCGATCCATTTGGGGCTGCACGACGTACACGGGGCGCGGTGCGAGCGTCGCGACAAGTTCGTCGTAATCGTAAGGAATATTCGCCTCGTGCCCGACAAACGCGCCCAGCCGCGGCAGGAGCGGACGCTCGTGGCTGTAACGCGCCACGCCACTCGTGCCTTTGTCCGCGGTGTCGCTTCGCAGCGGCGTGAAGCCGCAGACCGAGACGACGGCTTTCACGCGAGGATCGAAGGTCGCGGTGTGCAGCGCGATCGCGCCGCCCAGCGTGTAGCCGAGCAGCGCGATGCGTTGGGCGTCGACGAGCGGTTCCTTTTCCAGCGCATCGATCGCGGCACGCGCGTCTTCGACCATGCGACCGAACTGCGACCACTGCGGCCAACGATCGTAGAACGGCCCGCTCTCGTTCATCCGGCTGCCGAAGCCGCATTGATCGTAAGCGAGGACGGCATACCCCGCCTTCACCAGCGCCAACACCGGATGCAGATCGCGACGATACACCCACATGTAACCGAGCGGATAGCTGAAGCCGTGCAGCCAGACCACGGTCGGCAGCTTCGCGCCTTCCGGAACGTTTTTCGGATAGTAGAGGTCGCCCGTGAGATTGCCGCCAAAGCGGATCCGTCGCGATTCGGCCAAGAGGCGATCGGGGTCGTTCCAGCCAAACTCGATCAAGTTGCGGCCGACCACCCACCCGGGCACATCGGGCGCGAGTTGACCCGGGTTCGCGACTGGCTTGGTCGGCGACGCGAGCGGGCCGCGCCCGAAAAAACCTCCGCGACCCGCAGCGGCGGGAGCGACCTGCGGCGGCGCTTCGCCGAACGTCCACGCGACCGCGCTGCGCACGGCGGCGGCTTTGGTTTCCCATTCGGCGATCGAGTTTACCTCGAAGGGCGCCGTACTCGTCGAGTCATGCCGGTCCGAGACCGACGCTCCGTGAACCCGCGTGCGCCACTCGTCGTAATTCCACGGAAACAAAAAAACGTTCGTCCACTTCCGCGGCGAGCGGCCGAACTGAATATCGAGCCAGTCGAGACAAAGCTCCTGGTCGTTCGCCCCGTGAAAGCCCGGCACGCGCAAGAGGCCGAGCCCCTCGCGGCGGCCGAATAGATCGTAAGCCTTGCTCGCGGAGGCGTACGTCTGCTCGCTCGCCCAAGGATTCGAAACTTCGTCGTTGAGACCGTATTCCATGAGACAGGCGCGAGGGGCGACGAGCGCGACGAGGAGATTGCCGTCGAACGGCAGCCGGTCTTCGCGTCCGGAGAAGAAGCGCAGCCGCGGATGAAACCACAGCGGAAACATGCGCGTGGTCGTCTCGATGCTCTCGCCGTTGCCGCGCTCGCCAGCGAGACGCCACGGCAGAATGCCGCCCACGCCCGTGCTGCCGGCAATCACGGCGGCGATGCGCTCGTCCAACGCCGCGGCGATCATCGCCATTTTTCCACCGCGCGAGTAGCCCGTGATCGCGATCCGCTGCGCGTCGACCTGCGGCAGGGTCAGCAAGTAATCGACGACCAACTGCGCGGTCCACGCGCGCTGCCCCATCGTCGCGAAATCGTAGTTGGGATAGAGCTCCGGCAGATTCGAGGTTTGGTCGACGCTCTCGTTGTAACTGCAGGAAATGTAACCGCGCCGCAGCAGCGTACTCGCCCACCCCGTGCCGATCAGCACGGGAAATGGACCGGGGCCGCTCGGGATCGTGAGCGTCACTTGCGTGGTCGCTTTGCGGTCGGGACCGTATTCGAGCCGAATGCGACGCGTTATATAGCCATCGCCCGGCGTCTCCTCCAACGACACGACCGCATCCAGCTTGGGCTTCGGCGGGATGGAGCCGACGACCCATTGCTCGAGCAAGCGACGCAACTCGGAGCGCCGCGCGGGCCAATCGGACGCGTTGCGAACCTCATGACCGTCCGCGAATCGCAAGGGATCCGGAAGGCGGTTGGAGCGCGGTAGCGCGTCGAAATCCGGGGGCAACTCGGCGGTTTTTTTCTGCCACTCGTTCCAGGGCGGATTGTCGGGGAGCGTTTGCTGCATCCAGCCGACATATTCGCGGCGTTGTCGCTCGGTCATCGCGTGCGCGGGACCAAGAGCAGCCAGCAGCGCAACCGAGACGCAGACCACGAGAAAGCGCATAGCGGAGGGTAAGGGGTAACGCGACACCGCCACACCATCCGCAGCGCGAGGAGAACGGCAACCGCGATTCCATTTCGCGCGAAGCTCCGCTCTGCCGCCAGTGTGCCGCCTTCTGACAGTGCGAGCCGGTCCGCCCAAACCCCAAGCGGACCGGCTCGGTTCACCCGTCAGCCCCCTACGCATCGCGGCTCGGTCGAGTTTCGCCGAGCCGCGGCAAGTTGTTTCCCCCGGAGAGCCCGCTCGGAGATCGGGCGCCACTCTGATTGCTTTTCCGGCACGGCCCGCTCGGAGATCGGGCCCTACCTCGGGACCTGCTAGTCGCCGAGATTGAAAACGATCGGCACGGCCATGCGGAAGCGGACGGCGCGTCCGTTGACGGTGCCCGGCTCGAAGCGCCATTTCGCGACGGCACGCACCGCCGCTTCATCGAAGACGCGATCGGTGGAGCCAACGGCACGGGGACTCAAGACACGTCCGTTCTCGTCGACGACGAACTCCACGGTCACTTCGCCCGTACGGCCATCGATGCGAGCGGCCGGCGGATAATCGGGCGCGACCTGAACGCGCGCGTTCGGTTTCCGGTCTAGATCCTTCCAACTCGGCATGGCTGGCAGACCGGATAATGTACCAGTCCCGGTGCCCGGCCCGGGGCGATCGACCGGAATATTTTTCATGTCCGGGACGCCATTTGGGTCGACCGTCGGTCGCACCGGAATCGTGAAATCTTGCGCCTTCACTGGCGACACGACGTCCGGAATATCCGGCATCGGTGCGCCGCCCGATGCTTGCTCGGCGTGCTCCACGTCGTTCGAATTTGGCGGAGCGAGTTCGATCGTAGTGACGGGATCGTGACGTTCAATCGTGGTTGGCTTTGAGGAACCGCGAGTGGTCGCCGGCGTACGAGGATAAGCGAACAAAGCGGCGTGGAACACCGCGGCCACGGTAATCGGAATGACGAAATTACGAGCCATAGTGAGGTGGGGTTAAGTTCACCCGGTATGACGATTCGCCGCGCCGTTTCTTAGGCGAAGATTACGGAAACTGCTGAAATCCTCGGTCAGAAGTCGGCCGGCCGCTGGGAGGCCAGCGGCAACGGCTCGACCCTTCCGCCACTATGTCACTGCTCGGGGACGATCCAGGTCACGCGGCCGGCGCTGCCCGATTCTTGAGCGAGACGCGGCGCGAGAAACTCGAGCGAGCTCCGTGCCGCGGCATCGAATTGCCAGGGCGGATTCACGACCATCACGCCGCAGCCTTTCATCTTCCGCAGCGAGTCGTCGGACGCGATGCTTAGCTCCGCGACGACCGTCGGCGGCGGCTGCAACGCGACGATCGCAGTGAAAAAATCCTGGACGCGCGCCCGCTCGGTCAGCGGGTACCACAGCGCAAACACGCCCGTGGGGAAGCGCCGCAGGCCTTGCGCGAGAGCGTCGGCGGCCTGCGCGAATTCGTCCTGCGCCTCGTAAGGGGGATCGATCAGCACCAAGGCGCGCCGTTCCGGCGGCGGCAGCATCCCGCGAATCGCGACATAACCGTCGGTCTCCTGCAACGTCACGCGCGGGGCGGCGCCGCTCTTGCCGGCGCGCCGAAACTCGTTGGTGAGCGCGGAAAATTCCGCCGGATGTTTCTCGCACAAAGCGAGCCGGTCTTCCGGCCGCGCCAAAACGCGGGCGAGCGACGGCGAACCCGGATAGAAGCGGATCTCCGCGGCGAGATTGCCTTGGGCGCGATCGAAAGCTCGGACCTGCTCGAGATACTCGGCCACCCCGGACGGGGCGTCCGTGCACGCCCACAGCCGCCCGATGCCATCCGGCCACTCGGGCGTGCGCGCCAGCGTATCGCCGGTCGCCGCGACGGCGAGGTCGTACGCGCCGCGCCCGGCATGCGTGTCGAGATAGAGAAAGCCTTTGGGCTTCTGCTGCAGCGCCCGCACGAGTTGCACGAGCAGCACGTGCTTCATCACGTCCGCGAAATTTCCGGCGTGGTAATGATGCCGGTAGTTCATGCGCGCAGCATGCCAGATGAGTGCGAGGTCTCGTGCAGGCGCACCGTCACGTCACTCCTGCACCGGCACTTTCAGCACCGATTTGCGGACCAGCACCGCGGCGTCGCCGAGACGCAGCGAAGGCATGTGGACATCGGGCGGATAAAATACGGCGGCCTCGCCCGCGACGACGCGCAGGAGCGAAGCGTCAACGACATCCTCATACGTAATCAGGTCGCGCTCCTCTTGATACGGTTGGCGCACCTTGGCGCGGGAAAGATCGGCGAGCTCCATGGTTTCGCGACCGGCGACCACGACTTGGATATCGAGATACTTCCGGTGCGATTCGAAGAAGCCCTCGGCGCGCGGCTTGGTCTGATACGCCTGTTCGATCGCGAAAACGCCGGCGCCTAAATCGTGTTTCTGCGAGTCTCCGGCCGCGAGCGCCCCGATCCGCGCGTTCAGCGCCGATCCTGGCCGCAGCAGCTGCTCGATATAGGTCCACGCCACCGCAAACGCGGGCGTCCGCGGAGTCTGTCCGCGCACCGTTTCGACCGAACCGATAATTGCCATCGCGCCAATCCACCGTCGCGAATGCAGGCTGGCAAGCTACGAAACCGATTGCCGTTCGGGGCCAAAGTCATTGGCTGCAAACGCATGAAACTTCTCCCCTCCTTGATGGCAGCGACGGCGCTTCTTTCGCCGCTGGTTATGTCCGCCGCGAATTTCGAAGGCCGCGTCACGATGGCGATGACCGATAAGCGCGGCACAACGATACCCATGACCATTAGCGCGAAGGCTCCGCACACGCGGATGGATTTTGAAACGCCCCAAGGCGCGGCAGGTATGATCGTCGATCAGGGAAAGCAGGAGGTCACGATTCTCATGCCGCAGCAGAAAATGTACATGGTGCAGCCGACCCCGAACGCCGCGGTTGACGAAGCCATGAAGGACAATACCGGCGCGCCGGAGAAAACCGACGAACACGCGAAGATCGCGGGCTACGACACGACGAAGTACGTGATGAAGACGAAGGACGGCACGACGGATATTTGGGTCACCGATCAACTCGGCACGTTCATGGGCTTCGGCACCGAGGCGATGTCCAGCTTCGGGCGCCGCGGCAAACGCGGCAACTCCGCGGAAGACGCCTGGGAAAAAGCCTTCCAAGGCAAGGACGCATTCCCGTTGCGCGTGATTTCGACCGGCCCGAGCGGCAAGCAGACCTTCAAGATGGAAGCGACTTCCGTCGAAAAGAAGTCGTTGCCGGATTCCACGTTTGTCCCTCCGTCCGATTTTCAAAAATTAGACATGAGTGCGATGGGCGGGATGGGCGGTCGGCCCCCGCGGGAAAAGTAAGCGGCCAAGCGCCGGGTAACCCTGGTTACGGCGCCGCCTTTATCCGGTTTTAGATGTAGATCCAATCTTGGCGGGGCCTCTGAACCCCGCCGTTTCGGACGATGGGGTGCGAAGGCGCATCGACATTATGTGCCGATCGAATTCTGCAATCGCGACGGCGGGGTTCGGAGATCCCGCCCTACCTGGAAACGCGAAGCGTGTCGCTTGGGAACGCGCCTGCTGATACGCGCTTATTTCCCCGGCAGCGTCACCGCACGAGGACGCGAGAACGTATCGGCGGGAATTTCGGGGTTCGGTTCGATCGATTCGATTTTCGTCTGCTGCGTGACGCGGCCATCGACGGTCAGCGCGATTTGATGCGGCAGCAGCACGCCATCGACGGGACGAAAATCGGCATAGAACGTGACCACGTGCACCGTCCCGCCGAGGGCGTTTTTCTTTTCGTCGACACGCTTGACGATGAGGAACGTATCGGGGTCGAGCAGCAGCGAGAACACCTCGGTGTGATGTCGGGTGACCAGTAAGCGCAGGAGCTTCTTCCCTTCGGTTTCCACCTCCCCGGCGTAGTCGACCGCGTAGCCGCGGGCAGATCCGCCGACGAGCGGGTCGTCGAATTCCGAGTCCGCCGTGAACGTTTTTGCCACGGGCGCGGCCATATCGCGGTAGCGCGGCGGCCATTGACCCGTGTCGAATTCCCAAGGTGCGTCATGGCCATCGTAACCTTGAACCAGCGTGCGGCCGCCGTTTTCGGTCTCGACGCGCACGTGGTCCGGCCGCGCCGCAAGCATGGTGAAACGCATTTTCTTGCCGCCCGCGACGACTTGGCCGGCAGCGCGCAGCGACTTCAACGCGGCGAGCCGCTCCTTGCCGCCAATCGCTTCCACATGAATCCGGACCAATTCTTCGGTACGATCCGCCGCGTTTGCGGGCGCAACGAGCGCCGACAAAAAAACGAAAACGAAAAGAAGGCGTGCGCGGTATAACATGGTGAGGCGTCCGAGACAGCAGCGTCCCAGCAAGCACTCGCACTGATCCGGCTCCACGACGCGATGACAAGGAAATTGTCTGGCCCCGTGACACGGGCGCAAAAACGTTGCGGCGCAGCGTAGTTCGGTTTGCTTGCCCCTCCCGTGCCGCGCGAGCTGATCCGAATTTCGTCCGACGTCCATTATGGCGACCGCGCCAGTCGCGTGCTTCGCTTCGATCAATTGCGCCCCCTCGCCGCCGGCGCCGAGCGTTTGATTTTCAACGGCGATACGCTCGATACGCGGGTGGGACCGCGACCGGACCACACCGCGGCGTGCCGCGCCGAAGTGCAGGCCTTCGCCACGAAAAGCGACGCGCCGGTGACGTTCCTGACCGGAAATCACGATCCGGATTTCTCCACCGAGCATTCCGTGGACCTAGCCGGCGGAGAGGTGTTGGTGCTGCACGGCGACGTGCTCTTTGACGACATCGTGCCTTGGGGGCGCGACGCGCAAATGATCCGCCAGATGATCGCAGCCGCGACCGGCGCCGCCGCGCCGCCCGGAGTCGACCGCATGCCGTTCGACGAACGGATGGCGATTTGGCGGTATGTCGCGGGCTCCGTTACGCAACGGCACCAGTCCGAGCGCAACGCGCTCAAGTATGCGATGCACTTCGCCGTCGACACGGTCTGGCCGCCGAATCGGTTTCTACGCATCTTTCGCGCGTGGCGGCTGGAACCGGTTCATGCGACGGCGCTCGTGCGGCATCACCGTCCGAAAGCGAAGTACGTCGTGCTCGGCCACACGCATCGTCCGGCGATTCGCCGCGTGCCCGGGGGGCCGATCGTCATCAATACCGGATCGTTTTCGCTGCCCTTCGGCGGTTACACGGTCGAGATCGCGCCGGGCATGCTGCGTGTGCGCCGGGTCGAATTGCGCCGCGGAGAATTTCACGCCGGCCGGCTGATCGCGGAGTTTCCGCTCGCCAAGAGCTGACGCAGCGCGTTTCTCGTGCCGCACAACGCACGCAGTTTACCGCACCATGAGCATCGAATTCGGCTGGTGGAATAAAGACGAGAGCGGCAAGTACCAAGTCGTGGTCGCCGTGCATGGCGGCAACATCGAGTGGAAGCGCAAGCAAGGCCATCACTCGCCCTGGGAAGTGCACACCCCGAACGAGGAAGACCGCGAACGGCTCGTCTACGAAGCCGAGAAACGCGTCCCGCGCCGGCTCATTTCGCAGAAGCAATTCGACGAGATCAAGCGGCTCAGCACCTTGACCGAACCCGGCAAGATCGCCGGCCGCCGCCATCGCATCGGGCCGGAACTGTAGCGATTGCGGAGTTCGGATTGCGGAGTGCGAAATTACCGCGCGCAGACGCGGATGTTCATTCCGCATTCCGCAATCTCAAATCCGCGTTCGGCGATCCAGAATTCAAAATCCAACATCACCCGAGTTTCGCCGCGGCCATGGGCCAGAGGAGTTTGAACGACGGGCAAAAGTCTTCCGGCTTGGCGGTCATGCGTGCGGAAACCTCGGCGGGGGCGACCCATTCGCCGTATTGAATTTCGAGCGGATCGACCGTGATCGGTCCATCATAGCGCAAGCGGTAGACCCACACGAACTCCCAACCGGTTTCGACACAGGCATTCAGCCGGAACCAGCGCTCGGGAACGGTGGTGAGGCGAACGCCGATTTCCTCGCCGAGTTCGCGGATGGCTGCCGTGTCGTAATCCTCGCCGGAATCGAGATGACCCGAGCACGACGAATCCCACAGTCCCGGCGAGAGGCCCTTCAGCATGGACCGTTTTTGCAGAAAGACCCGGCCGGCCGCATCGAACACGAGGACGTGCACGGCGCGATGCCATAACCCAGTGGCGTGCACTTCGCGACGCGTCGCGCGACCGATCACCTCGTCGCGGTCGTTCACGACGTCGAACCATTCTTCTTTGGCGGGAGTCACGCCGCTCACGAAGGCGCGAGAAAACGCGGTTGTCCAGGATCGGTTCGCGCCTCGAAAAGTGACACGAGCGTCTCACCCGTGGGCCACGCTCAGCACGTGGGCCGAAGACGCCATGATTCACGGGCAAGATGCCCCTGCCACGACATCCGAAGGCCGGCCGCTGCCCGCCACATTTGGCTTGGTCCGGGCGCCGACGTGTGTTTCGTGGGCAATTCACCATGCCGAAGATCGACGTCAGCAAAGTCGCCGAGATTTTAAAGAAGAACGAAATCGACCCCGCCTTGCTGCGCCGGGTCATCGAAGAGATGAACCTCGCGGCGCAACCCGAACCCGGCGACGAAGAGAAGCCGCCGGCGGTGAAGAAGCAGTTCGTCATCCTGGTGAGCGATCCCGACGGCAAGCTGCCGAAGCACGATTTTGTCGGCTGGGTCCTTCAAATCCCGGAAAACGAAAGTCCGGCAACGACGACGGATCGAATCTTCCGCAGTTCCTACGACTTTAACGCATCGAAGAAAGGTCGTCTCTTGCCGGTGAAAACCGTCGGCGAAGCGATCGAGAACGTGCCGACGAAGCACTTCAAGGAAGCCGATGTGTGGGTGAAAACCAAAACCCCGGTGTTGGTGCTGCGCACCGACAACGAGATTCCGAAGGCGGAAAAGTAATACCTCGTCGGAGGCGCCGACGTATTTGCGAGTTGGCGTCGGCGTGGCAGACGGACCTGCAAGAACTGCGGCCGGCGTGCTCGCGCCGTTAGGATGAAGCCGCGCCCCGCCCCGGCTCAATGTGCCGTCGTTGAATTCGGCGGTACGCTGACGCCGTGCTGGATTGCGGTGGTAATCGACTCACGCAACTGCTGGCCGATTTGGAGGATCACTCGGCAAACGTTTTCGCGCACCACCGCATCGTTCGCGGCGACCGGACAACCGCGCCGTTCGGCCTCCAACCAGGTCTCATCCTGAATGATCTTTTGGATCACCGGAATCTCACGAAGCAGGACTGGGTCTGCAGGAATCATCGCGAATAGCGCTTGGATGCCGGACGCGTTCTAACGTTCCATATCGTCACGGGAGGTCTAAACCCAAGGTGAATTGCCGCGATGCAGCCGGGAAAAAAACGCCAGGACAAGACGGGGCCGATACCCCAGATTCGACGGCGGGGTCGCGTTACTCTCCAGATGCGTGCATCTTCATGCACGCTGGTTCGTCCCTCTAGCACCCCTCGCAACATGCCCATCCCCCGCCCCACCCTGTTCGCTCTCACGTTCTTTTTAAACGCATTGGCCGCCGTCGGCGCCGAGACGATTGCCTCGAACGAGCCAAATGCGGCGGAAGCGCGCGAGATTCCGTTGCCGGCCATCGAGACCGCGCTGCCGAGTCTGCCCGGTCCGGAGGCGTTGCCGGTTCGGAAAGAACTTCCCGATGTACTGACGACGGATCGCGGCGAAAAGGTGACGACACGGAATGAATGGCAGCAGCGGCGCGCGGAAATTCTCGACGTACTGTCTTACTATGCGGTGGGCCGCGCTCCACCGCCGCCGGGCAATGTGAAAGGGCGGGAGATCAGCTCGCAGTCCCTCGCCGGGGGCAAGTTCCGCTACCGGCTCGTCCATCTCACGTTTGGACCCGATGACCGGCTCGGACTCGATATCGGCATCTACACGCCTGCGGCCGGCGGTCCGTTTCCCGCCGTAATTTCCCCCGCGGGGACGCCGCCCGGGGCGACGCCGTTGCCTCGATTGCCGGCTGGGCCGACGCAAGGCCGTGGCACGGATGTCTTGCTCGTCGTGGGCCCGGGTGACGCGAAAACGGACGCGGCGCCAGCACGCCGACCGCCACCTGCGGATCCCGAGAAGATTGCGGCCGGCAGCGTCGCGCTGGCGCGCGGTTACGCCTACGTCACTTTCAACTACAACGATTGCGGAGAGGACACGACGTTGCGGAACGCAGACGGCAGTTGGGCCTATCGCACGACGCGTTTCTTTCCCGCGTATCCCGATTATGACTGGGGTTTATTGCGCGCGTGGGCGTGGGGTGTCTCGCGGATCATCGATTTTCTCGAAACCGATCCGGCGATCGACAAGACGAAGCTCATCGTTACCGGAGCCTCGCGCACCGGGAAATCCGCGATGGTGGCGGCGGCGTTCGACGAACGCATCGCGCTCGGCGCCCCCGTCGTTACGGGCGGAGGCGGCATTGGCGCCTATCGCCTCGCTGGCCCGCGCGGCAGCGAGACGCTCGACGTGATGGTGAAGAAATATCCCAACTGGTTCTCCGCGCACCTGCGGGAATTTCGCGGGAAAGTGGAAATGCTGCCTTTTGACGAACATTGGTTCCTGGCGGCCTGCGCACCGCGTCCGTTTATCGCGCTCGAAGGGACGACGGACGTAATCTCGCTCCCCGAAGCGGTGCGCGCCTCGATCGAAGCCGCGAAACCGGTATATGCCTTGTTCGACGCCGAAGACCGACTCGGCGTCAACTACGCGAATCATGGCCATGCGTTCACGGACGACGATTGGAACGCCATGCTCGACTTTGCCGACCGTCATCTGCGAGGTCGAAAGGTCGATCGCGCTTTCAACGCGTTTCCGACGATCGCAACCGCGCCCCCGATTTTCAACGTGCGTGATTTCGGCGCCGTCGGCGACGGCGTCGCAAAGGATACCGCGGCGCTGCAAAAGGCGCTCGACGCCTGCGCCGTCTCCGGCGGCGGCGAGGTGTACGTGCCGACAGGGAAATACCTCAGCGGCAGCCTCCAAATGGGCATGCGCACGACGCTGCGGCTCGCCGATGAAGCGGCGATTGTCGGCAGCGGCGATTTCAACGATTACCCGATGATCGACATTCGCTGGGAAGGACGCTGGCAACCAGGTCGCCGCGCGCTGATCTATGCGGCTAACGTCGATCACATCGCCATCGTCGGACGCGGTCGCATCGAGGGAAATCCGGCGGTCGCCGCGCCGCAAAATCCGCGCGGCGCCGTCGTGCTCGAACCGATCTCCTGCACCGACGTGCATTGGGAAGGCTTCACGGTGACACAGGGCGGCAACTGGGCGACGCACCCAACGTATTGCACCGACGTCACGATCAAGAACGTCACGATCACCGGTCGCCGCGACGGGATCGACGTCGACTCGTGCAAGCAAGTGCGGATCGAGGGCTGCCATATCGATACGGGCGACGACTCGATCAGCTTGAAATCCGGTCGTGGCCTGAACGGCGCGCGGATCGGCAAACCGACCGAAGACGTGCTCATCACGAACTGCACGCTGCGCTGCTCCCGCTTCGCGTGCATTGGCATCGGGAGCGAAATCTCCGCCGGCGTACGCAACATCCGGATCGAGCACTGCACGATGGATGCGCGCACGCACGCGATTTATATCAAGAGCCGCGTCGGACGCGCCGGCCTGAGCGATGGCATCGCGGCCGAGGACCTGGAAATCACCGGCGGGAGCTTTCTCCGCATCAATCTCGCGAGCGCCGGCAACACCAACACCGCGGACGATCCCGTGGAAGGTCCGCTCGGGATCCCCGAAGCGCATCACTTCAGCTTCTCGAACGTGCGCGTGCGTGGGAAAACGCTGGTCGAAGCGACCCAAATCTCCCCGGAAAAGCCGCTCGTCGGACTGACATTGGCGAACATCACCGGGACCTGCGACAAAGGCATCACGCTCGCGAACATCCGCGACGTCGTGCTGCGCGACGTGAAGGTCACCGGCTTCACCGGCCCACTGCTCGCGATCGACAACGTTACCGGCGAGGGATTGGAGGGCGCCGAAAAATTCGTGGCGCCGTCGACCGCCGCGCCGCGTTAAGCAGCGTAGTTCCGCACGAATGGGTGGAGCCCGATGTCCGTATCGGGCTTCTGTGCGCCGCTTTCACTCAACCCGATAAGGACATCGGGCTCGACCTTCTCTGAATCGTTTCGGCTCAAGGCGCCTCAGGTCCGTGCGCCAATCTTGGCGTCGACGGAAAACTTTCCGGCGCCGGCGATGAAGAGCGCGAGGAACACGCCCAGATAGGTATAGGCCCCTTCGCCGCTTCCCTGACCCGATAGCTTGTGACCGTGGATAACCCAGAACGCGACGCCCATGTTGATCGCGCTGACGAGCGCCGCGAACCGCGTGAAAAGTCCGAGCGCAATGAGGCCAGCGCAGATAAACTCGGCGAATACCACGAGGCCGAGACTCGCGGTATTTCCGACATGCAAGGGATCGGGAAACTTTTCGGCCATCGTACCGAACCCGGTAAGCTTGCCCCACCCGTGCAAGAACAGCATGGGCACGCCGTACCATAAACGCAGAACGAGCAATGCGGCATCGGAGCTGCGCGGAATAAAATTCAGGTGGAGGAATTTCATGGGAGGTTCCGCAACCCTCACAAGGAACAGGCAATTGGCAAAACGATTGTCGTAACGGCGCCTTTCGCCGCAATTGTGGTCAATGCTGCGGGCCGCCCCGCGGCGCGAATGACGATCAAACATCCACTGCTCAGCGGCGTACGCCTCGTCGCGATCTTCGAAGCCGTGAAAGGAGCCCTCGTGCTGCTCGTCGGCCTCGGTTTGCTCGCCCTGATCGATCGGGACATCGAAGCCGTCGCGGAGCACATTGTGCGGCTCGGTCACCTGAATCCGGCGAGTCATTACCCGAAGATTTTTATCGATGCGGCCAGCCGGGTGACGGATGGCCATCTTTGGGCACTGGCGGCAGCAGCAGTCTTGTATGCGATCGTTCGCGGCGTGGAAGCCTACGGCCTGTGGCTCGAGCGCCGTTGGGCGGAGTGGTTCGCGCTCGTCGCGGGCGGTCTCTACCTCCCGGTCGAGATCTTTGAAGTTTTCCACCGGGTGTCGTGGATCAAAGTCGGCGTACTGGTCACAAACATCGCGATCGTCATCTACATGGCGTACGCGTTACGCCATCAGCCCGAGCTCGATCGCGAATTGCAGGAAGTGCGAGGTAACGACGCGGCCTCGGCGTGAGAGGACGTGGCACGGGCATCTTGCCCGTGTCGTCGGTGCCGTCGCATGGGCGTCTCGCCCATGCTTGCCGCGCGCAGCGCCGTCCACGGGCGAGACGCCCGTGCCACTCTGCACCCTATCGCGCGGCGCGCTGAAGCTTCTGCCGGATCAACGATTGAAGGCTCGAATCAAGCGAGGCGCATTGGGGTTCGAACGCCTGCAACAGTTTCGTCCAAGGCACCGCGCCATCGGGAATGAGAACGGGCGTTTGGTTTTTCAGCGGCGTATCGTCGCCCGCATCGATCCGGTCGTGCGAGTACCCGCCCGTCTCGCGCCAAGTCACGGCGCGCTCGCCATCGCCGAAATCGTAGCAGAGCTGAAAACCGGTCACCTTGCCGCCGGCATCGTACCAGACGACCAAGTCGAGATCGTCCGACTCGAACCAGCGCCGTCGTCCGCCGCCGCGTTCTTGCTTCACCTGTTTGAACTCGCGAAACACGGCCGGAGCTTCGAATGCCGGGCCCCAAGTGTCAAAACCGGCCCGGTCGCGTCACTCCTCCGAAACGCAGCCCGGCCCGACGGCCGGCAATACCTTATCGCACTTGGCTGACAACGATGGACGCGTTGGTGCCGCCGAAACCGAAGCTGTTGGCAAGGGCGGCGCGCACGGGCTTTCGCACCGCAGTATTGGGCGTGAAATTCAAGCCGAGCGCGGCACAGGTGGGATCGATCTGGTCGAGATTGATCGTCGGCGGCACGATGCCGTCCCGAATCGCCATCACCGCGGAAAACACACCCATCGCGCCCGCGCCGCCGAGCAAATGACCGGTCATCGATTTTACTCCGCTCACGTGGAGGTTCGCCTTGTTGGCGGCAAAGACATTCGCGATCGCGGTCGCTTCTTCGCCGTCGCCGCCAGGTGTCGAGGTGGCGTGCGCGGAGACGTAATCGATCTCCGTCGCCGCCATGCCCGAGCGGTCCAGTGCGGCCTGCATCGATCGCGCGGAGCCTTCGGCGCCGGGAGCGAGCGACGACAGGTGATAGGCATCGGCGGATGCGCCGTAGCCGCGCAACTCGGCATAAATACGCGCGCCGCGGCGACGGGCATGCTCGAGTTCCTCGAGGACGAAAACTACGCCACCCTCGGCGAGCACGAAGCCGTCACGATCCGCATCGTACGGCCGCGACGCCTTTTCCGGGGCGTCGTTGCGCGTCGACAAGGCTCGCATCTGGGCGAACGCGCCGATCGCCAGCGGTGTGATCGTCGATTCGGCACCGCCAGCGACCATCACATCGGCATCGCCACGGGCGATCGAGGCCGCGGCTTCGCCGAGCGCGTGACCGCTCGTGGCGCAGGCCGAGGCCACGCTCATGTTTGTGCCGCGGAAGTCGAGCAACAGGCTGACCTGCCCCGCCAAAAGGTTCGGCGCGATTTGGATGATGAAGAAGGGCGAGATCTTGCGAAAACCGCCCGCTTTCCACGTGTCGTGCATCGCCTCGATTTCCGGCAAACCGCCGAGCCCGACGCCCAAATTCACGCCCAGTCGCTCCGGTGCGAGCGTCGCGCGGTGGGCATCCAAACCGGAATCTGCGTAGGCTTCGACCGCCGCGGCCGCGCCTAAATGAGTGAACCGGCCGAACTTCTTCACTTCCTTCGGCGACAAAACCTGCGTCAGCGGGTCGCCCTTCGGACCGCGCGGGTGCAGCGGTGTCGCCAACGCCCGAGTGACGTCGAAGTTCTTCACCTCCCCCGCGATCTGCGCATTGCAGAGACTCGCGTCGAAGCGCGTGATTCGGCCGATGCCGCTTCGGCCCGCGATGAGTGCCGCCCAGGTTTCCGGCGCCGAATTGCCGCAGGGGGTCAGCGCACCCACGCCCGTGATTACAATGCGTCGCGACGAATTCGGAGATGGAGTCGACATGAGTAAAAGCGATAGGCCGAGAACGAAACCGCCAATCCACGACGTTCCGACCATGACCTGCAAGGCGGAATCCAGACCCTCGGCAGAAGGACCGCCCGCGAAGGACGCGAATGGGCGCGAATCAAGCAGCGGAAGGCGATCTATGACAAAATGCGCGCCTGCCCCGCGCGATATGCCACCGCCATACGGAACACAAACTATTAATCAACACATGGTTGCGATGTATAGATACCATCCATGCCGCGCCTAAACCGGGGTTTTGACTTTCGGGCTGGGTGCCGCTTTGCTCCGCGACCTTTCGAATGCAGCAGCTTCACGCGTATTGGCGGATGGAGTATATCGAGGCCCCGCGATACCCGGCGGCGATGAAGCGTCCATTCTCGGAGTTGCCCGCTCTCGGCGATGACCGGGCCGCGCTGATTGTGCATCGTTCGCGGCTTTCGTACCTGATTCTCAATCGCTTCCCATACAATCCCGGCCATCTCCTCGCGGTTCCTTTTCGCGAAGTCACCACGCTGCCGGAACTGAATGCAGCCGAACGCGCGGACCTGTTTGACGAGATCATCGTCGCCCAACGACTTCTGACCGCGGCAATGAATCCCGAGGGCTTCAACGTCGGATTCAATCTGGGTGAAGCGGTGGCGGGTGGCAGCATTCCGCATCTGCACGGACACATCGTTCCGCGCTGGGATGGCGACACGAACTTCATGCCGGTGCTCGGCCAGACCCGGGTCCTGCCCGAATCGCTCGACAGCAGCTGGGCCAAACTGCGCAAAGCCGCGGAATCGCTGAACCTGTAGCTCGACTGCCGTCACGCCGCGATTCGCAAACCGCGCATAGTCCGTTAGCCTTTCCGTCTTTCCGCCATTTCACGCTGTGCCTTCCAAGACACTTCACTTCCCTAGTCCCCGCCATCTCGCCTCGCTCTACGCCGGACGCGAAGAAAACCTCGTGCATGCCGAGCATGCGCTCGGCGCCAAACTCACGACGCGCGAAGATTGGTTGAAGATCGACGGGACGGCCGACCAGGTCGCCAACGCCGAGGCGCTCTTCGGCTTCCTGGATCTTGCGCGCACGCAAGGGATGGGAATTCGGACCCCGGACTTTTTTCGCATCACCGACGCCTTCGGCCGCGGAGAAGGGCCGCAACTGCGGACGCTGCTCGATGAGCCGCTCGTCATCGCCACGAATCGCAAAACGATCGTGCCGAAAACGCTCGGCCAAAAGATGTACCTTCAATCGATGCTCGCGCATCCGGTTGTTTTCGGCATCGGACCGGCCGGCACCGGCAAGACCTACCTCGCGATGGCGGCCGCGGTGAATGCCCTGCTGAAAAACCAAGTCGAGCGCATCATCCTCACGCGCCCGGCCGTCGAAGCCGGCGAGGCGCTCGGCTTCCTGCCCGGCGATTTGCGGGAAAAAATTCTGCCGTATCTGCGGCCGCTCTACGACGCCTTGCACGACATGCTCGACGGGGAAGACGTGGCGCGGCTGACCGAGAAAGGCGTGATCGAGATCGCTCCCCTCGCCTACATGCGCGGCCGCACGCTCTCGCGCGCCTTCATCATTCTCGACGAGGCGCAGAACACGACCTCGGAGCAAATGATGATGTTCCTGACCCGTCTCGGGGAGGAGTCGCGGATGGTCGTAACCGGTGACGTGACACAGGTGGACTTACCGCGCTCGAAACAAAGCGGCTTGGTGGAGGTGCGGCATATTCTTTCCGAGATCCCCGGGATCGATTTCCACATGTTCAGCGGAGCGGACATCGTGCGCCATCCGCTCGTGCAGCGAATCATCGACGCATACGAAAATTACCGGAATCCGGAGGGCGAAGCGGATCGCCCGGCGGAAAAGCGATGACGACGACCGTCCAATCCATCGCGTTGACCACCGACTGCAGCAAAGTCGATTGGAACCGCATGGCCGCGATTTTCCGACGCGCGCCGCTCGGAGAACGCGAACCGACGCGCCTCCGCCGAATTTTCGAGCCAAGCACCGTCTGCTGTTTCGCCTGGGCCGGTGAGGAGCTCGTCGGCGCGGGCCGTGCGATCAGCGACCGCATCAGTTACGCCGCGATTTTCGACATCGTCGTCGCACCCGAACATCAACGTCGCGGCGTGGGCTCCGAAATCTTGCGGTACCTCACGCGCGCCGCCGAAGCGCCGAATATCATCCTGCATTCCGTGCCAGGCAAAGAACCGTTCTACGCACGGCAGGGGTTTCGCAAGATGACCACGGCGATGGCTCGCTTCACCGATCCCGAGGGGCAACGCCGGGCGGGGTACATCGAATGAGCACGCACGTCGCATCCGTCGGTTTCGCCGCGGTCGCCTTCGGAACGAACCCGCGTCTGCGCTGGCCGCAATAATCTTCCACCATGTCCGTCCGCAACCAACTCAAGCTTCTCGTCGGCGGGATCAATGCTCGCCGCAGCGGCCGGCCGCCGCCCGTCGCGCCGGCGGCGTGGAGCGAGTTTCTCGAGCGGAGCCGGCTCGTCGCGGCGCTCATCTTCATCGTCACCGTCGCAGTGATCGTCCTCATCAGCTCGGCCGGCGTCAGCACGCTCAACGTGCCCGTGCTTCCGAACCAAGTGGCGACGACCCGGGTGATCGCGAGCGCAAGCTATTCGTACGAAAGCGCCGAGAAAACGCAGGCGGCCCGGGCGCAGTACGCCGATCGCGTGCCGCGCGTGTACCGCATCGACACGGAGCCGGGACATCGTTTCGAAATCGCGGCGCGGTCCCTCCTCACCGACATCGCCTCCTTCGAAGCCGCCCACCCCGCGAACGCGCCGAGCTTCACCAATCGCCGCGCCGAACTCGGATCGATCGCGGATGCGTTCAACGCGCGCGGCAATTACCATGTCACGCCGGACGACGTCGCCGCCTTGCTGACGATCGACGATCGCACGCGCACTGCGATTTTCGACACCGGCCTCGCGACGTTGCGCGACATCTACGCCGAAGGCGTGGTCGATTCCGCACTGGGCAGCGTGAGTCCCGGTAGCACCGTCGTGTTTCAAATCCTCCGGCCAAACGGCACCGTCGGCCAGCGTTCGGTGCAATCGATGGAGGACGCCTTGACGCTGCTGCGGGTGAGCCTCGCCGCCGACAACGTGTCGCGCGCCGCCGCGCAGGCGGTATTTCGGATTTTCCGCTTCGGGATCACGCCGAATATCGTCTACGACCGCGCCGCGACCCAGTCGCGGCAGATTGCCGCGATGAATTCCGTCAAACCGGTGGTCGTCAACGTGTCCGCCGGCCAGACCATCATCGAACCGGGCGAACGCGTCTCCCCGGATCAGTACGAGATGTTCATGGCGTATCGCCGTTACTTGCTCGCGCACGGCGACACCGAGTTCCACGAGGGGCTGACTCTGTACCGGCGCGTGCTGCTCGTGCTCGCGATGGTGCTGGCTTCGCTGATCTACATGCGGATCGAAGATCCGGAGACGCTGCGCAACAACGTCCGTTGCGGCCTCCTTGCGCTCGTCGTGATCACAAATCTGGCGCTCGTGCGCGCGATCTACTCGCTGGGTGGCGCCGAATTCTTTGTCCGTGACGGCTCCTGGGCCTCGACCTTGCCGTACGTTGCCCCCACCGCGTTGGCGCCGTTGATCGTCGCCATTCTGATCGATGCCGGCTCCGGCATCTTCATGGCGCTGCTGATCTCGATCTTCACTGGCGTCATTTACGGCAACCGGCTCGATCTGCTCGTGATGACTTTCCTGGCGTCGCTCGTTGCGATCTATTCCGCGCGCGACGCCCGCCGTCGCGGCCGGGTCGTTCGCGCCGCCGGCGCCGGCGGCCTGACGCTCGCGGCGTTCGCCGCGCTGATCGGCATCGCGGATCAAACGCCGGTCGACACGCTGATTCGCCAAATGGTCGCGGGCCTGGGCACCGGGTTGCTCACCGGTATCGGCGTCGTGGGTTTGTTGCCCGTGCTGGAATCGCTTTTCAAGCGCACCACGGACATCACGCTCCTCGAGCTGACCGACTACAATCACCCCCTGCTGCGGCATATGCAGCTCGAGGCGCCCGGAACGTATCATCATTCGCTGGTCGTCGCCCAGTTGTCCGAAAATGCGGCGAACGCAGTCGGCGCGAACCCGCTGCTGACGCGCGTGTGTGCGCTTTTCCACGACGTGGGCAAGACCGTCAATCCGCAGTTCTTCGCCGAGAATCAGCGCGAGCGGAGCAACCCGCACGACGAACGCGATCCGGCGGAGTCCGCGCGCATCATCAAGCAGCACGTGCCCGACGGCGTGGAACTCGCGCAACGCCATCGGCTGCCCCGCGCGGTGATCGACGTGATCCAACAGCACCACGGCACCACGCTCGTGCGGTACTTTTATCATCGCGCGTGCGAGCAATCGCGTCCGCCCTTTCCCGTGGCCCCCGGCACGCCTGGCGCCGAGCGCACCCCAGCCCCCAAAGCCGACCCCGTCGCCATCTCCGAGCAATCCTTCCGCTACGACGGGCCGAAGCCGCAGTTCAAGGAAAGCGCCATCATTTCCCTGGCGGATGCCGTCGAAGCGACGGCGCGATCCTTGCGCGAAGTCGCGCCGGGGAAGGTGCATGAGCTGATCGAGCGCATCGTCGGCGAGCGGATCGCCGAAGGACAACTCGACGAAGCGCCGCTGACCTTGGAAGAGATTTCGCGCGTCAAAAACAGCTTCCAATTCACGCTGGTGAACATGCTCCACGCGCGCGTGGCCTATCCAGGAGGCGACGCCGGTTCGGCCGGCCGCGAGACGCGAGGCGAACGCGCGTCCGAAGCCCGCGCATGATTCGACGGCGCGGCATGAAGCGGCCCGTCGAAATTTCCAATCGGCATCCGCGGCTCCGGCTCGATCGCGGCGCGGTCGCGCGGGTCATTCATACCCTCGACGCGCATCACGCCGAACTTGGGACCGCGGCGTCGATCCTCGACAACACGGCTGAGCTGTCGCTCGCGTTCCTCACGGATGCCGCGCTGGCCGAGCTGCACGCGCAGTTTCTGGACGATCCCACGACGACCGACGTCATTACCTTCGAAGGAAACGCCGTGCTCGGGACCGCAGGCGAAATCTGCGTTTCGGCGGACACGGCCGCGGCTTATGCGAAAGCGCACCGCCGCGACTTCAGCGCCGAACTCACGCTGTATGTCGTCCACGGCTGGCTTCACTTGGCCGGGTATGACGATCTGCAACCGGCGAAAAAGCGGGTGATGCGACGGGCGGAAGCGCGCGCGATGGCCTTGCTCGAACGCGCCGACGCGCTGCCCGCGTTTAAGCTGAAGCGCTAGGCGTCGAACCGAAAGCGCCGGGAGGGCCCGATCTCCGAGCGAGCCGGTCAAGATATCCAATCACAAACAGCCCGTCCCGGAGATGGGGCATACCTCAAAATCTTTTGGACTTTGCCGATCAGGTTCGGACCTTTGGCAGCGTGCCAAATACGCTTTCTCCTCAGGACCTCGTTGCTACGCTCAACTGGCGATATGCCACCCGAAAGTTCGACCCATCGCGCAAGATTGCCCCGACCGAGTGGGAAGCACTGGAGCAATCGCTCGTGCTGGCGCCGTCGTCGATCGGCCTGCAACCGTGGAAATTCTATGTCGTGACCGATCCTGCGGTGAAGGAACGTCTGATGCCCGCCGCCTGGCATCAGGTGCAAGTCGTCGAATCCTCGCACTTCGTCGTTTTCACCGTGCGCAAAAACCTCGGCACCGATCATGTGGACCGTCATCTCGCCCGCATGGCCGAAGTACGGGGCGTCACGCTCGAGTCGCTCGAGAAGTTCAAGAAAATGACAGTCGGCAATCTCGACAAAGCGCGCACGGAAGGCCGCCTCGACACCTGGCAAACGCATCAGGTCTACATCGCGCTGGGGCAGTTCATGACGAGCGCCGCGGTGATGGGCATCGACACCTGCCCCATGGAAGGCTTCGAGCCGGAAAAATTCGACGAGATCCTCGGTTTGAAAGGCACCCATTACGCGAGCGTCGTCGCCTGCGCCGCCGGCTATCGCGTCGCCGACGAGCGCTACGCGGTCATGAAAAAAGTGCGGTTTAAAACCGACGAGGTCGTGGTGCGCCTTTAGCGGAACACCGCCGCGCGTTCGTTCGCGTTCAGCTCGCGCCACACGCCGGCCGCCAAGTTGCCTAATTCGAACTCGCCCACCCGGACGCGCAGCAAACGGAGCGTGGGATGACCGACCGCCGCCGTCATGCGGCGCACTTGACGGTTCTTGCCCTCGATCAGTTCGAGCGCCAGCCACGCATCGGGAACCGTCTTGCGGACCCGCACCGGCGGGTTGCGTGCCGGTACCAGAGGTGGCGGCGCTAGCAACCGAGCACGGCAAGGCAAGGTGCGATACTCGCCCAAATCGATGCCGCCGCGCTCGAGGCGCGCGATCGCGTCGGCGGACGGAACGCGTTCCACCTGCGCCCAATATTCGCGACGATGAGCGTGCTTCGGGTCGAGCAAGCGCGTATTCAAGCCGGGCTCGTCGCTCAGCAGCAGCAGGCCCTCGGAATCGGCGTCGAGTCGGCCGAGCGCGTAAACTTTCGGAGGCAAACCGAAGTCCGCAAGCGTGCGCCAGCGCGAGCCGGGCTCGGCGGTAAATTGCGAGAGCACGCCGTAAGGCTTGTGAAGAGCGCAGAGCACAGGTTTGCGGTAGATCACCACGGACAAGTTTCAAGCCGCAACCGAGCTCCCACGCTCGCCACCCCGGCGGGCGAATCCGCCACGAGCGATCGCACGTTGCGGCCTGGCGTTTACTCGTACTGTGTGGACCCATGCGCGCCGTACAACTGACCGCCGTCAATCAACTGCAAGTGACCACCGTGCCCGATCCGCATCCGGAGGCCGGCGAAGCATTGGTTGCAATTCGGGCCGCCGCGCTCAATCACCGCGATGTCTGGATCAAGGCCGGCCAATATGCCGGCCTCAAATGGCCGTGTATCCCCGGCTCCGATGGCACGGGCGTCGTGATCGATTGCGGCACCGGCGTCGATCACTCGTGGCAGGGCCGCGAAGTGATCATCAATCCGAGCTTCAATTGGGGTGATCGGGAATCGGCGCAGGGCTCCCAATTCTCGATTCTGGGACTGCCCCGCGACGGCACGTTGGGCGAGCTGATTGCCGTACCCGTCGGTCAACTTACCGCGAAGCCGCTGCACCTGACGTGGGACGACGCGGCGGCACTGCCGCTCGCCGGCTTGACCGCGTATCGTGCGCTGTTTTCGCGCGCGAGCCTGCAGCCGGGCGAGCGCGTGTTGATCAGCGGTGTCGGCGGCGGCGTGGCGCTTTTCGCCATGCAATTCGCCGTCGCGGCGAAAGCCGATGTCTGGGTGACCTCCAGTTCGGAAGACAAGATTCGGCGGGCGATCGATCTCGGGGCCAAAGGCGGATTTAATTACACGGACTCCAGCTGGGCCGAACGTGCGGCCAAGGCCCCGGGGCACTTCGATGTGATCATCGATAGCGCGGGCGGGCCGGGCTTCAGCCAGCTCGTCGACGCGGCGGCGCCAGGCGGGCGCATCGCGTTTTTCGGCGCGACGCGCGGCGATCCCCCCGCGCTGGCGCTGCGGAAGCTCTTTTGGCGACAATTGTCCTTGCTCGGCACGACGATGGGATCGCCGAGCGACTGGGACGCGATGATCGGCTTCGTGGGCCGACATAAATTGCGGCCGATCGTGAGCGAATGCTTCCCCCTCGAACGAGCGGCGGATGCTTTCGGCCTCATGGAACGCAGCGCGCAATTCGGAAAAATCGTCGTGCACGTGGCGGATTGAGCCGCGCGGCGCACGTTGCGGTTAAGGCTTGGCGTCGGCGAAACCGCCCACGAGAAACACGTCCTCTACGATGAGCGAACCCTCACCTTTCTTCGCATGCATTATGGCCGGCGGCAGCGGCGAGCGTTTCTGGCCCATGAGCCGCGCCCGCACGCCGAAGCATTTGCTGAAGCTATTTTCGGACCGAACCCTCCTCGAAGAAACGGTGCGCCGGATCGAAAACGTGGTGCCGCGCACGAACATTTTCGTGCTCACCAACGAGGTTCAACTGCCCGCGGCGCGCGACGCGTTGCGCGATATTTTACCGGCCGATCAAATCGTCGCCGAACCGGCGAAGCGCGATACGGCGCCTGCGGCGGCATTGGCGACCGGCCTCGCCCGGGCGCGCGCCGGCGACAACGCCACGATCGCGCTCTTGCCCGCCGACGCCTTTATTTCCGACGCCCAAGCGTTTGGCCGCCAACTCGCGGCCGCCTTGCCCCGCGCGGCGACGAGCGGCGCGATCCTGACCATCGCGATCAAACCCGATCATCCGGCGACCGGATTCGGATACCTCGAAATGGGCGACGAGCTCGCCCGCGGTCCGGCCGGCGTAGTACGACGGGTGAAACGCTTCGTCGAGAAGCCCGATGCCGCGACCGCGAAACAATATCTCGAATCCGGTCACTTCGCGTGGAATGCCGGCATGTTCTTTTGGCGCGTGGGTACGTTTTTGGCGGAAGCCGAGCGCAACGCGCCGGAACTGGCGGCATTCGTTCGCGCGTTTCCGGCGGAAACGGTGCGCCGCGGCGATTTCCTTGCGCAGAAATTCCCAGCGCTGCCGAAGATCTCCGTCGATTATGCCATCATGGAAAAAGCCCGCAGCGTCGAAACGCTGTTGGCGGAGTTCGACTGGGACGACGTCGGACTCTGGACGGCACTGCCGAAACATCTGCAGAACGATGCCAACGGGAATGCAACGCGCGGCGCCGTGATTGCGGCGGGGGCCAACAACAACATCGCCTTCAGCAATGGACGCACGATCGCGCTCGTTGGCGTGAAGGATTTGGTCGTCGTCGAAACCGCGGACGCCGTCCTCGTCTGCCATCGCGACGCCGTGCAGGACATCAAGAAGATCACGAGCCAATTGCCAAAGGAGCTGCTGTAGCCGCAGCGTTTGAACGGTGGGAGCGGCTTCCGGCCGCCTCGTAATCGTGATCGTGATCGCGCCTTTGCTCGACCGGATCGAGCACGATTAGGAGCACGAGTACGATTACGAGAAACGCCGGACTGCTCAGCGCCACTCGTGACGGGGATACCGCCGCGAGAGCTCGGGTTTGATCTTTGGATAAACTTCGCGCCAGAAATTCGTCAGGTCGTCCGTCACCTGAATCGGACGCTGATTCGGTGCGAGGACCTCGATTTTCACGGGCACCCGACCGTGGCCGACGGTGAACTTTCCCTCGATCCCATACAGTTCCTGAATTCGCGCGCTCAAGATCGGCGGACCTTCCTTGTTATAGGTGAGGCGTGAGCGCCGCCCATTTCCCATCGTGAGCCGCTCGGGTAGATAATCATCGAGCACCGCCAGCTGCTCCGCGGTGAGCCAGTCGCGCAGGACGGGCATCACGGGTTTATCTTTAATGCCGCGGTACCCGAGTTCGCCGTAACAGACCTGCTCGATCAACGTGGCGCGATCGACATCGCGGATCGGATTAACCTCCAACTCCGGAAACCATTCCGCCATGCGGTTGACGCGCGTGATCCATTGCTCGACCGACTCGTCCCAGGCTTCGAGCTTCAGCCGGCCGGCAAGGACTTCCTTCGTCAGCAGCGCGGCGGCCGCATCGAGCGGCGCTTCGTCGCTGCTGGACTTTGCCTCGAGGACCAAATCGCGGAAGCGACGCTCGCGCCGCGACACGACGCGCTTCTGCTGCTCATCGTAAAGGACGGTGCGGGCTTCGTGGTAGTCGCTCGGAAAAATTTCCTTGAGCCAAGCCTCGTCGATCGCCGTCGCGAGCGAGAGCAAGACGTTCACCTCGCCGCTGCGTCCGCCAATCTCGCTGATCTCCGCGGCCACCAGCAATGGCGATTTCTGAATGCAGCTTTCCCGCGCCAACATCCCACGGCGACCGTGCACGAGCTCGCAACGCAGCGTGCCGACATCGAGCCGCTTCGCGAGCTGATCGGAAAATCCGGCGAGCACGCATTTACGGATTTCGGTGCCGTCCGCGCGTTTTTCGGCCACGTCGAGTCCCTCGGCTTCCGCGATTTCCAGGAATTGCTGAAACAACGGACCGACCTGCCGCGCCCCTTGTGCGTGCACCCCGAGCCGGCGGCACGCATCCAGGGAATAGTTCGCCTGGTGCGCGTACCGCCAGGCGCGCATCAGCAGGAAAAAGTCGCTTTCGTGCTCTTCGCCCAAGGTCTCCTCGCGCGCCTCCTCGGTCCGCTTGTCGACATTACGGAGGAGGAAGCTCCGGCCCTGCGTCAGCGCGGCCATCAGTGCGATCGGGCGAACGCAGCCACGGTCCTGCGCCGCGAGAAACATCCGGGCGTAGCGCGGATGCACCGGGAAGCGCAGCATCTTGCGACCGACGTCGGTGATGGAGAGTGGCGCCGGTCTTGTTGTAGCTGGGGTCCTAGACCCCGGCTCGTTCTGGCCGGCCTCGGGGAGGCCAGCTACACCAGCCGCGAGCGCGCCCAAATCGGAGAGCAGCGTTTCCGCGCGTTCGAGCGCTCTAGCGTCGGGCTTCTCCAACCAGGGGAAGCTGAACACGTCGAACGCCCGCCTGCGGGAGGTGTTGACGGCCGAATTGCCGGCCGC
>CBINOT010000064.1:0-27563 GCA_966252355.1 uncultured Opitutus sp. | reverse complement strand
GGCGGGACATCGTGATCTTCCTGGCGCTTGGCGTCATCTTCACGACGCTGCTCGTGCAGGGCACCACCCTGGAGCACCTCATCTGCAAACTGCGGCTGCCGGCCGACGACACTCGGGTGAAGGAAGATCGGATCGCGCGGATTCACGCGGTGGAGCATGGCCTCGCGAGCTTGCGCGAGCTCGCGCCGATGGTGGCGGCGGCCGAGGAAGCAGCGGCACTCGGCGTCGTGATTGCCGAGTACGAGCACCGCCTCGCCGAGCTGACCGCGCAAGGCGAGACGCGGGCGGCAGCGCAGGTGCGGCGACGGGCGAGCCGCCAGCACCGCCTCCATGCGCTGCGCGCGGAGCGTCGCGCCCTGGCTGCCCTGTTGCGGCAGGATATCATTACCGCCGACACGCACCGCCCGCTGCAGCAACTCCTCGATCACGAGGAAGCCATGCTCGCCGGCCTGCCCGAACACGCGGAAGGCTGAACCGGGACGCGTCGCCAGCCAGTCCGTCGACTTAGCGGCATTCAATCATGGTTCGCTCGGACGCGCGCTCGGTCACACAGTATTGGCGATCGCGGCTAGAGAAAATCCTTAGTGAGTTTCCGCCGCGAACCTAGTTTCGCGAAATCCAATAAGCGCGCATTATAAGCAACAACAAATGCGCACCGTTGCACCCCAGGCGGTTGCTGCGCCCACGATGAAAACAAACCCGCCTATTGGCCATTCCGCCGCGACATTCGACGAAGCTGTCGCCGTCTTCACCGATCTTCGTTCGACGCTTCACGGCATTCGCTCGACCGCGGTGGAGCAAATCGCCCCCGACCAACTGCGTGCGATGATCGCCCTGAACGAAGCCTGTCTCGCGATCGTAGCGCAAAGGCGCGCGCGGTCGATTGAAGTAGCCGAGCATACCTTGACCTCCCACGCCCCGCTGGCGGAAGCGTCTCGCTAGGGACAGGTCGAAACCGGCCGCCTTCGATGTCGGTCTTCGTCTTTCGCACCCTTGGACGTCTTCGTGAGAACCTTTCTGACCTGAGATGTCTCGCGAAGTAATCGAAGGGGCGGAAGGGAATTGAGAGTTCGACTCTTTGCGGTTCGGCCCCGTTTGGTCGCGTGAGAAAGCGCGCATCGGCGCCGGTCCGTTCAGGGCGTCGCGGCCTCCGGCACGGCAGCACGGTGGCTGGCAGGACGGGCGATCACGGCCAGGGTGGCGGAGCGGAGGGCGCCGGCACGCGCGGTGAGCGTCAGCGTGCCGGATTCGCGCGTGGCCTTGACGATCACCTGCGCGAGACCGTTGAACGCGCTGCGACTCCATTCGACGGATGCAGGTTCGTCGTGCAACCGAAGCATCACGCCGTCGTTCACGCCGCCGGACGCGCCGTAGTTGGTGATGACCACGCCTATGCTATTCTCGCCCACGCGCAGCCGCGACTTCACGTCGTAGGTCGAGGCGGCGCGAGCGTCCCCGGTCGATCCAATCCGCTGGCCATTGAGATAAACAGATCCACCGCCGTTGAGGTGGCCGAACCAGAGTTCCACCGCAGGCGACGCGAGGTCGGCTGCCGTGAGGGTAAACTTCGCGCGGAACGCGCCTTTACCCAACGGTGGCAATGGACCGCTGGCGGCGGTCACGTCGATCGCGGTCCAGCGGGAGTCATCGAACGATTCCGCCATTTCGGGCACCATGGACGCGTCGGGATTCGCGATCGCCTGCCACCGCCAGCCATCGATCGCGCGGGTGTGCGAGCGCGGCGTCGGCACATACACATCGGGCTCGTGGCACGTCGGGTCGCCGTTGCCGACCCCGATGATCCGACCCGGCCCGGTGAGGGCGAAGCTGACCTTGTCATCGGCGATCGGCACGATCCGCCCCTGGTCGTCGACGATCGCGACGGTTGCGATGGCAACGTCCTCGCCGTTCGCGTCGATCGCAGCCCGATCCGGCGTGAGCACGACCGCAGCGGGCGCGCCGGTGGTCTCGACTTTCGTCTCGGCGACGAGGTGGCCGGCGCGGTAGCCGCGGGCGGAGAGCGTGCCGGGCGCGTAACGTACTTTCCATTTTGCTTCGTCGATCGGCGCCTTCCTTTGGCGGCCAAGGCTAGCGCCGTTGAGGACGAGCTCGACCTCGTCGCAATTGCTCAGCGCGCGGACGTCGATCTCCTGGCCCTCACGCCCGGCCCAGTTCCAGTGCGGCATCAGATGCAGCACGGGACGGTCGCTCCACCAGGACTGGTAGTTCCAGAAATTGTCTTTCGGGAAACCGCAGGTGTCGAAGATGCCGAAGTGCGAGTTGATGCACGGCCACGCATAGGGCGTGGGCTCGCCGCGATAGTCGAAGCCGGTCCAAGCAAAACCGCCCGACAGCCACGGGCGCGACGCGAAGAAGCTCCACCACTGCTTGGCGGTGTTGGACCAGTCGGTTTGGTTGTCGTCATACGCGCTCATGTAGCCGAGCGCCGAATCCGTGGCGTAGATGCCGCGGGTGGTGATGGTGCTACCCTGCTCGCTGCCGACGTTCGGCTGGGTGGGATTCGCGGCATGGTAGGCGTCCATCCGGTCGACGCCGATCCGATAACTCCAGCCGCGGACTTCGATCACTTCGTTGATTCCCGCCCGGTCGTTGCCGGCGGTGGAGTTGTACGTGACGGGACGCGTGGGATCGAGTCGCTTGATCAGGTCCTGCATGGTCGCCGCGACGCGTTTGCCCGAAGGGGTGCCCTGGGTACCGAACTCTTCGTTGGCGATCGACCAGATGACAACGCTCGGGTGATTGCGATCGCGGCGAATCATCCGGGCGAGCAGGTCGAGGTTCGTGCGATCGCTGCCGAGCAATCGTTGTTCGTCCATCACGAGCATGCCGAGCCGATCGCAAGCTTCGACGACTTCGCGCGTGGGTAGGTTGTGCGCCGAGCGATAGGCGTTGCTGCCCATTTCCTTCAGTTTGGAAATTCGAAAATATTGCAGACGGTCGGGCATCGCGGTGCCCACGCCGGCGTGATCCTGGTGATTGCACGTGCCCTTGATGACGTAGGGCCGGCCATTGAGCAGGAATCCTTTCTCGGCATCGAAGCCGACAGTGCGGATGCCGAACTCCGTCTCGACGCGATCAATCGCGGCGCCGCCGCTCGTGATCGTGGTCACGAGCCGGTAGAGCTGTGGCGTCTCGGGCGACCACAGCACGGGCGCGTCGATCGTGACGGTCTGCGCGGCCGCGACGGTGGCCGCGCCGGCAACCTGTGCGCCGGCCTGCGCCGCGGCGACCTGCGTGCCGTCGGGCGCGAACACCGTCCAGCCCACGCTGGCGTCGGCGGCCACGCGAGCGGCGTTGGTCAACTCGGTTTCCAGATGCAACGTGGCCGGGCCGGTCGGCACGTGGTTCGGGAATGTGCTATAGACGAACACGCCGTCGGGCGCGATGGCCAGCGGACCGGTCTTCACGAGCCAGACGTGGCGGTAGATACCGGCGCCCTCGTAGAACCAGCCTTCCGTCTGCGTGGCGTCGACACGGACGGCGACGACATTGCGCCCGCCGCACTCGACGACGTCGGTGACGTCGATCCGAAAGCTGCTGTAGCCGCTCTCCTGGCGATTAACGGCCCAGCCATTCACGAAGACCGTGCTGTCGCGAAACACGCCATCGAACTCGAGCCAGATGCGGCGACCGGAGTCGCTGGCGGGGAGATCGAACGTGCGCCGATACCAGCCGATGCTGTTTTGCGGATACGCTTCGCCCAGCGCCTTGCACCCGTGCGAGACGTCGCCCTTTGCGTCGAATGGCAGCTCGACGGCCCAGTCATGCGGCAGATCGAGACGGCGCCACCCGGCGTCGCTAAACGCCGGGCTCGCGGGTCCGAAGCCCGAGCCGGACTTGGCGAGGTTCTGGCCGATACCCCACTCGTTGCCGAGGTGGAACCGCCAGCCGAAATCGAGGAGGAGCCGTTCACGCGCGGCCGGCTCGCCAGAAACGGCCGCGTGACTGGCGAGGCTCGCGGCCACGACTAGCAGGAGCGTGAAGAGACGAAGGAGACGGATCATAGGTAGAGATTGCACCTGAGCATTGTGATATCACATCCTGGATGTTGCTGTCCATGGATCGCATCACCGAAGACCTTTGCGAAACCCACACGCTGGGTCCTCACACGGGCGAATGGCTCGTCATGGCCCGCCAAGTGCCGGCGTTCGCGTTCACGACGACGCGCGTGGCGGGATTTTCGGATGCGCGTGAGGGGTATCGATTCGTGCGACATGCGCCGGCGTTCAGTCAGATCCTGGCCTGCACCGCGGGCATGGGCCGCGTGCTGGTTGACGGGCGCTGGGAGAATTGCACCGCGGGCACGGTGTATCTTACCGCGCCGCGGACGCTCTGCGCATATCACGTGCCGCCGCGTGGCCGCTGGCAGGTTTGCTGGGTGCTGTTCGAGGAATCCGTTGAACTGCCTACGCTCGAACCGGGACGCGCCCCGCGGCTCGTGCGCGCGGATGCCCGGGGATTGCACTTGGCGATCGAAGGACTTTGTCACGAGGCCGACGGAGAGGCCGAACCGGCGGCGCTGGAAGTCGGCGCAGCGATCGTGCATCGGTATGCGATGCGTATCTTGGAGCCGGGCCCGGCCGAGCCGCGGCTGGCGCAACTCTGGCGGACCGTGCGGCGAGAACTGGGCGGAGAGTGGACACTCGAACGCATGGCCCGCTGCGCCGGCATCAGCGAGGAATCGCTCCGGCGGTTGTGTCAGCGCCATCTCGGCCGCCCGCCGCTGGCGCACCTCACGCATCTACGGATGCGGTTCGCCGCCGACCTGCTCGGCAGCAGCGACGAGAAGATCGCTTCGATTGCGGCGCGAGTGGGCTACGGCGACGCGTTCGCCTTCAGCAACGCCTTCAAACGCGAACTCGGCGTCCCACCCTCGCGGCTGCGGCCCTCGAAGTGACCAAGCCGACCGGAACTGCGAATGCCCTACGTCTGCGCTTCGCCTCAACCGAAACGAGGCAGAAGAGGTAAAGCCCGATGTGGCAATTGGGCCAGTTTGAGGCCGCTCCGCGCAAGCTCGAGAGGGACATGATTTGGGCTGGCGCCCGCGTCGGCTCCAGCGGCGGCTTTTGCATACGATGGCCGCTCCGGAAGCTTCCTTCGCCACGAGATGGCGCGGTACGGGAGCGCAGGCGTCCCACTGCGACGGTTTCCAAATAAATCCACGGCGACAGCGACCACGATAACCGCAGTGAGCCGACGACTTATTTGGTCACCCATGAGGCCAGGTCCTAAATCGCCGGTGAATGACCGAATCCGCATTGCCCAGCCCGCGGCGTCCGCGGGGTGGAATCCAGGAACGCATTGCGGAAGGCTGATGCTATATAGGCCCCACGAGAACACGTGAGCTTGCTATAATGCCTGCCGCCATCCTTCCATTAGCTTTCAGTTCCGACTGCATCGCCAATATTATTCCAGCCCCTTCCCTTCCATGCCCAATCGCGCTCCAAAAATCATGATCGTTCGCCACGCCGAGAAGCCGGCCGCCCAAGGCTCGCCGCATGGCGTCGATATCAACGGCAAGACGGATCCGGAATCGCTCATCCCGCTCGGTTGGCAGCGGGCCGGCGCGCTCGCGACGCTCTTCGCGCCGTCGAACGGCCAGTTCAAAAGCCCCCTGCTCGTCTCGCCTCAATTCCTGTTTGCCTCGGGCATCGGCAAACACAGCCACAGCTTGCGTCCGCAGGAAACGATCACGCCCACGAGCCAGCGTCTCGGGCTCACGATCAACACCTCGAACTTGAAGGGCCAGGAAACCGCGCTCGCTGCCGCCGTCGTCGCGTGCACCGGGGTCGTGCTGGTCGCCTGGGAACATCAGGACATCCCCGCGATCGCGAATGCGATCCTCGGCAACAGCACGACCGTGCCGCAGAAGTGGCCCGGCGAGCGTTTCGATCTGGTTTGGGTCTTCGATCTGAACGGCGCGACCGGCCAGTACGCCTTTAACCAGGTGCCGCAGCTCCTGCTCGCCGGCGATAGCGCCAGCCCGATCGCGTAGCGGGAGCCTAGGATCTGGCGTCTAGCGTCTCGGATTTGCCCGGCTTTGCCTCCGCCTTGAAGGGATTGCGCTGGGGCGGTTCGTGATGTGG
Source organism: uncultured Opitutus sp. (assembly GCA_966252355.1). GTDB lineage: Bacteria > Verrucomicrobiota > Verrucomicrobiia > Opitutales > Opitutaceae > ER46. Next base: position 21,456 of record CBINOT010000064.1, on the reverse strand, counting down.
CACGGCCCCGAGCAATTCCCGGAAAAGCCAATTCACCGGCGCCACGCGGTGTCTCACCCAAACGGACATCGGTTCCGGCTTCGCTCCGAGCGCGGCCTTCGGCTCGAGCGCGGTCCGCCCGAGGGAGAGCGAACGCGCTTGCCAGGCGATGGCGTCCTCGACCGTCGCGTGCAGCAGCCGCAAATATAACGGCACGCCTTCGGCGGCCACGCTGCGATCAAATCCAATGTAATAACCGATCGCCGTGTCGCGATCGCGCACGCTCGAAACAAAACCGACGATATCGTCGCCGCGGCGGATCACGGTGAGCCGAAAATCATCGCCGGCCACAGCGGCCAACGCCGGCAGATAACCCTCGCGCACGGTGATCAAACGCACCGCCGCATTTTTCTGCACGGCGAGATATAGCTCGTGCAGGCGAGTCCGCCAGCGATGCGGGTCCTCGAGCCGCTCGATGCGACAACCCGCGGCGTCGATTTTCTTGGCGATGTCTTTCAGCTTCTTGCGATTCTTCGCGTCGAACGCGTTGAGATAGTCGTCGAACGTGCGCCATTCGGGTTTGATCGCGAGGACCATGTTCGGCTCGGTCTCGAGCGGCCGATAACTATAACGGTGCAGCGCTTCGACCCCGCTCTGTTCGGCGGTGAGATCCTTCACCATCGCGAAATCCAAGTTGCCGGACAGTTTTTCCGCGCGCCGAATCCGATAGATCGCCTCGGCCACGGCCGGCCAAAGGGCCGCGGGGGTTTCGCCTGCGGCGAAGCCGGCGCCATGAAAGCCCCAGCTCAGCAAGTTGCCCGCGACCAGCATGCGCTCGCACACGCGATCGCCAATCGCACGGGCGGCCGGAGCGAGCACGCGGCGCAAGAGTCCTTCGCGCGGATCTTCTTTCCGGGCATCCGGCCGGCGATTCAGGCGCTCGCCGCTAATGGCAAGGATCTGCGCCACGACGATCGCCACCGGAGCCTCATCCCGAAATACAATCGCGTAGCGCGGCACCACGTTGTCGGGTCCGTGCGCTTCGATCGCAGCCAAGACATCGCGCCGAAGAAAAAAGCCGTTCGAACGCGCGACGTGATCCCAATGCGTGGCATTCACGTAGCCGATGCGATCGGCAAAGGCGAAACCGAGGCCGGAAGGCGTATAACGATCGCGGTGCCGGGGATTGAGATCCGAAAGGGTGACGCGCAAAGATTTCATCTGGAAAGGCGGCGCAGCGTGACCACCCGGAACCTCCCGCACAAGTCTGAGCGACTGCCCCTCAACAGGACGGCGCGCGATGGAATCTGCAAGACTAACTCCCGCCCGACTCCGGCCGCACGTTGAGCCCTACCGGAATGTTCCCTAGGCATTTCCCGGGAATCGCGGCCGCAGTGGTGATTGCTTTGCCAGAACAAGAACCGCAAAACCGCCCGTTCCCCTCAAGGTTACGTCGATGGCGTTCGAAGTTGGTGGCTCGTGTCAGCTCCAGGCACATGAACAAATCTTCTTCCCTCGTATCTCCGGACCGAACCGGTCTCGGTGGCCCTGCGTCGCTCGATCGGCCGTCGGTGGCTGTCGGGAAACCGAAGATCCTTCTCGTGGACGACAATCCGGAGAAGACGCTCGCCCTCCAAAGCGTCATCGCCGAACTCGATTACGACGTGGTCGTCGCCAGCTCGGCCGCGGCCGGCCTGCGCGAACTATTGCGGCAGGATTTCTCGCTCGCGTTGCTCGATGTCCAAATGCCGGGCATGGACGGTTTCGAAATGGCGACGCTGATCCGTTCGCGGCCGGCGCATGCGAATCTCACGATCGTCTTCATGAGTTCGCTCGACCAGTCGGACGAGCGGCTCGAACAGGCGTACACGCTCGGCGCGATCGATTTCATTTCGCTGCCCGCCCGCCGGCCGGTGATCAAGGGCAAGCTCTCCGCCATTCTCGGGCTGCAACACAAGACGCGGCGCCTCGAGATCGCCATCGACGAAAAGACGCAGCGCCTCGAGGAAACGGAGGAGCGCTTCCGCTCGCTCCTGGAAAACGCCGAGGATGTCGCGATCTTCTTCCTCGACGCCGCAGGTCGCGTCGTGGAATGGAGCCGCGGCGCGGAACTCTCCACGGGATGGACCGTCGCCGAGATGGTTCAGCGGTATTACGGCGTCCTCTTTGTGCCCGGCGATGTCGCCGAAAAGTTGCCCGAGAAAAAGCTGGCGGAAGCTCGCGCCGGACATTGCCTGCTCTTCGCACACTGGTTCCTGCGCAAGGACGGCTCCCGGTTTTGGGGCCACGCGTATTTGGTCGAGCTGCGCGGCAAGCCGCTCGGCGGATACGCCGTGATGCTGCGAGATGTCTCCGCCCAGCGCACGGCGGAGCAAGAACTCCAGATCAAGGCGGAAGTGCTTGCGAGCATGAGCGAGTGCGTTTGCGTCGTGAACGAGGATTTCCGGATCGTCTACGCCAATCCCGCGGCGGAACGCGCATTTGGCTACCCCGCCTCCGAACTGATCGGTTTGGATAAACGGCTCTTGAGCGATTACACGCCAGAGGAGAATGCCGCGCGCATCGAAATGCTCCTCGCGCACTTCACGGCGCATCGGTCCTGGACCGGCGAATGGCACAATCGACGCAAGGACGGCTCGCGATTCATCGCACACACGCACTTATCCCGCCTCGAATATCGCGGGACGAAATACTTCGTCTGCGTCCAGGAGGACATCACCGAACGCAAGGACGCGCAGGCCGCGCTGCAACGGAGCGCGGAGCTGCAGGAAGTCATCGGCGAACTCGAGGCGTTCGCGTATTCCGTTTCGCACGACCTGCGTTCGCCACTGCGCACGGTAAAGGGTTTCGCCGAGGCAGTGATCGAGGATTACGGTCCCGCACTGCAAGGTTCCGGCATCCAGCACATGGAGCGCATCCGAAGTGCGGCGGATCGGCTGGAGAAACTCGTCGAAGACATATTGGCCTTCAGCCGTCTCCCGCGGGAAAAGCTCCTACTCCAGCGCGTCGATCTGAATCGCATCGTCACCGCGCTCTTGGAAGAGACGCCGAGTTTTCGTCCGCCCCAGGCGCGCATCGTTATCTCCGGCGAGCTGCCAAACGTCATGGGACACGAGCCTTCGCTTCGCCAAGTGTTCTTCAATTTGTTCGGCAACGCGGTGAAGTTCGTCCCGAAAGACCGAACGCCGGTCGTGACGATTCGCGCGGAGCTGGGAGAGGCCGAGACGACGATCTGGGTCGAGGACAATGGCATTGGCGTGGAGCCGGAAGATCAGGCGCGAATCTTTCGCGTATTCGAGCGCGTACCGCATGCCGAAGGCTATCCGGGAACCGGCGTAGGTTTGGCGATCGTGCGCCGGACCGTCGAACGCCTCGGCGGCAGCGTCGGGATCGAATCCGCGCCCGGCGCGGGCAGCAAATTTTGGATCAAGTTGCGCAGCGCCGGAACGGCGCCGATGAGGAGCCAGGCTGGCGTCTAGCGTCTTGGGGCTGGCATCTTGGGGCTATCTCTAGGGCGATTTCGCCCATTGCAGGGCGGTGGCAAGCGCGGGATCGTCCGCGCCGTGCACGTCGGCGGACACGGGTATCGTCGGACGCACTCCATGCGGATCCGTCGCGTCGCCGTTCGCGCGTACGTACTGCGCCGTCGCAATATCGATTCGCAGCCGCGAGTGGGGAAGCGTGTAACGGAATGGCTCGCCGAACTGATTGCACATCTTCGTCTCCTCGCCGATCAGCGGCCCGAGACGAAAATCTTCGACGATGTTCGCCAGGATCACCGCGCTCGAAAACGTGCACCCGCTGATGAGAAAACAGACGCGGCCTTGATACCGTGGCAGCGGCGGCCGCTCCGGCGCCTGGGGCGAAAATTCAAGGTAGAGCGTCTCGGTCACCGGGGAGTCAGATGAGGCGAGGCCGAGCCAGTGCGGCGCGTGACGCTCGAGAATCGCACGTGCCCGACTCGGCGCATTGGCCCGAAGCCAAGCCTTGAACTCGGGCGTCGGATTTTGCGCGAACAGTCGCCGGTACTCGACGGGCGGCTCCATCGCCGGATCTCCGGCCGACAAGCCCCAGGGATCGGCCGATGCAATCTGAGGAAGATAGGTCGCACTGAAGCGCCAGTATTTGCGCGCCGCCGGCCGATAAGGCCGGTCCGTGAGATAGGCCAGCAGATCATCGCCGAGCGACGAATCGCCGCCGTCGTTGTTGCGTAAATCGATGATCAGCGTGCGCACCTGTTGCGCGGCGAGGGCCGCAAAGGTCTCGCGGAGGAAGCGCTGCCATTTGGTCCGCTCCCGCATGAGGCGAAAATCGAGATAACCGATTTCGGAGGTAAGCAGCGCAAATCGCCACGATTCCGCGGGGACGGCGGGCGGAGTCTCAGGCGACGCTCGCACTGGATACGCGACGGTATGATCGTCGCTAAAACCCGCGATAAAATCGGCGACCATGAGATCGAATTGGCGATGATCGAGCGGCCGCGAACATTGCGCCAACAGGCGTTCGGCGCGCAGGCGGGCCTCGGCCTGATTCAGCCGAAAATAGAGGTTCGGGTGAACGGCTTCGAGCGTGCGGACGAGTTGCCGGACATCATCCTGCATGTCCACCGGCGAAACGACGTCGCTCTGTCGCGAGGGGAATGCTTCGCGCGCGAGTCCGTGGGTGCTCGTACCGCCGCCGAGCAGAAACGCGACAACGAGGCCGAAGCGATTGAGAACTTTCATTCGAGCGCCGCGCGAAGAGCACGAGCTTCGACGGCGAATTCGCGCGCGATCTCGAGGAGCGGAGCGCGCCCGCCCGTCGCGATAACCAGCGGACGGTGGTGTTCCTCGGGATCGCCGAGGCCGCTTTCGCGGAAACGGCGCAGGCGCTCGAGGATGAGATCGCGGATTTCCTCCCCGTTGGCCACGCTGTGAAAATAGCCGACGTGCATGTCTTCCCGGCCTTTTTCGTACTCCCCGCCGCCACCCGCTCCCCCACCTGCCGACCGCACCTTCACATTCCACAGGCCGAGCAGGCGCTGCAGCGGGCCTTGCGACACGACGACCTGCTGAAGGTTGGAGAAGCTCATCGTCGTCTCCCGCACGATCCATACGCCGTGCCGCAAGCGCAGGCTGCGATCGGTCACCAAGTACCAGCGCATTTCGTAGTCGAGGCGACGCGCGACATAGCTGACGCTCAATTGAACGACATAGATCGCGAGGCCGAGGAGTTTCAGCGCCCACGCGACGGAAAACACCCATCCCGGCATGATCAATGCGAGCTCGACCGTCAGTCGCTTGACGCCCGCCCACCAACGTGCCGGCGGCGAGCGCGGCTCCTGCGCGGCAGTCGTGAGGTTCTTCGCGACGCGATCGCGCCACTGGTCGAACGTGCGCCGCCGGTTTTGCTTCTTTTCCCCCGCGGGAATAACCGACGCGTCCGATCGGGCATTCGTGTCGGCCAGCGTGCTCGAAGACGAAGCTTCCGCGCGCGCTGTCCGCTCGACCTGAATCAGCAGGGCGGTCCAAAACACGATACCGGCGAGCGCAAACGCTTGGGCGACGCCCCAGGTGCCCATCCGCAACCGATAATAATTGCGACCAGCGCGAAAGACACGGAGCGACGCCGGGTCGCCCTGCGGCGGATGTGGCTCGGGCGGCACTTTCAGCCATCGAAGCATCAATGTCCGGAGCGGCTCATACATGGCGCGGGCCCTCCTCGCGCTTGCGCTTTTCCACCGCTTGCCGAAGCGCGCGCAATTCCTGTACGGCCTCGCGGAGCACGCCCGCCAGGTCGTCGTAGCTGGCGGCGGCGGCGGTCGTCGTCACGGCGGCGCTGGCCGGGTCCATGGGCGCAGGATGGTCTTTCACGCCGCGCATCCGCGCGTAAAGAAAATCGCGCAAGGCTTCGAACTCCTTGATGCCCTCGATCGTCATCTCGGCCTGCGCGCTGCCCGAGGCGGTTTGCACCAGAATGCGCCCGAGCCCCAGCCAGCGTTCGACCAGATTCGATTTGAGATGGATGTCCTGAATCCGCGCGTAATTCACGATGATCTGCCGCCGAAACAGGATGCCCCAACTCATGGAAATGCCGTCCTCGGTGAACGCATACCGCATCGTGTGGTAGCGAAAATAGAGCGGCAGGACGACAATCGGAAATAGCGGCGGAACCACCAGCGCGGAGAGCAGATAATACGTCAAAAGCGAAGGCTGCGGACGGTCGATCGCTTGGATCTGCCGGTCGGAAAGAGACGCGGTCATCGCAGGAGCGAAGCGGCGTGGCCGGGGCGCAGCAAGCCTCGGCTGCCCGCCGCGCAAACGCGTCTTCGTGCTCGTGATCGTGCTCGGCCTGAATCGATCACGATAATGAGGACGATCCGTCTAAGCGTTGCGCCCGAGGGACCGGTAACGCGGCGGACGTTGTACTTGTCGTCCGCACGTCGGTCCGACTATGACCTGAACGATCTCCGTGCATCGCTTTAAAGCCGAGATTCGCTGCCTCGTTGCCATCGCCAGCATCGCGCTGACGTTGGTGCTGACGTGCGCGGTGGTCAGCGAAACATTGCACGAATGGCTGCATGGCGACGCCGGACATGACGCCGACAAGGGATGCGCGGTCACGCTCTTTGCCGCGGGCGTGCTCGCCGCCGGCGCGGTCACGACGGTCGCGGCGCCGGTCGGAACTTGGCGGACCCTTTGGTCGGCCGGGTTTCAGACGCTTCTTCTCGTTGCGCCGCGTTACCTGCGCCAACCCGAACGCGGCCCGCCGACGAGCTGAGTAGATTGGTCACCACCGCGTAGCGCGTCGATGCGCTGCGCTTTTGCCGGCTGCGCATGTCGCGTGGCGGCGCGTCCTCATGCCGTGAACTCAGCTCATGCCTTTTTCCATTCGTCTCGTCGCTGGTCTCCATCGCGATCGCCGCACCGGTCGGCTTCGCCCAAACCCACCCTCCGTTCGAAGACAGTCCCGTCCACCTCGAGCGTTTTATCGTCACATCCGGTCTCGCCGGCAAAACGTCGTCCGATCTCGCGCAGGGAACGGCGGTTCTCACCGGCGAGGATTTACGACGCCGGACCGCGAACACGCTGGGTGACACGTTGGACGCCACGCCGGGCGTCAGTTCGACCTACTACGGTCCCGGCGCGAGCCGCCCGATCATTCGCGGACTTGGCGGGGACCGCATCCGGATCCTGCAAGACGGCATCGGCGCGCTGGACGCCTCGAACATCAGTCCGGACCACAACGTCGCCTTCGAGCCGTTGTTCGCACGCAGTGTCGAAGTGCTGCGCGGCCCGACCACCTTGCTGTACGGCAGTTCGGGCGTTGGCGGGATCGTGAACGTTTTCGATAATCGCATCCCCGAGGAGCGGTTCGCCCAACCCCTGTTCGGGACGATCGAGTTTCGCGGCTTCGGAGCCGCCGACGAAACGACGGGCGTCGCGGCCATCGGCGGCGGCACGCAGAAGGTGGGAATGCAGATTGACGCGCTCAAGCGCCACACGGCGAACCTCCGGATCCCGGGCATTGCGCGCATCGACGCAGACGCGCCCGCAGTCCAGCCATCCGGCATCGTACCAAACAGCGACATCGCTACGGCGAGCGGCTCGGTCGGACTGACTTGGTTTGGAACGGCAGGCTACGTGGGCGTGGCGGCGAGCGATTATCGCACGGAATACGGCGTGCCGGTCGACGAACCGATCAGCATCGCCATGCGACAACACCGGCTCGATTTCGCTGCCGCGCTCACGCAGCCCTTCGGGATTTTCAGCGCGGCGCGGGCGAGGTTTGGCATTGGCGATTACACGCATCGCGAAGTGGCCGACCATACGGTTGTAAACACGACATTCCGAAACCAGGCCTGGGAAGGCCGGCTCGAGCTCCCGCATGTTCTCGCTGCGACGGTCAAAGGCACCGTCGGCGCGCAGGCGGAGCACACGCACTTTGCCGCGATCGGCGACGAGGTCGTGACTCCGCCCTTCCGCACCGGCCGCAGCGCTGCCTTCGCCGTCGAAGAGTGGAAGCACGGCAACGTCGCGGTGCAATTCGGCAGCCGTGTCGAGCATCAGGTGGTGACGCTCGGTCGCGTGTCGCCGGATTTGCCGCCGGTTTCTGGCTTCGCGGCATATGACGGCGAGAAGAAGACGCATATCGGGATGAGCAGTTCGCTGGGCCTGTTGTACTATCCGGCCGAGGGTTGGTCCGCCGGACTCGCGGTCGCGTACACCGAACGACTCCCGACCGCACCGGAGCTGTTTTCGAACGGACCGCATGGAGGCACGGCGGCCTGGGAAGTCGGCACCTCGGAGCTGCGGGCGGAACGATCGACGGGCGTCGAAGTCAGCCTGAAAAAGCGCATCGGGGACATCACCGGTTCGTTCAGTGCGTTCGTGAACGAATTTCGCGGCTTTATTTTCGAGCAGCGACTCAGCGCCAACGCGATTCCCGCCGAGGCGAACGACGACGGACTCACGCCGTACCAATTTACGGCCAAGAACGCCCGCTTCTCCGGCGCCGAAGCGGAGATCGCGTTTCACCTCATCGAACGGAAGAGCGGCGGGCTTCACCTCATCGTATCCGCGGACTTCGTGCACGCCGAACAAACCGTCGACCACGAACCGCTGCCGCGGATCCCGCCTCGGCGCTACGGTGTCGCGCTGCGCTTTGACGGCACCCGTTGGCGCGCCGGAATCGACGGCCGGCGCGTCGAAAGACAGAACCGCGTCGCGCCGCTCGAAACGCCGACGCTCGGCTATACGCTGCTTGGCGCCGACCTGAGCTATCTGGCCGGCACCGGCCAGCGAACATGCGAGTTATTCGTGCGCGGCGGCAACCTTAACGACGCGACCGCGCGCGTGCACACGTCCTTCTTGAAAGAGTTCGTTCCTCTGCCCGGACGAAATATCACAACCGGCGTTCGCTTCACGTTCTAGACGATCGTGGCGCGCGCGTCGCTGAAAACGAAAACCGCCAATGGGTCTGCCACACATGACACCAATCGTCGCAGATAAGACTCACGTGTTCATTGATATCCGTTCTAATCCAACCGCCGGAACGCGACGACGCAGACCGACACGGCTTAGAATCGTCGCGTCATGCTTAGGCGAAGCGCGCGGGGTTCGGCCGGATGGAAATGCACATCAGCGATGCCAGCGGCTGGTTCGCGAGGAAGGCGCGACGCGTAATAATAGGCGATATCGTAACTGCGACGGTCGAAAAGATTGATGATGTCCAGTGCCACATCCCAAGCAGCCGTTCGCCAGCCGAGGCGCGCGTTGTAGGTCAGCGACGATGGCGCGCGCACGGTATTGTCCTCGATCAACGGCTGAGGGCCGAAGTAGCGCAGGCGAAGGCTGCCGAACCAGCCTTCGTTGCGGCCGAACGTCGCACCTGCCGTCATGACGGACGCGATCGAATTGGCGATATGCGTGCCGGAACCGGGGTCATCGCGATAACGCGCGCGCGTCAGCGAGAGATCGGCGTCGAACGCGAGCCACCGCCGCGGCTGGAAAAAGTTAGCCCACTCGACGCCGTAACGCCGCGTCCGGCCGGTCGCTTCCGTCCCGCCGGCGTCGCCAACGAACACGAGTTCGGACTCGAGATCGAGCGCCCACCACGACACGGAGCTGACAAGGCCTGGAATCGCCGCGATGCGTGCCCCGATTTCCGCGCCGCGCGAACGCGCCAGCGGCGTCACGCGGTCCACGGGCGAAACGCCGTCAGCCGGATCGATCCGGATCGTAGTGCCGCGCGCGTCGTTGCTGTGAAACCCTTCGCCGGCGTTCGCGTAGAATTCCGTCTTCGCCCAGGGTCCAAGCACAAGGCCCATTTTCGGGCTGAAAATGTCTGCCCGCCGGCGCCCGGAGTTTCGGGCATCGTCGCTCTCGACCTTGAAGCGATATCCATCGGCGCGGAGTCCGATATTGGTGCGCAGCCACTCGCTCCAGCGCGTTTCGCGGCGCACGAAAAGCGCCAAGCTCGCCTCGTCGACCCGATCGTCGCGCGTGGTCGACAGCCGTGCGCGGCGCGCGGTGTGAAAGAGTCCGAGTTCCCGGATAAAATCCACGCGGCCCTGCAGGCCCACCGTCGTGTCGGTTTTCGCTCCGCCCCACCCGTCCGACCAGGTATGCGCGAGCGAGCCGCCGATAACCCAGCGTCGATCGCGCTGATTGAATTGGTCGCCGTTGACCGGGTCATCGAGGAAGTACGTGAAATCCGAATAAAGATTCAGCCGATAATAGAGTGCGTAGAGATTGATGCGCGTAGCGCCGGCGGAGGCGTTGATCGTACCGTCGAAGGAAAGGCTGGCCCGCTCGCTCGCTCCGCCATCGGTGGAATCGAGCGTGCCAAAGCGGTCCATCGTACCGGCCGCGACGGCGCGCTCCGGAATCTGATCGGTCGAACGCCACTCGCCGTGGTAGCCCATGGCGGTAAGCCGATAAACGGCGGCGGGCGCGGTCCACTGATGGCGTAAAAACGTGCTGGCGCGATTGGAGTTTTCCGCCTGCAGCCAAGGTCCGTCGTCATGCGTGAACTCGAATGCGCCGGTATCGGCGCGGCCGTCGCCGCGGCGCGACGCGCCGGCCGCGAAGCGCACGTAGTCGTTGTCACCGATCGTCAACGTGGCGAACGCCCGCGGCAGCAGGTCGAATTGCCGGAACTCGGCCGCGCCCGCGGCGGAAAAGTCGCCGACCTCCACGAAGAACGGTCCTTTGCCATAGTCGACCTGCCGCACGAGTTCGGGAATGAGAAAGTTGAGATCGGCGTAGCCTTGCCCGTGCGCATGCGAACGCATGTTCACCGGTATGCCATCGACCGACACCGAGAAATCGGTGCCGTGATCGAGATTGAAGCCGCGCAGGAAATACTGGTTCGCCTTTCCGTCGCCCGAATGCTGCGTGATCACGACGCCCGGAATCGCCTCGAGCAATTCGCCACGGCGGAGAAACGGCCGGGCGTTGAGCTCGGCGGCGCCGACGATGCCTTGGGATGACGAGGTGGCGACGCCGACGAGATCGGTCTCGCGCCCTTCAACGACGAAAGGCGAAAGCCGAGTCGGCGGCGCCGAACTCCCCATGGTTTGGGCTCGAAGCGCCACGGCGCTCCAGAGCAGGAAGGTACAAGACAGGCGCGCGGACGCGCGCAAAGACCAAGAAAAGGACATGATGAATCGAGACGAACCAGGCGCGATTCGACGCGCACCGCTTCGCGTTCGCGGGTGCGTCGAAAACTCCTCCCCTCAGCGGAAAGGCCGATCAGCTTATCGCTTCGTCTCGCGGCGGTTCGTAGGGCGGCGCAGGCCGCAGCCGGGGTCGCGCGTCATAGCCTGTAACGAGATAATCCAGCTCACGGACAAGCACCGGCGGCACCACGACGGAGCCGGCCAGCAGCATCTCGATCTTCTTGAACGCCACCTCGGCGAGGACGGGCTGAGCCGGGGCGGGTTTAGACGCGGGAGTGGTTTTCGCGACGACCGGCATCGGCTTTTCGCCGGCCAAGAGCTCGGCGACGTCGACGGTGAGCCGTTGTTGGTGCGAGAATTTCGCGCTGTCGCCAATCCAGGTCAGCACCGAGCGCATAGTGGCCGGTTGCAGATTCGCACAGAGCCATGCAATCGCCAAAATCCAAAAGGCGACGGCGACACCGGAGGCTCGGTAGAGGGGTGCCCTCATGCGGTAGCCATTCGTTTGGCGAAACTCGGCGGATGCCGCAACGCCCTAAATTGGGGACACGGCTCGGGGCGGTGGCCTTGCGAACCCGAACGCGATGATGCGCCAAATCGCCCCACTCCATTCCCTCCGTCTGAGCTCGGCGCCCCCTGCAACCCGACTCGATTTCCCATTTCCGGACGTATGGTCGCGGTCGCATCACGACTTCAACGCGTCTTCCAACACGCGGCGGTCGAGTGCCGCCTTGAGCTTTTCCGGGGCGACGACGCTTTCGGCTTCGGCGAAATTCTTCGCCGCTTCCTCCATGCAACGCCGCGCCTCACGCATGACTTCGTCGCGAAATGCCGCCGCGTACGTGCGCATCGCTTCGCGAAATTCTGGGTCGGCGGACGCGAGTTCGTACTCGAGCGAGCGGAAGCAATTGGCGAGATCGTACTCGAGGAACTGGTTCGCCTTACTCCGAAACTCGGCAAGCTTCACGCTCAGGCTGCTGCCGGCGAGCGTGCCAGTGGTGTCTTCCCAGGTGCGGGAATGCAGCAGCACCTCTTCGAACTCCGGCCCGATCGGGCCGAAAAAGCGGCCGCGATTTTGCCGCACGAAATTGTCGTGGATCGTTTCCATGTCGCCCAGGTGACGGGTGAAGGCATTGAGCAGGTCTTTCGCCAATTCCGCGCCGTCGCGCTTAAGCCCTTCCGTCGCCAAATCGGCGGCCCAACGATTCAGATCGTCGCGCGCCCGACCGTACCGGTTCTTCCCCGCTTCGAGGCCGTTCGTTTCGATGAATTTGTCGGTGTCGCGACGGGTCTGCTTGAAAAGCACGAAGACCCCGTCCGTGCGACGACGCATGATTTCGCGGTAGGCGATCAACCGCTCGGCGATCTTGCCTTTGATTGCCGGATCGATGGCGCGGATTTGATCCGCGATACCGTCGGCATACTGCCGCAGCGTATCGTTGATGATCAGCGCCTTCGCCTTGTTGAAAAGCAACCGCGCGGGATCGAAGGCTTCGATCGTTTTGGCCGTTTCCTCGCTGAGGCCGGCCTTGCGCGCGAGGTGGGCGGCGTAACCATTGATATCCTTCCTCACTTGATCGATGGCGGCAACGGTATCAGTCGCCCCTTTCGCGACCTTGAGTGCGGCGGGCGTCGTTTCGGACACGGCGGAATCGACCCATTCCTGAATCTGGCGCGTGGCGATCCGCTCCTGATCCTCGAGCGCGAGATTTTCCACCGTCATCGTTTTCCAAATCTCCTCGAGATCCTTGGCGTATTTCTCGAGACGCCGAGTCAGCACGACGAGCACATCGCGCGTCGCACCAACATCCACCGCGGCCAAGGTGTCGATGAAGGCGGTTTCATGCAGCAGGGTTCGGGTGCGCCAGGTCAGGGCCGGACCCGACGGCTCGCGCACCGAATTGAGCGCATCGCCAATGATGGAGTTCGCCTGGTCGCGGAACCGCGAAAGCCGGTCCTTGAAATCGCCGATGCGCAAGCAGTCGCTCGATTGATCGATCACGATGCCGACGAGGTCGCGCAGGGCTTCCTCACGAGCGGTGCACCAGCGATCGATGGCATCGGTGAGACGCAGCAACTCCTCGGCCGAGATCTGGGGCTGAATCGCGATCAGGTCGGACTTGAGCTCGGGTTTGCGAGATTCGTAGGCCATGGTTTTTTCGCAGTGACGCCGTCTAGATGCCCTGGACCGAACTGATCCGCCACGGACCGCCGTTAACGCGCTGGAGTTGCCAGAGCCGGTTGAGCCCGACTTTGAGGAAGGGGCGATGGATGCCGTCGAAAGCGCCAATATGCTCTACCTCCGCGTCCACTTCTTCGATGCGCGGGGCGCCATCGAATTCGCGTCCGGTCGTCACTTCGCGCGGCTCACCTGTCCAAACGACACGCACGTCGCAAACGTCCCCCAGGATGCGGCGGCGAGACTCGACCCAGTCGTTGTCGCGCACCCGAATGGAGTGCGGATAGAGGACGGGCCGGCCATCGCCAAGATACGATATATACCAATGGGCGAAGAGGGACGTCCACAGTGCTTGGTCGCCCTCCTTCAAGGCGACGATCAGCGTCTCCAGCACTTGCGCGGGCGTGGCTTCGGGCGTTGGCAGCGCGCCGGTCGCTTGCTGCAATGTCTCCTCGCCGGCAAAAGGCGAAACGTCCGCCTTCGGACCCGTCACGCGCGTCAGATCGACAAACATCGCGTCGCCGACCAACGCAGCCGCCAGCTCGATCTGCAGCCCGATCGTACCTCGGCCGCCGATGACGAGAATACGCGGTTCAGGCAGAATCCGACCGATGAGGCTATAACGCTCGCCGAGCTGCGGCGAAACGATGCGCCGATAGCGCTCACCGGCGAGAAACATGCGCTGGGCCGCGGGCGCCTCCGTGTCCGCGAAATACCACATCCGGTCCTGGCCGGCCGCGAGGAAGTTGCGACCGGCATGGGTGATCCAGTCGCGATTTCCGATCGGGGGAAGCACGACGTACTTTCCGACCACACTCGCGCGATCGCCGTGGACCGGGTCGATACCGGGAAACGGCGCGATCGTGTCGGCGGCGTGAGCCTGCAAAAATCCGTCCCACGCTTGCCGGGCGAGCCCGGTTATCTGTTGAACGCGCTCTTCCTCGGCGCGGCGAAATTCGAGTGCCGCCGCCGCAAGCGCATAGGTCGGCCCCTCGAGAGCAGCGCGCACGGCCTCCCAGTCGGCACGGGCCGCGGCGCTGAATGCGCCCGGATATTTTTCCGCGAGAAAATCGATCCGCGGCTTGTCCTCGAAATGGGCGGTGAGCTCGTAACGGCTGTTGAAACTGCCCCGGGTCCACACGCCGTCCAGCATCTGCGTGCAATGCGGCACGAATTTTTCGTCGTACCAGAATCCCCAGGCGCCCGGAAAACCGTCGTACGCACTGCGATCGGGGCCGTCGGGCCCCAAAAGCCGGCGCTGCTCGGCGTTGATCCACTGCCGCACGGCGCGGATTTGGCCGGCGATGTCGAATTCCTCCCAGCCGCTGCCGGGATAGCGCCGGCGCCGCACGCGCAGCACGAGCTTGTCGCCGTCGTGCGCGCCGCTTTCGGCCCAGGTTTGATATTCGGCGTATTGGCCCACGGCTTTGGGCACGGCGCGCTGCACCTCCGGCAAGGTCGGGGGCTTCGTGATTGCAACGCCGTTGACGGCCACGATCCGATCGCCGATGCGCAATCCGCTGCCGCGAAACCCGCTGTCCCAACGAATCCAGGACACGCGAAAACACGGTGGAGCAGCATCGAGCATCGGAGTGGTCTGGAGTCCACTGCCGATCTCGGTGCCGACGATTTCCTGCGCAGCATTGGCCATGGTCGGGGCCTCGAAGCGAAGCCGCTCGCCCTTCGGCCGACGAGAGAAAAGCACCCGCGTCTAATATTTTTATGCGCGCATTAGGCACTCGCGCCGTTCGTCACGCTATAGCGACACTTTATATTTCGCCGCGGGCCGCCGGCGAACGATGCGGCCGCGCATGTCAAGGCGTCAGCGGGCCGCCAGTCTATGGGATTTCGTACATCTCGACCAATACCGTCCCGCCGAGGCGGTCGGCATCGGTGACGTGCAAGGTATACGCACCGGGATTCAAAGGACCGTAGTCGAACGCTCGGTTCATGAGGTCCTCGTCGTTCACCGGGAATGCGCCCGCGGATTGAAACAACGCATTGAGGTCGGTGACGACCATGGCATGGGCAAACCCGACGAGCTGGCCTTTCGCGTCGTAGCATACGATCCGCGGATGGCGCACCGGCGCATCGACTCCGAAATTCTTTAGCGTGGGCCCGACCGCCCGAAACAGAATGCTCTTCGGGGTGCGCCCCTGGACCACGAAACCGACCACTTGCACCCCATTTCCCGCCGCCAGTTCGACGCGCGACGACAAATTCGCGAGGTGCCCGGCGGGCACGACATCGAGCGAGATGCCGGTGGTGACGTAGGGAAAGGGGAAGCCCTTCACGTGGTACTCGCCGCTGTTGGCGGCGGTCGCAGAGGCCAACACCAGGCTCTGCGCCGTCGCACCCGAGATCAGCGTGTTATCCTTTTGCCATTGAATCGGAGTCGTCGGAGGCGTGGGGAGGGTCAGCACGACCCGCTCGCCTGGCGGAACCCGCACTCGGCTGGGCGGCGCGGGGGGCACGATTCCATTACCCACATCCATCCCCATGACGAGGGTCGTCGTGTGCTGGGGTTGATAGCCAACCCCGGTGTCCAGTTGAGCACAACAGATCGAACTGCCAAAGACCAAGGCCAAGAGTCCAAACCACGGTTTCATGCCGGAATAATTATTGTTCGCGGCACGCGCGTCAAACGCGCCGTTTGCCAGCCACTACCGCCACTACTGAATATAGGTAAACAAGGGCATCGACGTAATATAATTTCCTGCTCCACTCGATTCTCCCGGCCGGTCCAACCTCAACGGATAATATATTATGCTGCGACGTTTCTTACCCTTGCCTTTCGTCCACCGTCGAGTCACGCCGAGCCCCGTCTGGCGACCGCTGCCCTTGATCGAATCGTCGGCGTGCCTCGCCGCGATCGCGAGCGCAACGCTGGCACTCTCCTCGTGCTGCTCGCAGGCGGTGAAGGTGCGGGATCCCTTGCCCAAGGTCGTGATTGACGCGCATGCGCATGTGTTCAATGCGTTCTATCTCCCGATTCGCGAAATCTGCGTCTCTTTCGCCGTGAGAGAGACTGTAATGGAGCCAGAATCCGAATCGCCCCGCGCCTTCGCGCACCAAAGCGCTCGTCTCGGCCGCCTCGGAAGCGGCCTTCAACGCCGCGCGTAATCCCGATGCCGTCCATGCGCGCCTGACGCAGCGGCGAAACTCGAAAGCGTTCAAGCCCGAGCGTCACGCGTTGCACCAAGAATGAAAGTCATCGCGGACGAATCTCTAAACGCGAGCTTCGGCGGGCTTTTTCTGGCGCTCGACCAGCGCGAGCAGCAGGTCGCTCTTCGCAAGACTGCCGCGCAAGGTGCCATCGCGTTCCACCACGGGGAGCCGCTCGGCCTGGATGCCCAGGAAGCCGGCCAGCGCCTCGGGCAAGGGCTGGTCGGGCGCAAGCCGCGGAAAATCTTCGCGTAGGATGTCCCGCGCAATCACGAGTTCCGCGAGGTCGGGCTCGCCGAGGTACGGCTTGATGTCGTGGAGCGACACGACGCCGAGAAAGCGGCTGGTCTCGTCGACGACATAGAGATTGTTCACGCGCACGTTGAGGAACATGCGCGCGATCTCGGCGAAGCGGGCGTTCGGCGCCACCACCGGCGGATCCGGCCGCATCATATCCACCACCCTGCCCTCGCCGAGCGTCGGGTCAGGCACGCTCGCCGCCTTGCGCTTCAGCGCTTCGCTGTAGAGGGAGGCGCCTTCGAGGCTTTTCGCCGTATAATACGCGAGCACGCTACAGAGCATCAGCGGCAGAATGATGTCATAGCTCAGCGTGATTTCGAACAACATGATCACCGCCATGACCGGCGCATGCGTCGCCGCCGAAAGAAACGCGCCCATGCCCACGAGCGCAAAGGCCTGCGGGTTTTCCGCCGCAATCGGCCAGATCCGATGGATCAGCGTGCCGAACAAGAGACCGGAGCCCGCGCCCATGAACAGCGACGGCGTGAACACACCGCCCGGCGCGCCCGATCCAAACGATGCCATCGTCGCGAGCCACTTGCAGGCGAAAATGCCCAGGATCGCGGTCCAGAAAACGCGGCCATTGAGAATCTCGACGATGATCGAATAACCGTTGCCGCAGACTTCCGGCACATGGATGGCAATGGCGCCGACGGCGAGGCCGCCGAGCGTGAGCCGCAGGATCAGCGGGACCTTCAACGAAACGAAAAACTGCTCGGCGTGTTTGAGCGAAAGCAAAAACACCGGCGCCAGCACGCCCGCCAGCAAGCCGAGCGCGGTGTACGAGATCATCTCGACCGGCGAGTTCAGTTGAAAGACCGGAACCTTGTACAACACGTGCGCCGCGGTGAGCACGCGCACCGTGAGCGTCGCGACGACGGCCGAAACCGCCAACGGCCCCAGGCTTTCCATCGCGATCGTGCCGAGGATGATTTCCGCGACGAAGAACGACCCGGCAATCGGCGCGTTGTACGCCGAAGCGATGCCGGCCGCGGCGCCGCAGGCCACGAGCAACCGCTGCTGGGGCGGGGAAAATTTGCGCCAACGGCCGATCACCGACGCCAGCACGGCGGCAAGTTGCACCATCGGGCCTTCGCGCCCGATGGATCCGCCCGAGCCGATCGAAAACAGCGCCGCGCCGCTTTTCACCAAGCTCGCCCGGATCGGCAATCGGCCGGTGCCGATCGCGATCGCTTCCATGTAATCGGTGGAGCTCTGCGTCCGGGTCAGCCGCTGCCCGAAAGTCAGAATAAAGCCAGCCAGCGCACCGCCCGACGCGGGCACGAGCAGGCAGCCCCACCAGGGCAAGCGCTGCATCGACTCGACGATGCCGAGCCGCCGGTTGCCGAACCAGTCGTAGATGTTTTCGGTGAGCGTCGAAAACAGAATGGCGGCGAGGGCGCCGAGAAATCCGGCGATGGCCGCCCACATCAGCGTCACCTGCCATTCGGTCGGTTGCAGGTGCTCCTGAATCCACACGCGCCAGCGGAGCAGGCGCATCAACCGCCGGATGATCAGCGTATGCGGCAGCTTCTTGATGGGCGCGGTGGTGACGTTCGTCATGGCGCGATCGCGTGCCGCAGCAAGGCGCGGAAATCGGCCTCGTCCGGCGCGCCGAGGAGAGCGCCGCGCGCGATCGGATTGCGCAACAAACGGGAAAGCGCCGCCACCATTTGCAGATACTCTGCCAGCGCATCCTTGGGCGTGCCGACCAGAAAAATCAGCCGGACGTTCGCATGATCCGCATCGAAGCGTACACCCTGTTCCGTGCGCGCGACGCCGAGGACAAGCCGATCGACGGCGGACGTTCGCGCATGCGGTAGCGCGATGTCGTCGGCAATGCAGACGGAGGACAGTCGGGCACGCTCGAGGAGATCGAGCAGAAATCGCGGCGCGTCGCGCACGAC
The DNA here is from genome assembly GCA_966252355.1 of uncultured Opitutus sp. Classification (GTDB taxonomy): domain Bacteria; phylum Verrucomicrobiota; class Verrucomicrobiia; order Opitutales; family Opitutaceae; genus ER46. The sequence goes on along the minus strand of CBINOT010000064.1, from coordinate 2,765 downwards.
GTCCCGGGCGGCCGACATTTTCGCGTGCAGGGCCTGAATCGCCTCCTCGCCGGACGCGGCGCGCAGCGCAAGGACCACCACGTCCGGGTCGGCAATCAACAGCGTCGGCGAATTCACGTCCTGGCGACCGTATGCGCGACCTCGCGCGAAACAAGCAGAACCAAGACGTTTAGCGGGAGTGATGTCGGGGCAAAGTGAGCGGCCCCGCCACGGCGGTCGGGCCCTACCGGCCTGAAGCGCCGCACGGCGGACTTGCAGCGGCGGGAAAACTTCCCACGCTCCTGCCACGAATGAGCGCGAAGAAAAGTTCGCAGCCGAAAACGCCCCTTACGCCTGCGGCAGTCCCAGTCACCGCCGCGGCGAGCAGCGCCGCGGCCGCCCCGGCATCTTCAGCCGAGGCTTCGACGCCGTGGATCGAGTCGAGCGACCCGCGCAAGCGGACGATCGGCAAGATCGCGTTTGTCGTCATCTGGATTTACGTCGCCGCGCTTTGGCTGCTGGCGCTCGACCAGTGGTTCAATTGGGGGATTTTCGGGCCGAAGATTCCGCCGCTGCCTTGAGCGGTGCGGCTGGGAATCTTTGCCCACAGGCTCTACAGGCTGCCGCCCGCGTAGATTCAGGGAGGCGCCCGCTTCGCAAGCGGTTTAGCGGCATAGCTTGATGACAATCGGCTGCGCGAATTCACGCGCGTAAAATACGTGTAAGCCCGGATAGGCTGGTTTCGGGCAATCGCTATAGTAGCCGCGTCAAGACCGCTCCGTTCTCCGACAGTTTTTAACCCGCGTTATCGCGCGATGTCGCGCCGGCGACAATTACGCGACGGCGCCATACCCGAATGCCGTTAGCTCGTCCGCAGCGCCCTGCGTATGCGGATCGTCAGAACCCGCTGGCCAACAGGCCGGGATTCGCCGCTGTCTACCCCATCGTTCGCCGAGTCATCGGCGAGGCGAGCAGCGGCGAATCCGGCGGGCGAGCGCCGCGGCGGTTGAGCCTTTGTCTGCACCGTGGGGAGATTTAGGCCCCGGCGCCGACCGCACGAACCGTTCGCCGGCCACAACGATTTTAGGAACTGGATCAGGTCGTTTTGCTCCGCGCTCGTGAGCTGAAATCCGAGCACGGGTTTGTAGTGTTCGACCACCGCAGCGTAATCGGCGAAGCGGCCGTCGTGATAGAACCCGCGTTTTTCCCGGGCGAACAGGCCTTTCAGCGGCGTGGTGCGATACCCGCTCGTCGGCGAACGATCGGCGTGAAAATTGTCGATCCCGACATCGGCGGCATCGAACGAGCCTTCCGGTGGCGTGGGCGCGGCTAACGATAGCTGATAAAAATGCAGCGCCGGCAACTTGGCCGTCACCAGATCGACGGCGGATCGGACGTTCCACGATCCGCTGCGCACGGCCACGGGAAATTTCACCGCGTCGTTCAAGCGCGTGTCGACGAAGGTCCCTTGGCCATGCATCTCCGTCACGGCGACGTACGCGTTCCAATCCGGGACGCTGCCCCAGCCCGTATACGTATGGAGATTCGAACCGGCTAAGCCGAACGCGGGCGGAATAACCACCGCCGCGGTTTTTCCATCGGGCCGGAACGCCTTGCCGTCCTTGTCGAAAATCGCGTCGTAGCGACCCGGCCCCCAACTGCGCAGCACTTGCCGAATCGTGTCTTCGGGGAGCTGCAGCAAATCCGCGATCGGCTTGACCGTCGGCGAAAACGCCACGATCGCGCCGACGTCGAGGTCGGCCAGCCGTCCAACCGATGCCCAATGCCGGTCGTGAACGAATCGTCGACGTCGAATGACCCAAGGCACAGGTGATGCCCATCGACTTCACGTTGTTGTTCGCGTCGAGAAACGTCTTCACGCCAACCACCGCGCCCAAATTCAGCAACGCGACGGTCGTGTCTGGCTTGTCCAGATCGACCTGCCCGTTCTCGAGGGCCTGCACGAGATTCGCGGGCACCCCGAACCGTTTCGACGTAGGGCGTGAAGCCGCTCCCACGGTCAGCGCACGGCGGCGATCGTCAATCGATCGTGTACGGCTCTTGCGGCTCGTCGGATTCGGTCGGCGTCGTCAGCGCGACCAAGCCGCGCAGCGAGCTGAAGTGCTGGCTCAAGTCGAAGTCGCCGCCGAGGCCGCCAATCAGCTTGTCGAACAAGTCCTTCTTGGACGCTTTCAGCGCCTGAATGCGTTCCTCGATCGTGCCGGCGGTGACCATGCGATAAACGAACACCGTGTTCGTTTGGCCGATACGATGGACGCGGTCGACGGCTTGCGCTTCAACCGCGGGATTCCACCACGGGTCGAGGAGGAAAACGTAATCCGCCGCGTGCAAGGTAATGCCGGTGCCGGCGGCCTTGAGCGAAACGAGCATCGCGGCGGCGCCACTCGCGTTTTGGAACGACTGCACGGGCTTGAGCCGGTCGAGCGTCATGCCCGTCAGCTCGAAGCGCGGCAGCTCGGGAAAATTCTTCGCCAACGCGTCGCGCACGCGATCGAGTAGCATCACGAATTGCGAGAAGATCACGACCTTGTGGCCGCTGCTCACGATTTCCGTGAGCTTCTCGACGAGCAGGTTGATCTTGCCGGAATCGGCCAGCGGCGCCTTGAGCCAAGGCAGCATATCCGGGTCGCAGCAGGGGGCGGTCCATGCCGGTGGCAATGACGGTGACGCGGACCTCTTCCTCGAGGCTGCTGTCGTGCACCGCCCCGAAGATGATCTCTGCCTCCTCGCCCGCCGCCTCCTGGATGATGTTGCTGATCGTCGTC
>CBINOT010000063.1:0-27563 GCA_966252355.1 uncultured Opitutus sp. | reverse complement strand
GCTGAAGCCCGCCCGCGGAGTGAGCCGCACCTCGCTGGGCACCTGGCCGGTGTTTTCGGTGGTGCTCTACGTCGACGAGCTACGCGCGGAGCTGCTGAAGGAGTATCGCCTCATTCACAAAAACTATCTCGCCGGTGCCGAAGACAAAGCCGACATGCCGAGCACGAGAGAGCTATGGCAAATCGCCCGGGTGTCCGTCGCCCAAAAACGGCTCGACGAGGTGAATGCCATCCTCGGCCGCGACGAGAAGATCGATCCCAAAAAACTGGAACAACACTTTCAACGCCGACTGCTGCTGCCGTACACGCTGCTGGACGAGCTTAGCGCTGGAGACTACGCGAAACTGCTCGAACGGCTTCCCGTCAATTCGCCCATTCAGGTCTACTCTTCCAGCACACGATACTATCCGTATGCCTCCGCCGCAGCACATACGATTGGCGCGGTCAAAATCGAGGATACTGAAGCCGAAGGGCTTCCCGGCGATGACCTGCGAACATTTCCCATGCAAGGTGCGGTCGGCCGCAGCGGGCTCGAGTTGACGTTCGACGCGCAGCTCCAAGGCACGCCAGGCGGCTCGATCTTTCGCGTCGATCCTTCGGGCTATCGGATCAATCCACCGCTCGAGCAGCGCCCGCCTCGCCAAGGCAAGAGTCTCACCACCTCGATCGACGTCGATCTCCAACAAGTCGCGGAAGAAACGCTCGGCGACCAAACGGGCGCCGCGATAGCGCTGGACGTGGCCACCGGCGAGGTTCTCGTGATCGCGAGCAAGCCGGATTACGACCTGAATCAATACTCGCCGCGCGCGACGCAAGAGGTAATCGAGAAGCTGAATACGAACGGCGGCTGGACGAATCTCGCGTCGACCGGCCTCTACCCGCCCGGCTCAACGTTCAAAACGGTGGTGAGCGTGGCTGGCTTGCGCAGCGGCCGGCTTGATCCGACGGACACCTCCGTGGATTGCGATGGGTACATTCGAATCGGAAATCGCCGCTTCGGTTGCGACAACGGCTTGGGCCATCACGGCCACTCTGACCTCTCCAATGCGATCGCCAAAAGCTGTGACATCTATTTTTGGCAGCACGGTCTCGCGATTGGGCCGAACCTGATTGCCGCGGAAGCGCGGCGGTTTCACTTGGACCGCCCGACAGGGATCGAGATCGGTGAGGCCAAAAACATGATCATACCCGATCCCGAGTGGAAAAAAGCGCATCGGAAGGCGGATGGGCCATGGAGCGACGGCGACACGGCAAACACGTCGATCGGACAAGGGTATGTTTGGCTCACTCCCCTGCAGATGGCCTGCTACGCCGCGTCGCTCGCGCGGGGTGAGACGTTTACGAAACCGACGCTCGTGCACGATCCGCAGCGCCCGCGCCAACCCACCGAAGTGATCGGCCTCACGCCCGCGCAACGTGCCGCCATCGTCAATGGCATGATCGGGTGCACCTCAGACGGCGAGCACAACACCGCCTCGGTGCTTTCCACAGTCGAAGCGTACCGCATCCCGGGCGTCACGATCGCGGGAAAGACCGGCACGGCTCAGGTCCCCGGTCACAAGAATATCGCGTGGTTCATCTGTTTCGCGCCCGCGCACAATCCCGAAATCGCCATGGCGGTCGCTGTCGAAGGAGATACGCCAGGTGAAACGTTCGGGGGCGGCCAACATGCCGCACCGATCGCCGCGCAGGTCATCAAGAAATATTTCGAAAAGAAAACGGCGCCGAGCGGTCCGCGGATCCTGCCGTTCAAACAGCCGGGCGTAGCGCTTGCGCGGTAAGGATTGGCTCCAGCGGTCCGTCTTCCACCCGGACAATCCCCGCCCGTAGCTCCGAGCGTCCGGAGCCGATCGAAGCCGAAAACCTCGCGGTTTCCGCTACCTTTGCGTTCTTACACTCGCTAAGACCGCGCCGCGCGGCGCGCCGTTCGGAACACTGCCCCGGCATCCGGCCAACTTTCGCGGGCGCCAAAACGAATCCGCTGCAAGTCAGCTACGACTGCAGGCGGTCGCTCAGTCGGCGTATTGCGATTACGCAATCGAGCCAACCAACGACCGGCCTCACGGCGAACCGGATCTTCACGTCGCGACGAATGGCGCAACAATCGCGCGCGAATGGCGGGCCCAGCCTGCTGCCACAGCCACGCCAACATCATCGCCGCGACGGCGATCGTCGCCACACTCACGATTCGGTTTACGTCCCAAGGCCGATGCCACCAGGTCTTGATCGCGCCTGTAGCGTGCTCGAGCCACTTGCGCACGCGCTGCAACGAGGTTTGTGCGGCCTGTTTCGCCGCCTTCAGCGTCGTCACCTGCGTTTGCTGATCGAAGCTGACGATTCGTCGGTACCAGAACACGCGCAGACTATCGAGCCGCGCCGCCCACGTCCGATCGGTTCGGCGCGCGGCGGCCGCTTGTGCTTCCACCGATCCTTGCACGGCCACGGCGGGTTCGAGCGGATCGGCGCGCAGCCACGCGCCCGACGCCTCATCGAAAATCTCGGCCCACGCATGCGCGTCGGCGTTCCTCACCGTAAAACTATTCGTCGCGAAAGCATTCCAAGAACCGCCGCGAAAGCCGGTGACCACGCGAGCGGGAAAACCCACGCTGCGCGCCAACAACACAAACGCCCCCGCGAAAAGCTCGCAGTGGCCGCCTTCCGTCGAATTCGCCCAACGCACCAGCGGATCGCCGGGCCCCTCCGGAATGCGCGGAGAAAGCGAGTACTTGTGACGCTCCCGCAACCACGCGCAGACCCGGGCGGCGAACTCGGGCGCGGTCAACGGGACGTTGCCGACGGCCTGGGCGTCCAACTCGCGCAGCACGGTTGCATCGTTCGGCTCCTTCTCGCCCCGCCGCGCGCGCATCGCCGCGGGAAGAACCCGATACGACTCCTCCGCGCGATCGCGCAGTCGGGAGGCGAAATCGAAACCGTCCACCTGATACGCGGTCATTGTTACCGGATCTTTCGACAACGCGACGAGCCCAAGCTCTGCGGCGGTTTGAAAACTTTGCGCCTCGCCGAAACGCAGCTGCTGAAACTCGCCGAGCAGCGGCAAATGACGACTCACGCCTGATTCGAGATAAAACGTCCAGACGCCGCGACTCGAGCGCCACCGACCGGTGCCGTTGACGCGCATGGCTGTCTTCTCTCGAGCGAAACGCGAGCGCAGCGCCGCGGACATCCGAAACGTGCCGTTTTCATATTCGTCGAGGACGATCATCCTCCAGTACGGCGCCGCCGGCATTTCGTTCGGCTCCGTCACATCGATGTGCAGCGCCACGCTCGTGTCCTGCATGATGTCCGTCACCTCACCGAACTTGATCGAATCGCTGAATCCCGTGCGCGCCTTCTTGGTTATGAAGCGATCGAGGAACATCCCGTTTTCGAGCTGGAAACGCGGGATGAGCAAAAAAAGCACGGCAGACACCGCGACGACGCCGGCAAATAGTCCGACGCTCAAGGCGATGACGCGCCAATCGGCCGCCGCAAGCACGCGCCGGAGCAAACGCGGCCAATGCACCTGTGCGGCCCAGCCCGGTACGGCGCGCGCGTCGTTAGCTGGCAGTGCCGCCGCGTTCCCGAGGGGAGCAGACCCCGCGCCTGCCGATTCGACCAACGTGATCGCCAGCAGAAAGAGCAAGGCACACGCCGTGTAGATCAGAATTTGCGCGGCGAAGGCGAGCGACACCGTGATCACGCCGGCCACGACAACGAGGAAGAGGCCGAGCACAATGACCTGCAAATCGTCCCGCCGTTGGCGATAGACCAAGCATCGATAGGAAAGGAGCAGCATGTCCAAGCGCACCAAGGCCGGCAAAAGCTCGGCATGCAGCCAAAGATCCAACACGAAGAACGCGGCAATGAAGGGAAACGCCAGGACGTGCACGAGCCGCGGCAGACGCGACGGCAATCTTGGCCAAAGTGCTGTCGCCACAACCACGCCGCAGGTGAGCGCCATTAACCACCACGCGTCGACGTCCATGTACGCAACGGTCGCGACGCCGAGCAACGTGAGCAGCGCGCCAAGAAGCCATTTGAGCTGGAAAAGCTCGTCGCGGCTCAGTTGCGGGCGTTGTGACCGAGCGGTCATGAGAGGGGAGGATGCGCTCAAACGGACGCAATGAGTTGTCCGTCGACATAGGCACCAACGCCGCGCGCTCCGTCCGGCGAGAAGGAGAGCACATTTGACTTCGCCGGCACCCCGCTACGCGTCGCGGCGACATCCACGCTCGGCTGCAACACCGCAAGCGCATCGAGGAATAACTCCAGGTCACGGACGTGACGCGCCGGGGTCGGCGGCTCGTCATTGACCGCGATGGCCGAGAGCTGGCCGGTGCGAAACAGGTCTTCGGCAAGTGTCGCGGCGAAGCTAATGAGTACCTCGAATTGCTCCGCGCGCGACCACAGGCCCGCGTCTGACCTTAGCCAAAGCGCGTAGCTGACGGCGGCTTCCGCCGCGAATTGTCGCACCAACAGCTGACGGGTGCGTGCGCTCGCTTTCCAATGGATCAGGCGGTGCGAGTCGCCCGCCGCGTACCGCCGCACGGCCATCAAATCGCTACCCGGCCCCGGCCGCGCGACGTTTTCGCCGCCGGCTTGCCGCCGCGCTGCCGCGGGCGCATGGCGTCGATATTCCGTCGGTGCCGGCCAGACGATGACATCCGTGCTCAATGCGGTTCCGATATCTTTCCGCAGAAAGCCAAACGGAAACAACGAACCGACCGACAGCAGCTCGATCCGCAGCCGGCCGCGTCGTTTCGGTTGAAACACCCAGTCCAGCCTGACCTCACCTCGTGGATCGAGCCGGCCCGATAATGCCGCTCGGCCGCGGATTTCTGTGGCTTCGGCCTGAGCCCAGGCCGCGCGGATCTCCGCACTGGTCGCCGTAACCGTCGATTCCGCCCGTTGCTCGTGTTCCGGCCGTCGCGGACGCGCCACGAGGTTGAACCACAAACCATACGTCGGCAGAAACGCCTTTCCGTTGCGCAGAACGAGGCCGACACTGGTGTCGTGTCCCACGCGCAAGGCGGGCGCAACCTGCAGCTCCCAGCGGACGCGACGGACGTTCAACCACGACAACACGCCGCTGAGCACCAGACAGGTGAGAAGCAGCGAAAGCGTGAGAAACAGAATATTGCTCGACGAATTGTACGCCGCCATGCCGACCCCGAGGGAGAGCGCCACGAGCACCAAGCCGGGCACGGTCGGCACGATCCGATACGCGCGTTGCGGAAAGATCAGCGACCAAAGCAGCGCGCTCCAGGTAAAGCGGCGTCGCACATCAGTCACGCGACCGTCGAAGGTTGCGCGCATCTCAGGCGGGGCGGATTGGGCCACGGAAATCACAGAGCTCGGCGCTCTCCGGGTCGCTAGTTTGGCTCGGCATCACGTCGGCATCGGCACCGAGGCCACGATGCGCTTGAGCACAGCAGCGACGGCGCCGCGTTCCTCCAGTGCATCGCTCGTTTGCCGGCCGAGCCCAAGGCGGTGAGCGAATACCGGCGCGACGAGTTGGGTCACGTCCTCCGGCAAGACGAAGTCGCGATTATTGACCAAGGCGCGCGCCTGCGCGGCGGTTCGCAACGCCACGCCGCCACGGACGCTGACGCCTGCGCGAAATTCCGCTTCCGTTCTCGTCGCAGCTACGATCTGCAGAATGTAATCGAGTACGGAGTCCTCGACGAAAACCTTCGGCACGAGCGACTGGAGCTCGAGAACTTCGTTGCGCGTCACCACGGGATTGAGCGCGATCGCATCATAGCCGCCCCGCGCGGTGCGGAGGATTTCGAGTTCGTCGGCGGCCGCGGGATAGCCCATCGCGAGGCGCATCAAAAAACGATCGAGCTGGCTCTCCGGCAAAGGAAAGGTGCCTTCGTAGTCCACCGGGTTCTGGGTCGCAAAAACCATGAACGGCGAACCGACCGCATGCGGCTCGCCGTCAACGGTCACGCGCGCGCGATCCATCACCTCGAGGAGCGCCGACTGGGTCTTCGGCGTGGCACGATTGATTTCGTCCGCGAGGACGATGTTGGCGAACACCGGCCCTTTCTTGAACACGAACTCCTTCAAAGACTCGTCGTAGATCGCCACTCCCGTCACATCGCTCGGCAACAAATCGCTCGTGAATTGAATCCGCGAAAACATCGCGTCCATCGAGCGCGCGAGGGAATACGCGAGCGTCGTCTTGCCCACGCCGGGCAAGTCCTCGATGAGCACATGCCCACCGGCAACCAGGCAAACGAGGACTTGGTCGATGACCTCATCCTTGCCCCGGATAGTCACGCGCATGTTGGTGCGCAGTCGATCGAGCGCCGCGCGGGCGGCCGTGACGTGTTCAGCTTGGACGAACTCGCTCATGTGGCCGGAACTTAGGCAACCGGTCGCGAGCGTCAAACGACGCGGGATAAGCCGGCCACTCTTCGGGATGTAGGCCGGCCAGGCCCCGACGGAGGCGCTCCACCCCGCACCGCAGGCGAAGACGGGCAACAGACTCGAGCCTTTGGCCACCTCAATCCATTTGAACAGAAGGTAACCAAGCAAACGAAGGCTCCTAAGGCGGCATCAGCCTTGTAATCTTCTGTTCACTCTATGCAGGGGTTTGGCCGAGTGGCGTTCGCTCACCTACCCCAAAATCTCGAGCATCCGTTCGAATAGCCGATTTACCCGAGCTTGGTTGTCTTTCACGAGTTCCTTGAATTTGGCGAAGTCGATCTCGGTGCCTTCGAGTCCATTCGCGTAATTATCGATCAGCGCGAGGCTGTTGTAGCGGAGGCCGACCTCCGTGCACAGATCGGCTTCGTGCGCCGCCGTCATTCCAATCACGTCGCCCCACTCTTTCACGACGCGAATTTCCGCTTTCGTCTCGAAACGCGGACCGCGCATCTGGACATATACTTTGTCGGTTTCGATCTTGAACTCGGGCGCCAGCGCCGTGGTGAGCTTGGGGATCAAATTATTCGGGATGCCGGGTGCACCACCGCGAAGTTCGTTATCGAAAAACGTGACTGGACCTTGCTGGAAACAGACATAGTCGGAACAGGAGACGAACGTTCCAGGCGGCAGGTCTTTTTTCAACGACCCGACCGAGTTCAACGATACGACGTCCTGGAATCCGAGATTCGCGAGCGCGCTGATATTCGCGCGGTAGTTGATCGAGTGCGGCGGCAGCGGGAAGCCGTAGCCATGGCGATTGATGAGCGCGTGATCGCCACGAGATTTATAAGTGACCGGACCATATTTGGTCTCGACGGTCTTGACCTCCCAGGACGAGAACAGCGTCGAGTTGACGATGCTCGTACCACTGATGAACGCGACTTTCATGCGGCGAATGACGCTTGCTCTCCTCTATATGACAATTCGAAAACCAGGCGCAGCGGCGGAAGGCTCAAAACCGGCGCTCGCCAACGCGTTGGGACCATGGGCCAGTTTGGCGAGCGCAACAGGTGCGGTTCTCTTGTTCGCCGGCTGCTCGACGCCCGGGCCGGTGCACTTGTATTCGATGGCCCCGCGCGCGGCCGAAATCCACGATACCACGGTCGCGACTACGGACGTTACCCGCGATGTGCCAAGCTATCTCGAGGCGGAAGACCAAGTCACGGGCTTCGCCTACGATCCGTTCACCGATCATTTCTTTCTTCGGTTGGCGCGCGGGAATCAGGTGCGCGTCGTCGATCGACCCGCGCGGAAAATCAAACGTGAGTTCGAAGTCGACGGCATCGCTCCCGAAACCAGTGGCGATCTCGCAGTGAGTCCTCGCGACGGCCATTTGTTTTTTGTCGATCCGCGCGCCGCGGCGGTGGACGAAACGACGCGGCTCGGAAAATTTGTGCGCCGGATCGATCTGCAAGGTCGCACGCAGCCCGCGGCCGCGATCGCTTTCGACGCGGGCCAAAATCAACTCCTCATCTTGAATGCCGACGGCGTCACGGTTGAACGCTTCGGGCTCGGCGGGAATAAGCTCGGCGCCATCACGCTCGACCGACGCGTAGAGCCGTCGCTCGCCTACGACTCGGAAAGTCGGACCCTGTTCGCGCCCATCGGCGGCGCGGCAATGGTAGGCGCGTTCGACGAGCGTGGACACCTGAGCCGTTCCAGGCCGATCGATTCCGCGGACCGGTTTATCGACGTCGGCCCGCATTCGTTCCTCCGAGTGTTTTAGCTGCCGGCGCCATCGTTCCCTGCGCCCGATTCGGCGTTTCAGCTTTTCGGCGTGTTCGAGCGATTATCCTACCCAGGATATTTTTTGGATTCGCTTCGCGAGTTCGACATCCTTGTCGGTGACTTTGCCACCGGCATCGTGAGTGTTCAGCCGCACGCTGACGCGATTGTAGACGTTCGACCAATCGGGATGGTGGTTCAGCGCCTCCGCCTCGAAGGCGACGCGCACCATGAAGCCGACCGCTTCGCGGAAGGTTTCAAATTCGAAGGTCTTCGTCAGCGCGTCCTTGGCGTAAGCCCAGCCCGGGAGCTCACGACAGGCGGCGGCGACCTCGTCGGCGTTCAATAGCTTGCTCATGCGCCAAGGTGGACGCCGCTTCTCAGGCGTCAAACGACGGGTGCGGAATCCATTAGCTCGCGGCGCCGCGTCCGCCATCGGCCACGAGTCGCGCACTCACCTAGCCGACACCGGTCCGCGAACCGACGCAACCGGCCCTTGTCAACGCGACGCCGCCCCACCTAACTTCGCCGCAACTGATGTCTTCCTCTGCCGAATCCGGCGCCGCCCAACCCGCCGCCCTCCGCATCCCCCAGCACGTCGCCATCATCATGGATGGCAACGGCCGGTGGGCCAAGCAACGCGGGTTGCCGCGGATCGAGGGCCACCGCCGTGGGGTCGAGACGGTTCGGACGATCACGTTCGCAGCGCGCGACCTCGGGGTTCGCATGCTCACGCTGTACGCGTTTTCGATCGAGAACTGGAAACGGCCGCAGGAGGAAGTTGGCGCCCTCATGGGTCTGCTCGAGTTTTACCTCAAAAAGGAACTCGAGACCTTCGTGCGCGACCGCGTGCGGTTTCGCACGATCGGGCGAACGGACGAATTGCCGGCCGGCGTGCAGAAGCTGCTGCGCGCAACGACGGAGGAGACGAAGCATTTCGCCGATTACACGCTCGTGTTGGCGCTGAATTACGGGGCGCGGACCGAAGTCGTAGACGCGGCGCGCGCGTATGCCGCAGCGGTGGCGGCGGGTAAGGAGAAGCTCAACGATTCGTCGTGGGCGACCTTCAGCCGGTATCTTTACACCGCCGACATGCCGGAGCCGGATCTCGTGATCCGCACGTCGGGCGAGACGCGCATCAGCAACTTCCTCCTGATGCAAGCGGCGTATGCGGAGTTCGTGTTCACCCCGACCCTCTGGCCGGATTTCACCAAGGCCGATCTCGCGACCGCGATCGCCGACTACGCTCGGCGCGAGCGGCGATTCGGACTCACGAGCGAGCAACTCAAAGGCTCCGCGCCGGCGAACGCCAAATAACTCACGCCGTGGGCAAACGCGTTTTCAGTTCCACCCTGCTCTGGAGCATCGTCGTCGCGACCTTGTGGTTCGGCCGCAACAACGGCGTCATCGTCCTCTGCCTCATCGTGTCGATGCTCACGTTGCGCGAGTTCTACGTGCTGATGCGTGGGTGCGGGTACACGCCGTTCGACAAGCTGGGCACGGTCTGCGGCGGATTGATCACGCTCGCACCGTGGTTCGAGCTGCGCTTCGGCTTCCCGACACATCTCGTGATCGCGCTCGCGACGATCGTGTTCGGCATTCGGCTGCTCGGCGAACGCACGCCGGAGAATCGCGTGGAGTCGCTGTGCTCGACTTTGTTCGGCTTGGTGTACGTCTCGCTTCTGCTGCAGTACTACGTGCGGATCGCACTGCCGGTGTCCAACGACTCGATTTCTCCCGTTGGCCGGCTCGTGCTTTGTTTATGGGTGATCGCCGCCACGAAGTTCTGCGACATGGGCGGGCTGCTTACGGGCATGGCGATTGGCCGCCACAAGATGTCGCCCCAGATCAGTCCGAAAAAAACCTGGGAAGGCGCGATCGGTGGCATCGTCGCGTCGGTCGCGATTGGAGCGACGATCGCCTGGTTCGGCCGCGACGTGCTGCCGGCACGCATGACGCCCTTCATCGGAGCGTTGATGGCGCTGCCGATCGCCATTCTCGGCATCGTGGGCGATCTGGTGGAATCGGTGATCAAGCGCCGCGCGAACATCAAAGATTCCGCGGCGATCATCCCCGCCATGGGCGGATTCTTCGACATGAGCGACAGTCTCATTCTGACCGCGCCCGTCGCTTACTTCTTGTTCGGGCTGTTGTGAGAAGCTGATGCCGCCGGATGGCGTTCGGGCATAAAAGCGCGCCCCAGGCACCGATTCTTAGCTCAGCGCCGCCACGTCGCGCGCTGCTTCAAAAATTTCGCGGTCAAGAGCGTGTCCGCCACGGCGCCGATATCGATTCGCGCATCCGGGCAGGCGCGCAGCGCTTTTTCGAATGCGGCCGAGGTCAGGCTGAGCACATGAAGCGGCGTTAGCGCGGTAACGGTCGCTTGCCGACGACGCGTGGGAGAGAGCAGCGCGATCTCCCCGAACATGTCGCCGCGGTCGAGTACCCCAAGCGACACGGTGCTCATGGCGCCGGCCGTCGAGACCTCCGCTTGACCTTCCTCGATCAAGAAGAGCCGGTCGCCGATGTCCCCTTCCGCCACGACCACGGCGTCCCGTGCGTACTGTTCTTCGCGCAGGCCGCCAGCCAAGTCCGTCAGCAAGGCTTCCGGCAGGCCCGCAAATCCCTGGATGCCGCGCAACAGCTGCTTTCGCCGTTCCAGTGAAACCGCGACTGAGCCGGCTTGGATTTTCATGGCGTCGGCCTGCCTAAATCGCAGGGCGACAGAGTCAAATAGTAAGAGCGGCGACGCAGCCAACCCGCGCTTGCCGAACCCGCCGAGCGTCGCGCATAAACGTTCTTTCGTGCCAGCCTCTTCTTTACGCCCACGCAAACGCGTCGTCCTTCTTGGCGCCACCGGATCCATCGGCGAGAACACCTTGCGCGTCATTGCCGCCCACCCCGACAAGCTGGAGTTGGTTGGCATCGCCGCCCGTGCGAACTGGGAAAAGACCGCGGCGATCGCACGGCGATTCGACGTTCGGCACGTCGGCGTGTTCGAAGACCAGGCGTTCGCCGCCGCTCGCGCCAATCTCCCCGCCTTCCCCGCGGGCACGCGGCTCGTCGGGGGCCTCAGCGGGCTGGTGGAACTCGCCCAGCTGGCCGATGCGGACTTGGTGCTCGTTGCCGTCGTGGGCACGATGGGTCTCGAGCCGGCGCTCGCCGCGCTCGCGGCGGGCAAGGACCTTGCGCTCGCCTCGAAGGAGATCCTCGTCCTGGCCGGCAAATTCGTGATGGAGGCGGCCAAGGCGCACCGCGCGAAGCTCCTGCCCGTCGACTCCGAGCACAATGCCGTCTTTCAATGCCTGGAGGGGCACGCGCACGCGGCGGTGCGCCGCATCGTGCTTACTGCGAGCGGCGGCGCGTTTCGCGATTGGCCCGTGGCCCGACTCGCCGAGGCGACGCCGGCAGACGCCCTCAAGCATCCGAACTGGGCGATGGGGCCAAAGATCACCGTCGATTCGGCAACGCTGGCCAACAAAGGCTTGGAGCTGATCGAGGCGCAGTGGCTCTTCGGGCTGCGCGCGGAGCAATGCACCACGATTCTTCACCCGCAAAGCATCGTGCACTGCCTCGTCGAGTTCACCGACGGCTCGATGCTCGCGCAACTTTGCCCGCCCTCGATGACTTTCCCGATCCAACACGCGCTGCTCCATCCCGAGCGTGCACCGGGCGTCGACGCTGCGCTGGACTTCACGCGCTTGGTGGGCCTCGAGTTCCGGCCGGTGGACGAAGCGCGGTTTCCGATGCTGCGGCTGGCGAAACACTGCATGAACGTCGGCGGCGTCGCCCCGGCGATTTTCAACGCGGCTAACGAAGTGGCGGTCGCGGCGTTCCTGGCGGGCCAGATTCCGTTTCTTGCGATTCCGCGGGTTGTTGAACAGTGTTTGGACGCGATCACCCACTTTGAACCCGCTGACCTTGCCGCCGTTCTCGCCATCGATGCCGAAGCCCGGCGCATGGCTGCCACCTTCCTCGCTTAACCACCTCGCTGCTCGTGTCCTCTGATCTCCTGCAGTCCGTGCTCTCGAACGTTTGGGTCGTATTTCTGGTGGTGCTGCTCTTTGGCGGCTCGATCTTCGTGCACGAGCTCGGCCATTTTCTCGCGGCGCGGCGCCGCGGCGCGCACGTCGAGCGGTTCTCGATCGGTTTCGGTCCCGCCATCTGGTCCTGGCGCGGTCGCGATGGCGTCGAATACCGGATATCCTGGATTCCGCTCGGCGGTTACGTGCTGTTACCGCAGCTCGCCGATTTAGGCGCCATCGAGGGCGCCAGCTCCGTCGATGCCACCCGTCTGCCGCCGGTGAGCTACGCGACCAAGATGATCGTGTTCGTCGCGGGCGCGACCTTCAACGTGCTCTTCGCTTTCGCCCTCGCCTGCATCGTGTGGATCATCGGTCAACCCACCGCCACGGGCCTGGCGTCGACGACCATCGCGGAAATTGCGCCGAAGATACGCACCTCCGACGACCGGGAAGTCGAGAGCCCGGCGGCCAAATCCGGTTTGCGGGCGGGCGACGTGATCATCGCCATCGATGGCGACACCGTCGAAACGTTCAGCGACATCCAAGAGCACATCGCGTTGAGCAGCGGCTGGAAGAATGGCGAACGCGAGACGGTGCTCACCGTGCGACGCAGCGGCCAAGTGCTGGACATCCCCGTGCGACCGGTGATCAGCGGTCCGGAGAAAGTCCGAACGGTCGGCTTTACGACCGTCGCTAAGCTCGTGATCGGTCGAGTGACTCCCGACTCGCCGGCGGAAAAGGCCGGACTACAGCCCGACGATCAAATCACGGCCATCGATGGAAAACAGACGCTCTCCATCGGCCAGCTCCTCGAGGGCTTGCGCGTACCAGGCGGCAAACCCCTAGAGCTTTCCGTCTTGCGCCAGGGTGCCGTTCAAAAGCTCACGCTCGAACGGGCGCCTGAGGCGAAAGACGGAAGCGACATCGGCATCGCGCTCAAAACCGGCTTCGTCTTCACGCATCCCTCGCCCTTCCACCAGGTCGGCGAGTGCATGGTGAAAACGTTTCGGACGTTATTTGCCCTCTTGAATCCGCGGTCCGACATCAATGCGACGCACCTCAGCGGGCCGATCGGCATCATCAGCAATTTCGTCGATGTTTCGCGCGCCGGGCTGCCGTTCGCTCTGTGGTTCACGATCCTCGTCAACGTGAACCTGGCGATCCTCAATCTCTTGCCGATCCCGGTGCTCGATGGCGGGCAAATGCTGTTCGCCACGATCGGGCGGTTGCGAGGCCGCGCTCTACCGTCGCGCTTCATCATGACGGCCCAGAGCGTGTTCTTCGTGCTCATCTTCGCGATGATCGGCTACATCAGCTTGTTCGTGGATCTCCCTCGCATGGCGCGTGAGCGCGCGGCGGATGCGGCGGCGACGAGCAATCAACCGGCATCGCATACGCCTTCCGCTCCTGCGCCGGCGGAAGCGCCCAAGCGCTGAGCACGATCATTCCGGCCGGGCGCTTGCCCTCGGCGTGGGCGGAAGGCTAGCTTCAACGTTTCCGCTCTTCAGCCTTTTTCCGTCATGTCCTATTGCGCGTCTCGGTTTCACACGGTACGCCGCCGTTCCCTCGAGGTGAACGTCGGCGCGGTCGGCATCGGTGGCAACCATCCCATCCGGCTGCAATCGATGACGACGAGCGACACGCAAGACATCGCCGCGACCGTGAAACAATCGATCGCCCTGGCCGAAGTCGGTTGCGAGATCGTGCGGATCACGGCCCCCAATGTGCCGGCGGCGAAATGCCTGAAAGACATTCGCGCGCAACTGACGGCCGCGGGCTTCGGGCACATTCCGCTCGTGGCCGATATCCATTTCCTGCCGAGCGCGGCCATGGAAGCCGTGGAGCACGTGGAGAAGATTCGAGTCAACCCCGGCAATTACGCGGACAAGAAAAAGTTCAACGTGCGCGAATACTCGGACACCGAGTACGATTCCGAACTGCAGCGGCTGCACGAGGCGTTTTCGCCGCTCGTGAAGCGATGCAAGGAACTCGGTCGCGCGATGCGCATCGGCACCAACCACGGTTCGTTGAGCGACCGCATCATGAACCGATACGGCGACACCCCGCTCGGCATGGTCGAGAGCGCGCTCGAATTTCTCCGGATCGCCGAAGCGCACAGCTATCGCCAGATCGTCCTCTCGATGAAGGCGTCGAATCCGAAGGTGATGATCCAGGCCTACCGGCTCCTCGTGCATCGGATGGCGCAGGAAAACATGCATTACCCTCTGCACCTCGGGGTGACGGAGGCGGGCGACGGCGAAGATGGCCGGATCAAGAGCGCCATCGGGATCGGTTCGTTATTGCTCGACGGACTCGGGGACACGATCCGGGTATCGCTGACGGAGGATAGCGTGTACGAGATCCCGGTCGCGCGCGCGATCGCCGACAAGGCGATGTCGTTATGGGCGTCAGGCACAGCGGCCGCGGATTCACCGGCCACCGAGCGCGATTCCATCGATCCTTATCACTACGCGCGGCGCGAAACGAATGTGGTGACGCTGGCGGACAAGGTCGTCATCGGGCCCGAACACCCGCCCGCCGTGCTCGTACGCACCGACCCGGCGGCGTTGCGGCATCCGCTCGAGACGTTTCAAAATCCGAAGCTGAAAGACACGCCGCCGGAAGGATTGCTGCTCAGCATCGCGAACGCCGGCGACCTCGCGTCGATCGCCGAAGCGCTCGCGCACGCCCCGAGCCACCCCGCGTTGGTCGCGCTCGAACTGGCACCGACGATCACCACGCATCTCGTCGAACCCTTCCTCGCGCTGAGCCGGTCACGCGTGATCGTCGTCCGCAGCTTTCGTGGCGGTGAGGACGATGCGCTGCGGGCATGGACGGAACTCGCCCGTCGACACGCGCAGTTTCTCGCCTGCGACCTCGACGCGGAAGCGATCGTCGCGCTGGCACCCACGTGGCGCGCACTGGGCGACGAGCGGCTCCTCGTCACGTTGACACGGCCGCGGAACACTTCGGGCTCGGATGGCACTCCCGCGGAAAATCGCCATGCGATCGGCGCGTATCGCGCGCTCGCCGACGCGCTCCGAACGGTCGGCAGTCGCGTCCCCCTCTGGATCCGCAACAGCGCCTCGACGGCGGTCCGGGGCGACAACTCATTCCTTTCGAAGTTGCTCGAGGCGTCGTTTCTCACCGGCGCATTGTTATGCGACGGTCTCGGCGATCTGGTGAGCGTCGAAACCGAAGCCGATTTCGTTCGCGCGACGAAGCTCACGTATAACGTTCTTCAAGGCGCAGGCGCACGCATTTCGAAGACGGAATTTGTCGCTTGCCCGAGCTGCGGGCGAACCTTGTTCGACCTGCAAACGACGACGCAACGCATCCGTGAGAAGACAGGGCATCTCAAAGGCGTGAAGCTCGCCATCATGGGCTGCATCGTAAACGGCCCCGGCGAAATGGCGGACGCGGATTTTGGGTACGTCGGCGGAGCGCCTGGCAAAATCAACCTCTACGTCGGCAAGACTTGCGTGCAGTACAACATCCCGCAGGGCGAAGCAGATGCTCGCCTAATTGCACTCATTAAGGAGCACGGGAAATGGACCGATCCCGAGCCCGCATCCATTTCGGCATGACACGAATCGTGTATTCGAAATCGCACCTCGTCTAGCCAGGTGGCGTGCGGCCACTGAGCGCAGGAGCGGCTTGGGAAGCGGCTTACCGGGCGGTGTAGTATCGGGAAAATTACGGTAGGCGGGAGAAGAAAATCTCCGCCTAAGTTCGCCAACGTGAGGCAACCAAAAAACGAAAAAACTTATGCCCACCGGCGCTGTGAACAACTTGTCAGAAAGTTCGCCTTGAAATGGTTTTTCGGTTCACAGTTACTGCGCCCTCCTTCAGTCCTCGTTTGCTTCGCGAAAGTTCTTTCCCACGTCACCGTTGATCCGCCCGCTGGCCCCGCCGTAACGCCGCTGCTAGTTGCTTAGCCATCAGATACTTATCCATTCTCGATTTTTGGCCCACCCCACCCCGATGGCTGCATCCCAATTTTGTTACCGCGAGAGGAAGCCGGACCACCGTCAGACGTGCTGGAAATCGCTGCCGCGAACGCAGTGTGAATAAATCTGTCTTTTCGCCCGCCCGTCATGCCTACTTCGTCCCTCGCGCCCAGCCTCTGGGAGACCGTCAAGTGCGACTTCAAATCGCTCTTTCCGGAGGACGTGTTCCAAATGTGGTTCGAGCCGGTCGTTTGCCTCGAGACGAGCGCCGACGGCATCACGCTGGGCGTCCCGAATGACTTCGCGCAGATCTGGATTCACGACAACTACCTCGACTTGATCACGCAGCGGCTGCGATTGAACGCAGGCCGCATGGTCACGGTTACGCTGCGTAAAAACGAAGCCGGCCGCGGAAATCACGATGGCGCGAGCGCCCGGATAAACGGTGACAGCGCACCAGCCACGAGCCACGGTCGCGGCCGTGCGGCGGCCAAAACGCGCACGACGCGCTACGACGATCGCGGCCCCGCCGCGGGCACGCTCAATCCACGTAACACGTTCGAGACCTTCGTCGTCGGTTCGAACAATCAGATGGCTCACGCGGCAGCGCTCGCGGTCGCCCAAGCGCCGGCTCAGGCCTATAATCCGCTGTTCCTCTACGGCGACACCGGTCTCGGCAAGACCCACCTGATGCATGCCATCGGGCACGCCATCTTGCGGCACAATCCGGATGCGCGCGTGGCGTATCTTTCGACGGAAAAATTTACGAACGAGTTCATTCAGGCACTGCAGGAAAATAGCCTGACGAAGTTCCGCCAGCGTTATCGAAACGCCGACGTGCTGCTGCTGGACGACGTGCAGTTCCTCGCAGGCAAAGAGCGGATCCAGGAAGAGTTTTTTCACACCTTCAACGACCTGTTCGAGTCCGGGAAGCAGATCGCGCTAACGAGCGATCGGCGCGCGAGCGAAATCCAAAAACTCGAGTCGCGGCTCGTGTCCCGGTTTGAGTGGGGCCTGCCGGCGGACATCCAGGCGCCCGATCTCGAGACTCGCCTCGCGATTCTCCGTGCCAAGGCTCAGACGCTGAATCAGCAGTTGCCCGAGCCGATCCTCAATTTCATCGCGCAGAACATCACCAAGAACATCCGCCGCCTCGAAGGCGCGCTGCTCAAGGTGGCGAGTTACTCCTCGTTGACGAATAAGGCGCTGGATCTCGCGACCGCGGAGCGGCTCCTGCACGACGTGTTGATGGAACAGGCGCAGAACGTCCTCACGATCGAAACGGTGCAAAAGCGGGTCGCGGATCATTTCCAGATCCGGCACAGCGACATGACGAGCAAGCGGCGGCCGAACAACATCGCGATTCCCCGCCAAATCGCGATGTATCTCACGCGCACGCTGACGAAGCATTCCTTGCAGGAAATTGGCGACGCCTTCGGTGGTCGGGACCACGGCACGGTCATCCACGCATGCAAAGCGGTCGACAACATGATGGAGCAAGATGCCTCCATGCGCGGCACGATAGAGTTCTTGAAGACGCAGTTGTCGAAGTGACGGGCCGCGCGGCGCGGCCGCCGCGAAAAGACAGAGAGGTAAGCCGTCTTCCCGTTTGCCTCTTTCGGGTTTTCCCTTTTCAGGTACAACCCGCGCTATGACATTAACTCCCGAGCAAAAACAAGCAGTGTCTCAATGGGTCGCTGCAGGCGACAATCTGTCGGCCGTGCAGAAGAAACTCTCGGAGCAGTTCAAACTGTCCCTGACATATCGGGACGTGCGCTTCCTCGTCGACGATCTCAATCTCGAGCTCAAAGACGCAGCGCCCAAGGTCGACACGTCCGATGTGACCAAGGCCGCGGCTGCCCGGCCTGCCGCCCAAGGAGCGACGCCCGAAAAGAAAGGCTTTCTCGACAAAGCGAAGGAGAAGCTGGGACTGGGCAAAAGCGAAGCGGACGCCGAAATCGAAGACGAGATCGTCGACGAAGAGTTTGACGACCTACCGGCTGCCGCGGGCGGCGTAAGCGTCGCGGTCGACAAAGTCACCTTGTTGCCGGGCGCACTCGCCAGCGGCACGGTAACCTTCAGCGACGGCGTGACGGCCAAATGGATCGTCGATCAATACGGGCGGCCCGGCCTCACCGAAGTCAGCAAGCCCGGTTACCGTCCTAGCGCGGCCGACGGCCAAGCCTTCATGCAAGAATTGAGCGCCGCGCTGCAAAAGCGCGGGTTCTAGGCCTCGCGATCGGCCGCCGACGTGCGGCCCATTGCATCGGCACAAGTGGCCGATAAGCCCTCAAGCGCGCCGGTTTTGCGGCCGCTTGAAGCTTGAAGTGCGGCCCGTGTTTGACCGCGGGAGCTTATGCCGTAACGTGACCGGGTCCCCGGAGACGAACCCCGACACCGTCCGCCTCCTCCATCGTCGTCCCTGAACCAAGAGAGGTCCCCATGCAAAAGTTCATCGCTTGGGCGGAATCGCATCGTGAGCTGTGGCTGGATTGCATCCGCATCTATGTCGGCCTCGGGCTGCTGGCCCGCGGCCTGTTACTCATCACCAACACCTCCACCGGCTATTTCGTCGACCTGCTGCAACGCACGAACCATCCGTGGCTGCTGACCGGTACGATGCTGCATTACGTGATGCTCGCGCACTTTATCGGCGGCGCCTTGCTCACGATCGGTTTCCTCACTCGTCTCGCAGCGATCGTGCAAATCCCGATTCTGATCGGCGCGGTGTTTATCGTACACCGTCAAGACGGTCTGTTTGCCATGGGCCAATCGCTCGAGTTTTCGGCGCTGGTGCTGTTCTTGCTCGTCGTGATCGCGATCAACGGTGCCGGCAAATACTCGCTCGACTACGTGACGTTCGGCGCCGGCCGCGCGCATCGGAACGACGATTCAACGACGGCGATTCCGCAAATTTAGTCGTGCGAGTTTCGAACTCGCCTCCACCTAGCCGTAGCGGAAGCCGCGAAGCTTTCGGATAAACACGAAACGCTTACCCGTTCCGCTACGTGTTTCGTCAGTGTACGCGCGGAAGCGAGCGCGCCTGAGCGTCGTTGTAGCCGACTACAGGGCTGCGTTCTCGACGAGGCGAAGGAACCCGGCTTCGTCGATCACGGCTACACCGAGGGCTTTCGCCTTTTCCAACTTCGAACCGGCGTCCTCGCCGGCCACGAGATAGTGAGTCTTCTTGCTGACGCTGCCGCTGACCTTTCCGCCGGCTGCTTCGATTTTCGCCGTCGCGTCCTCGCGCGTCAGCGTCGGCAATGTGCCCGTCAGGACAAACGTTTTTCCCGCCAACGCACTGCTGGCCGCGGCGGGGGGCGTTGGCGTCAGTCCCGCCGCTTCGAGATCGCGGAGCAGCGCCCGATTAGCGTCGTGGGAAAACCACGCCCGAACGGCCGTCGCGGTCTTCTCGCCGAAGCCGCCGATGCGTAAAAGGTCGTCCCCACTCGCCTCGGCCAGTGCGCCGAGCGAGCGAAATGTCCGCGCAAGATCCTTCGCCGCCGCGGCGCCGACCTGCGGAATACCCAGGCCGTTGATCACGCGCCACAAGTCCGCGCTGCGGCGCGCCTCGATGCCCGCGATCAAGTTCGCGGCCCAGATTTCGCCGGACTTTTTCAACGGCAGCAAATCCGCGACTTTGAGCCGAAAGATATCGGGAATCGTTTTGATCAGCTCGCGCCGCAGCAACAAATCGACCATCTCCTCCCCGAGACCTTCGATATCGACGCACGCCTTCGAGGCAAAGTGCTCGATCCGACGGCGCACTTTCTCCGGGCATTGCGGGTTCGGGCAACGCCAGACGACTTCTCCTGCGGCGCGCACGGCGGGCGTACGACAAACGGGGCATTCGCGCGGAAACGCATAAGCTACGCTGCCGGCCGGCCGTTTCTCCAGTAACACGGCAACCACCGCGGGAATGATTTCGCCGGCTTTTTCCACCAACACCGCGTCCCCCACCCGCACATCTTTCCGCGCGATTTCGTCCGCGTTGTGCAAGGTGGCACGTTTGACGGTCGTGCCGGCCAGGAAAACCGGTTCCAGCTCCGCGACGGGCGTCAGGGCGCCGGTGCGGCCAACCTGAATCGTGATATCGCGCACGCGAGTCTCCGCGCGGTCCGGCGCAAACTTGTATGCGCACGCCCAGCGCGGGGACAATTTGCGCGCCGCTTCGGCTCGCCCATCGGCGGCCATACCACGGAAGCCGACCTTCTTCTGCTGGGCAAAGGCGTCGAGCTTCACCACCGCGCCGTCGGTGCCATACGCCAAACCGCGCCGCAGTTGGTCAAGCTCCTGGATCGCGGCCCAGACAGTATCGATGCCGCGAACGCTCCAAAAACGCTCCACGACGGGAAGACCCCAAGCCTTGAGCTGGCCGTGATAGGCCGATTGCGAATCGACGAAGTCGGCCGGCGCGCACGCACCCAATCCATAAAGCACGATCTCGAGCTTGCGCGACGCGACGAGCTTGGAGTCGAGCTGCTTCAACGTGCCGGCGGCGAGATTACGCGGATTGGCATAAGGCGCTTCGCCGGCTTCTTCTTGCAGTTGATTGATCCGGCGAAACTCGTCTTCGCCGAGAAAGATTTCGCCGCGAATTTCGATCAACTCGGGCACGCGCTGGCCGGCCAGCGCGTGCGGCAGCGCGCGAATGGTGCGCACGTTGACGGTAACGTCATCCCCCTCCTCGCCATCGCCGCGCGTCACGGCGCGCGTCAGCTCGCCCGCCTCGAACGTCAGGCTGACGGCGACCCCGTCGATCTTCGGCTCCACCGTATAAGCCAGATCGTCGGCGCCGAGCGCCTTCGCAAGTCGGGCGTGAAATTCGCGCAGCTCCGCCTCGTCGTACGTATTGTCGAGCGTGGTCATCGCCTGCCGATGTTTCACGCGGGCGAATCCCTCGGTGCGGTCGTCGCCGATTTTCGCCGTCGAGGTTTCGCCGCCCACTGCCTTCGCGGCTTCGGGAAACAATTCCTCCAGCCCAGCGAGCTCTTGCTTCACGCGGTCATAATCGAAATCGGCGATTTCCGGCTTCGCGCGCCGGTAATAAAGTTCGTCGTGATGGGCGAGTTGAGCCCGCAGTTCGGCGATTCGTTTTTCGGCCTCGGCAGGAGACATGCACGCAATCAAAGCCGTGGATTTTGGATTTTCGATTCTGGATTTTGGATTTTGGCGCGCCTCCGCGCGTCGTGCTCCAATTAAATAGTGCCAAGGATTAATGCTGCTGAGCCGCAGCCAGCCACGCGGTCGCTTGGGGATGACTCGGACGCTGTTGAAGCGCCGCGTTGAGGTGCTCGATGGCTTCGGCTCGACGGCCAAGACGAAGCAAGACTAGCCCGAGCATGGCGTGCGCGTCCGGATTGAGCGGCGAGAGCTGCAGGGCACGGGCATAATGACCGGCGGCCGTCTCGTTTTGTCCGAGTTCCACTTCGACGTTGGCCAAATTGTACAGCGTCCGAGCGTCGTCGGGATGCAGTTCGAGCGAATGACGATAAAGCGCAGCGGCTTCGTCGCGACGGCCGCCCATCGCACACACATTCCCCAGATTGCTCATCGCGCTGACGTTGTCGGAATCCAGCTTCAGGACCTCGCGCAGTTCGCGCTCGGCTTCGACGAGCTTGCCCTTCGACGCCAACGCGACGGCATAACCGTTGCGCGCGTTGAGATGGCGGGGAGCTCGTTGCAGGACGAATTGGTAATGCTCGATCGCTTCGTCCGTCGCGCCGACATCGGAAAGCGCGTTGGCGAGATTGTTGTGGATTTCGAGATTGTCGGGCTTGCCGTGCAGCGCCACGCGGTAGTGCGCAATCGCCTCCTGCGGCTGACCGCGTTCGGCGAGAATACGGGCGAGATTGTTATTCGCGTTGGGATAATCCGGTTTGATGGCCAGCGCCTGCGCGTAGTCGGACATCGCGGCATCGACTTTTCCAAGCTCGCCCAACGCGACGCCGCGATTGTCGTACGCGAGATAATTGCCTTTGCCGGCGACAGCGATCGCGTGGTGAAAAAGCGTCACGGAGTTTTTCCAGAAACCCAGCTGTCCGAAGGTGAGCCCGGCGAGCGCGGCGGTGAGCAGCGCAGCCGCCCACCGCGTACCTGCCGCCCGGCGGCCGACCGGCAAAATCTCGCGCCCGCTCCACACGCCTGCCAGCACGAGCCCGATCGCCGGCAAGTACGTGTACCGATCAGCCATCGACTGCAGGCCGACCTGCACAAGACCGATCACTGGGATCAACATACCCAGGAACCACAGCCAACCCACCACCAGCCATGGCCGGGAACGAGTTTGCGAGAATGCAAAGACCGTGATCGCCACGATCGAGACCGTCGCGACGGCGACCGCCGTGGTCGGCCATTTGCCCGGATGCGGGTACAAAACGGCGAGCTTCGCCGGCCAGACGATTTTGCCCAAGTAACGCACGACCGAAACCGCAGCATTCCCGAGCCGATCTCCGAACGGCAAGGATCCGGCATCCGCGACGGCGCCGCTATGCTTCTGCACCTGGTAGGTGATGACGCATGAGATCGCCGCGAGCAGGAGGAATGGGAGCTTTTCGGCTACGAGGACGAATACGGATCGGCGTGAAAAGCGCTCCAGCGGCCAATAATCGAGGAGCAATAAAACGCACGGAAGCGTCACCAGCATCGGCTTCGCCAGGAGCCCAAGCGCAAACGCAGCGAGCGTGACGAGGTACCGACGAATGCTTCGTTGAACGCGACGATCCGATTCCGCGTGCGCAGCATACGCCCATAGCACAGCGACAAAACAGAGGCCGCTGAGCACGTCTTTGCGCTCGGCCACCCACGCGACAGACTCGACGCGCAGCGGATGCAACGCAAACAGGGCGGCGCACCACGCACTGGCGCCGACCACTCCCGTTAGGCGTCGCAGGGCGAAAAACAAAAGCGCCGCGTTCATAGCGTGCAGCAGAATATTCGTCGCGTGATGGCCGCGCGGATTCCGGCCGAAAAGCGATACGTCGGCCAGGTGCGATATCCAAGTAAGCGGATGCCAATTCGACGCCACGTTGGCCGTCGTTGCCCAGCGCATGCTACTCGCGCTCAGCCCCGCCAGCACGTGTTCGTTGGCGGTGACGTAATCGTTGTCGTCGTAATTGAGAAACGAGCCGCCGATCCCGCGCGCGAAAACAAGGACCGTCGCGACGAACAGAAAGATTGCGATCGTAGCGGATAAGAAACGCGAGCCGGAGGTCGCCGCCGGCTGCGGCGTGCGCGACATTCCCATGGCTCAGTTCACCTCGGCGCCGGCGTGGCGGCGGGTTTGGCGGTTTCGGCTGCCGTATTCGGCGGCGGCGAGGGAACGGTCGCATGGGGCGTCGTCGCATGGGCCGACTCCGATGATCCGGGCTGGCTCGAGGTGAGCGTACGGAAAAAATTGGTCGGCCCGATGACAAACGCCCAATCCGGTTTTTCCAAAGACCCGGTCAATTTCACTTCCAACGCATTGGAAAGCGGAGTCAGCACGACTCCGACGACGCTCTTGATTACGCTGCCGCTTTCCTGAAACGGAAAGACTTTAGCGCGAAAATCCAGCTCGCGGCGATCCAAGGCATATTCGCCATGCGCATCGATCGCGGAGTTCGCGCCGCGCAAGGTCACATCGGGGAACTCCAGCTTCGGACCGTTGATCTTGAAGCTGGAATGCGCCGTGGTGAACCGCAGCGCGGTGAATTTCAGCAACTCGGAGAGCGGACCGAAAAGCGGCACTTCACCGATTTCCGCTCCGCGCAAGGTCGTGTTACCGCCGCCGTGGAACGTCATCATGTTGCCGTATGCGCCCTCCGCGGAAGCCACGATATCGAATCGGACATTCGTCTTTTCTTTGACGAACTTGCCAGGGGCAGGACGCGGTTGGCCTTTGCGCTCGGCGGCGTACTCCTGCACGGCGGCTACGGTCAGGCCCAAGCTCGCATCGGTAATGGTCGCATCGAAACCGATCCGACGCGCGGCAGTCGGTCCCCACACCCGCGCGCGGCCGTGCACGGCACCGCCCGCGAACTTCGCATCGACGTTGTCCACCTTGATCTCGTCGTCATCGATCGCCGTCGTGAACGAGATGTCCTGCAGCGGAAAATCGTGAAAACGAAATTCGCCCGCAGCACGCGCGATGAGCTCCATTTTGCGATGGCGGTCGTCGCCGAAATCCGGGCCGTCGAAATGCCCTTGCAGCTTCACGGCGGGCGCATGCGCAAGCGCAAACGGAGCGAGCAACGACTCGCCAAGCTGGCTGGCCATGCCCGAGGCCACGGCGAGCGCCACGTTCGATTCCGCATCGACCTCGAAGGTCCGCCACTTGCCCGTCGCCAAATTCGTCGCGAGGGCAAAGGTGCCGTGCGCCGTGCCGGCGTCCAAGTCGGTTAAAGCGAGTTCCAAGCCGTCGTAAAACCCGGGGCGGATAAAAAGCCGGGTGCGCACGTGTTGGAGCTTTTGCTTCAGAATCGTCGGCGCCTTGCTGTCGGCGAAAACGAACACGGTGGTGCGCCGGCCTTCGCGCCACACGCCGCGCACATCGACGCTCGCCTTCGGCGGTGCGACCGGGAATTCGAACCGATCGAAGAAATTGGACCACCAGTCGTGAAACCACCCCGAGATGTCGAGCGGCCGCAATTGGCCGTCGAGCAGGAAACGAAATTCTCGCGTGGCGAAGACGTGTTCGTAAGAACCTCGCGCGAAATTCTCGCCGATTCTCGCATACGCTTCCGGTGCATACAGCCGGTCTGGCGTCAGCTCGATCGCCGCGGCGCCTTCCTCCATTCGCACGCCATGCGCGCTGATGTCACGCAGGGCCACCCGGGCCGTGAGATGTTGAAACTTCCATTCCGGCCCGAAACGCGCCTCCGCCGCGAGAATCTCCGCCGCGCCGAAATCGAAGAATCGACGGACGTCGGTATGGGTCCGCGCGCTGACCGCGTTGAGCACGGCCGGCGGCACCGACCCCGCCACCGACGCCGTCGCGGTTTTCGCTTTCAGATCCGCTTCGCCGGTGACCCCGAGCGGGACACCATAGAGGCGCGCCACGCCGTCGCCCGCCCATTGGCTGGCTGACCTCGGCACGATCGTCATCGAAGTCGCCTCGACGGAAAGATCGGGCAAGGTCAGGGCGTCGGCGGCAATCTGCAATTCCTCCGGCTCGACGCGCAGCTGGGCGTGATACAAGCGCCCGCGCACGGCGGCGCGGACCCGACGCGCGGAGATAGAATTGGGCAGCCGCACCTCTGCGGCCGCAAACTCGAGGGTCGATCGACTGAGCGGATCGCCGAGTAGCGGGAACCGGGTCGTAGCACGAAACTGGCCCAGCTGCATGGCAAACGGGGTCTCCAACTTGAATCCGCGCGCGATAAGCTCGGCGGAAACCATCGCGGCGCGCGACGGCGATACGCTCAACTCCAAATCCAGCGAGGGTTCATCGAAGGCGTTGAGCCGACGCGTGAATTCGACCGCTCCGCGGCAGAAATCGGCGAAGCGCGTCCGAATCAACGCCGCCACTTCGTCCGGCGAACGCCGCGAGGCGGAGCTGGCGGAATATCCAATCGCACCGTGAATCGAAACGAGCAACGCGCTCACCCGCGCGGTGAGATGGCTGACGGTGATTTGCTTCGAACCAGGCACGATCAGGGCGTCGATGTCGCGCACGATCGGCTCGGCGAGCCCCGACGGCGATAGCATCGCCGGAACGGCAATGCCGCCCTCGAGCACGCGGATTTCGCGCGGTTCGAAACGTCCGACCGCCAGAGCCCACGGGTTGAAGCCGACATACGCTGCGCGGGCGGTCACGACCGGGTCAGCGAATCCCGGCACGAACACCCGCGGTTGCTGCACGAGCAACCGCCCTGTCGGGTCGAGGGTCGTGCGGTCGAACGCCACGTGGACGCCTGATTGCGCCATCCGGGCTTCGAAGGCGCGCAGCAAAAATGCCGGCACGGCCAGCTCATTGGTCGACGCGATATAGATTTGCGCCGCGGCAATGAGCACCAACGCGAGCCAAAGCGACCAAATGGCGAAGGAAGCGATGCACCCCGCGATAAAGCGGAGCGAAGGTCCGAGCAGCTGTGCAACGCGCTTCATGGGTGAAGCGAGCGGCGGCGAGAACGTGCCCCGCACCTGCGCGAGGCCGAAAGATTCGGCCCGGCGAAACGACGGTTACTCGCGCACCAGCAGACGACGTTCTCCGATCGACGACTCACTTTTTCTCCAGCTGCGGACCAGGATCGCGGGGGCCATACGCCAAGCGCCACAGCGCATCGAGCATCGGCTGTTCGACCTCGAAGATGCAGTCGAATTCCTTCGATCCGGCGAGTTGCTGGGCACCACCCGTCCGGTCGGTCACGTACAAGGTGCTGACGCTCGTTTGTTCGCCACCGCCCGCTCCAGGCAAGGCGATCGTCGCATCCAGTTGGTAGCGCCAGGGTCGTTCCTCGCCCGCGAGCACCAGCTTGTCGGCAAAACCATCCTGCACGAAGCGCTTGGCCCGCAACGTGCGCAAAGCCGCCGCCAAGTCCTGCAATGCGGCGGGGTCGCGCGCCTCGGCGGCCGGATGGCCGCTGGCATCGAAGGTGGAATCGACGATCGCGCGATGCGTGCTCAAGTCGGTGAGTTTCAACGCGGCGATTCGAGCTGTCGCGGGCAACGTGCGCAGCGTGCGTTCGCGCCACGATTTCACGTCGACCGGAAATTCCTGCGCGACATCGATCGAAACCGCGTAAACGGACGATCCCGGCGCGCTGGGCGTTCCGACCCGCGCATAGACGGCTCCGTTCGTATCGGTGCCGAGTCGCAAGACGATCGCCGTCGGCGTTCCGCCGGGCGCAGCATTGGTCGCAAGCGTGATTTCGCGCTCGGGCCGGTTGAAGCCCCAAGTCTCGAGTTGGGCGCTCGAAGGCGCGTCGCTTTCGAACTTCGTCGCCGAGAGCAATGCCAGCTGGTCGAGCAAACGGTGCACCGCGGCATTATCGGCGGCGATGGTCTGCGGGCCATCGCTGCCGTCGGCCCGCCGCACGATTTGCCACGGGCTTTCGGGTCCGTTCGGCTCGAGCCGTTGCAGGGTCACGGACGG
Organism: uncultured Opitutus sp.; assembly: GCA_966252355.1. Taxonomy (GTDB): domain Bacteria; phylum Verrucomicrobiota; class Verrucomicrobiia; order Opitutales; family Opitutaceae; genus ER46. The sequence goes on along the minus strand of CBINOT010000063.1, from coordinate 355 downwards.
TTGATTCGGCGCCGAGAGCGAAATCGACGTCACGGAGGCAGCGTCGAAGTCGAGAATGCGACGCTCGCGCAGATCGTCCTGTGCCTTCCGCAAGCGCTCGAGCAGCCGATTCGGCACAACGACGGTAAAGACGGGCGCGCGCACGCTATTGCCGTTCATCAACTGCGCGACGTACTCCGTCTCACCGGCCGTGACGACCGGCGCTTCCGAGGTCGCGCCCGCCGACGCCGTCGCTTTGACGGGGTCGCCGAGGAAGAGCGTTTCGCTGCGGTTGTTGCCGTCGATGGTCACGCGCAGCGTCGGCGACGCCGAAGGAAGCGTGGCCGGCGGCGTCGGGGGAAACGACTTCGCGTGC
>CBINOT010000062.1:0-27647 GCA_966252355.1 uncultured Opitutus sp. | reverse complement strand
GGCCGGCGCGAAAATATAGTAATCGCCCTTTCGCTTGTAGAGTTTGGGTCCTTCGATCGTCCGCCAGCCGTCGAGCTTGTTGCCGTCGACGATATCCTTGCTTTCGTCGAGCGTCCGAAGTCCTTCGGAGCTCAGCTTCGTCAGGGAAAGCCGGTTCGAGATCGGCCCGCGGCTGCGTGCCCAGCCATGCACGAGATAAAGTTGTCCGTCGTCGTCCCAAAACGGACACGGGTCGATGAGGCCCTTGCCGGCCTTCACCAGCGCAGGCGCGGACCATTGCCCGCGCGGATCCGTCGCGGTGACGACGTACAAGCCGAAATCCGGATCGGGATAATAGATCCAAAACTTGCCGCCGTGGTGGCGAATCGCCGGCGCCCAGACGCCTTCGCCGTGACGCACGCGTTGAAAATGTTCGTCGGGCACGAGCCGGGGCAGCGCGTGGTTGACGAGCTCCCAGTTCACCAAGTCGCGCGAGTGCAAAATCGGCAGGCCGGGCACGTGGCCGAAGCTCGAGGAGGTCAGCCAGAAATCGTCGCCCACCCGAATCGCATCCGGATCCGAATAATCGGCATGCAACACCGGATTCTGAAACGTGCCGTCGCCGCGGTCGGGAATCCAGGGCGCGGCATGATCGCTTGTGCTGGTCTGACCGACTGCCGTCGCGGCGAATGCGAGGATGAAAAATAAGGTTCGGCCGTACATTCGGAAAGCACCGCTGTCGCTACGCGAAAGATAAGTCGAGATGTAATTCAACCGCATGGCGTGAGCATCGAAGCGCGATCTGGGGACCTCTCTCAGCGAGGAGGAGCCGAAGGCGCGTCCTCGGGGTGATCGCGAAGGTAGGAGGTCAATAACGCGAGGTTGTCACGCGCGGGCGGATAATTCGGATCGACCGTCAACGCTTGCCGCGTGCGAGCGAGCGCATCCTGCATGCGTCCGGTGCGCGCGAGCAGAACTCCGAGATTGCTCAAGAGCTCGGCCGTCGGAGGCGCGACTTGGAGCAGCGTTTCCAACGGGGCGATCGCGTCCGCCGGACGGTCGGATTGGGCGAGCGCGGTGGATAGATTATAGAGCGCTTGGGGCAATTTGGGATCGAGCCGGAGGGCCTCGGTCAGTTCCCGAATGCCATCCTCGGCCTGGCCGGCCGCGAGGAGCGAGACCCCGAAATTGCTATGGACTCGAGCCGAGCCCGGTTTCAGCCGAACCGCCTCCCGGAGGCGCTCGATCGATTCTGGCAGCCGGTTCATCCGCCGGAGGAGAAGCCCGTAGTTCGTGAGCACCTCGGCGTCGGTAGGCGCGACGCGGAGCGCCGCGATGTATTCTTCCGCCGCCTCCTGTTGGCGGTCGAGCTCGTTGAGCGCGTTGGCGAGGTTGAAGTGGAAGTCCGACGAAGCGGGATCGAGCGCGACGGCGCGTACGAGCACCGGCACGGCTGCTGCGGCCTGGCCTGCCTCGAGGAGGCCGTTACCGTACAGGCCGACGATACGGGCGTTGTTCGGTGCCAGCTCGGCGGCCATTTTCAACGCCTCGAGACCTTGCGCGGTCGCGTCAGCCTGGCGGGGTGCGAGCGAGCCCGCCGGCGCGGAACGCTCGAGCCGATTAAAATGACCGGCGTGGGGGCCGACGCCTTTTTTGAGCAGGGCAGTTCCGAGATTCGCACGCGTGTTGGCGTCCTTTGGCACCAACTCGACGGCCTCGGTCAGAGAGCGGATGGCATCGTCGACGCGGCCAACGTCCAGATAAGCGAGGCCGAGATTGTTCAGCGCGCGGGGATTGTCTGGCACCTTGTGCGCCGTATCCAGCCAGAGGGAGAGCGGGGTGCGGTAAACGTCATTGCGTTCCATTGCCGCAACCGCGGTGCCGAGCACTACCAGCGGCAACGCGCCCCAAAAACAAATTCGGCCGACGCGCTCGCACAGCAACACGCCCGTCACGCAAACCGCGGCCAACGGAAGATACATCCGGTGCTCGGCCAAGGTCTGCGAGACCACGGGAATCACGCTGGAAGTCGGCGCCAGAATCAGAAAAAACCAGGCGCCGAGAAATCCCGCGGCCGGGCGTTTTTTCAGCAACACGAGCGTTGCGATCCCAAGCGCCAGCAGGGTGGCGCCCCCCATAAAAATGACAGCGGGACGTTTCTCGACGATTGGGCCGTAGTCGAAGATGAGACCGATCGGCAGCAAAGCTTTGCCGAGGTACGCCGCCACGCCTGCGCCTTGGGTGATGAGGTAGTCCAGCCAGGTTACCCGGTCGTAGCCGACCGTTGCGCCGCGACTGCCGCTGGCGATCACGAACCCCGCGAGCAGCAGCCAGCCGGAAGCAAAGCCGAGATGAAGCCGACGGTGCCGGCGCCAGCTTTCGCGGAATGTGCCGCTGACAAACGTGCGATCGTAGAGGAACAGCACCAATGGGAGGGAGGCCGTGACTTCCTTGGTCGCCATGCCGAGCAAACTGGCGACGAATGCGCCGATCGCCCAAGATCGCGACGTTTCCTGGACTGCTCGGATGAACGCGTAGCAGGTGAACAGGTAGCACAGTCCCATCAACGACTCCGCCCGTTGAATGACATACGTGACCGATTCGGTTTGCAGCGGATGCAGGGCCCACCACGCCGCCGTAAACCAGGCGAGAGGCGTCGCGTGACTTCCGAGTCGCGGGGCGAGGCTTGGCAGCCGCAGCGTCCGGCGCACGACCCCAAAGAGACAGAGCGCGGCCGCGCAATGGATCAGCAGGTTTCCAACATGATAGCCGAACGGATCGGTGCCGCCGAAACGGTAGTTGATCGCGAGCGAAAGGTTCAGGAAGGGCCGACCGCTCACGGTGATGCCGCTGCTCGCCGGGGGAAACAGCGCGGTCGCAAAACTTCGGATCGTCGGATTGTCCGTAATGGAGTCGGCGTCATCCAAAACGAACGGCACATGGAGCGAGCGCTGGTAGACCAAAAGGACGCCGGCGATGAGCAGTGCGATCGCCACAGCGAGTCCCCACGGCCGATCCCAAGAGGAGACTTTAGCTTCGTGGGGGGAAGATTTCATGGGCCGACGGCGCAGGCGAGACGGGAGCGCACCATCAAATTGCTCACGCAAAGAGCGCGAAGGACGAGAAGGAAATTATCCAATGCGCGTTCGTCGGTCGTGCTCAAACCAGCCCGATGGGGAATCGGGCTCCACCTATCTCTTGCGCGGCTTAGCGGCCTTGGCGCGCGGCAAAACGAAGAGCGTGAGCAGGCATTCACGAGGCACAAAAAACCCCGGACGCCATCGAAGACGCCCGGGGTCGCGAAACGAATGAATCGTCCAGGCTTAGAACGAGCCCTTGACGCCGAGCGTGTACTTGGCGCCGTAGCCGCCGTCGCGGTTCAGGAAGTCCCGGCGAACGTTATAGCGAATGGATCGAGATTCGCCGACATCGGCTCCGTTGAGGAAGAACGTGACGTGGCGGTTCAGCGAATACTCCAGGTTCACGTCGACGACCAACCGCGGATTTTCGTAGTTATAGATATTCAGATTCGTCCCGGTGCCGAGCACGGGTTGCTGCGTGGTTGGGCTGACAGTGTAACCCGAAATGCCGAGTACGCGTTCGCCCATCCAGTTGGCTTTGATGCTGCCGGAGAACTTGCGGTACTTGTAATTCACACCGGCATTGGCGGCGTGCTTCGGGATACCGCTGCTCGCCGCGCTTCCGCCCGTGCTGAGCGCGAACAGAACCAGATCCTTGGGTTTGGTATACGTGTAATTGGCGAAAACGCCGAAACCGCGGAAGGCGCCCGGCAGGAAGGAGAGCTGCTGCGAGTAATCCAGTTCAAATCCAGAAATCTCCGTTTTGGGTCCATTGACGACGCGCGTGTAGGTCGCCGCGTTGGCGATCAAGGTGTCGGCCACATTGCCGCCGAGGTCGATGACGTCCTGCGGCAGGTTGTCTCGGGTCAGGGTCGACCCTACCGACAGCTGGGTGTCTTGGATCTTCTTGTGGAACACGCCGACCGAGAACAAGCCGACCGGCTCGAAGTAGTATTCGGCCCGCACGTCGAAATTGTGGGCGAACTCGGGCTTAAGGTCGGGGTTCGAATCCGTGATCGCCGTTTCCGTGTCGTTGATCACGAGGCTGCGGGCAATATTTTGGGGATCGGGGCGCAAGATGGAGCGAAAGTACGAAGCGCGCAGGATCAGGTTCTTGTTCATATTGAACCGAGCCTGAGCCGACGGGAAGAGATTGCTATAGGACTGCTTCTTGAGAGTCCGACTCCCGTAGCGGGTGATGATATAGTAGAAATCGTTCGTGTTGGTCACCCCGGTCTTGGCCACCGTGAGAGCATTGCCCAGATCGTCGAAGGCGCGGCCTTGAGATTCGGTGGCCTCATAACGCAGGCCACCTACGGCGGTCAGCTTCCGGGTGAGCTTGACGGTCGCCATAGCATACGCCGATTTGATGTCCTCCTTGAAATCAAACATGTTTTGCAGCTTGCTGCGCAGGTTGGTCGCCGCCTGCGCCTGCGTCAGGTAAAACGGAACGTTTTGGCCGCTGGTGGGAGGGACATAATACGGATCGGTATTACCCTGCGTGAAAAGCTGGTAGAGCTTCCATTTGTCGAGCGACGGAGCCGTTGCACGCAGGCCATTGAGATCGGTAAAGGTCTCGCCTTTGTGGAAATCGAGGTGCGACAGCGGATCGCGATAATTGGTCAGGTCGAGGCCGCCCTTGGTGGGATCTACGTTCATCGTCCAAAGCCTCGTCCAGGTCTCGATGTCTTTGACCAACAGGTTATCGCTACCGCCAAACTTGATCACGGTCGGGAGCTTCAGCTTCGGCAGCATCAGGGTGCCATCGAGCCTTCCAAACCAAATCTGGTCCTTCGCGTCGCGGGTCGCGAGCTGGGCCGTCGTGTTGCTGTTGTAATTCGCCACGTTGAACATGCTGCCGGTATTGCTCGTGGCGTTGGCGAATTGCCGCACTTGCAGGTCCGGTTGGCCGAGTGAGCTGGTATAGCCCCAGCTGACGCCGTTCATCCGGGCGCTGACGACGTTGAAGAACCCTTCGGCGTCCGAATCGTACCACTGATACGAGCGCGAATAGGAGACCGAGCCGTCGAGCATGAAGTTCGGGCTGACGCGCCAATTGAACGCGGGATTGGTCACGAAGGTGGCGCCATATTTCCGGAAATTGGTGCCGGCGATCGTGATCGAATTGGCCGTGTCGGTCGCGCTCGCCGCCGTGGTCGTTACCGAGGACGCCGTGAGGTTCGATAACGTCGCCGTATTCGCAGCGAAGGTCCAATTGCGATTGTGGAACGGCGCATTATAATAGTTATAGCTCGTCCGCAGCGAAAGAGTGAGGTCCTTGTTGAACTTGTAATCGAGATTGATGAGCGCGGCACTGCGATAGGTGGGCTTGGGGCCATCCTGCCAGTTCACCGTGTTGATCTTCGGTATCTCCGTGTCGTTGTTCGTCGCGTTGTTGTCGAATTGGCGTCCGAGGGCCGCGATGATCTTTTGGTCGACGTAGGTTTCGGTGTGGCTGACCGAAGCGACGATGCCGAGACGTCCATCCATCACGGTGTCGGAAAATGAGAGTGCGCCGCCGGGGAGTGTCTTGTAGTGTTTTTCGTTATTCCATCCCTGGGTTTTTTTCAAAAACTCCATGGCATAGGAATTGGCGGTCAAGCTAGCGCTGTAGGTGATCCGCCGGCCTTTTTGGTCGAATGCGCTCTTGCTCCGTACGTTCACCGATCCGGCGAGGCTATTGGCCGGCTGGTCCGCGAGCGGGCTCTTGTTGACTTCCACCGTGCTAATCGTGGAAAGCGAAACCTGCTCGAATTGGAATTCGCGGCCGGTTGCAATCGCTTGATCGGCCGAAGCGGTCGGGTTTCCGTCAATCGTAACCGCCGAATATTTCGAGGGCATGCCGCGAATGCTGACGGTACGCGCATCGTTTTCGTTATAATTGATCGAGAGGCCCGGCATATACTTCAAGAACTCGCCCAGATTGTCTTCGGTGACCGACCCGAAGGCGTCGGACGCGATGACATTCTTGATATTCATGGCCTGGCGTTGATCGACGATCGCCTTGGCGTTGCCTTCGCGCGCCGTCGAAACGACGTAGGAATCCAACTTCACCAGCTCGTTGTATTGCGCGCTGGTCAGATCGAAATCGACCACGGCGCTACCGCCGGGAGCCAAATTCGTGCTGGTGGTTTTGGTGTCGAGACCGGTGTACGTCACCGTGACTTGCACCGTTCCAGCAGGAACGTTGGTCAGGACATAGCTTCCGTTGGGTTGCGTCGTCGTGGAAATGTCAGTCCCGGCGATGCGCACCTCGGCATTGCCGAGGTAGGATCCGGTGCGGACATTGAGGACACGGCCCGTAATGGTACCGGTGTCGGCGGGTTGAGCGAAGGTCGCGCTCACGAGCATAGCAAACGCCGCGACTGCGAAAACGCAGAGACGACGCGCGAGGTTTATTGGTGTGGTGGATCTCATGGGGTCAAAAAATGTCGCCGGCAACCGGCCGCGGGGCGGTGCCAAAAGCGAGGTGCAGCGGTGGGGGAAGCGGGAGAGGAGGGAGCGCGAAAGAACGACGTGGCCAATCGGGGGCGGGGACCGTCAGATCGGCAGGGGTAAGCCGCCAGCGTACGGTGTTCGAATGCCGACTGGATTTCGAGGCTGAACGGGTGAACGGAAATGCGGCATACGAATCGGCGTCGTTTTACTTCCGCTCGACGGTGTTTGCCGGCACCCCGTCGCCCAGAGCGACGTCGGTATCGGCGGCGGAAAGGTCGTTGCCGGTGAGTCGAATCTTGGCGGAACGCGCACCGCTCACGCGGAGAAACGTGCCGGTGTCCGCGGACGCCCGGCTGCCGTGAATCGTAAAATCTTCGGTTTCGTTGAGCGCGATGGCCGGTGCGTCCTTCTTGCGTGTACCAGCGGTCACGTCGTCGAGCAGGACTCGGCTCGTGGCCTCCAAGGAAATCGCGCTGCCGCTTTCGACGGCGAGCCGCACGTGGTGCATCTCGATGTCCCGGCCATGATCGCCGACGATGCCGGTCTTGGCCGTGGCATCGATGTCCACGAAACGCAGCTGCTCGATGGCGCGTTCCGGCAATCCCTCGATCGTCGCGATCTTTCGGGCGTTGATGACGGTGATATTGCTATAAGCGAAATTGCGGAAAACAGGCGTGCGATCGCTTGCCGGTTCATCCGCGGTGCGACCATAGCGCAGCGTGATCTCGAAGGCGATTTTCTGCGCGTCTTCGATCACCCAATTGTCGAAACGAAAGTTCTCCATCACGCCGCCGCGACCGCGCATGCTTTTGATGCGAATGCCCGTGTCAGTCCCTTTCGAGACGATGTTGCTGGCCGTGATATTGCGGATCCCGCCGGACGTTTCGCTCCCGATGACCACCGCCCCATGGCCCTTGTACATCACGCAATTTGTGATCGTGACATACTCGGTCGGGCGATTCGTGCGTCGGCCGTCGTTGTCGCGCCCCGATTTGATCACGATGCAGTCGTCGCTCGTGGTGAAGAAGCAGTCGCTGACGCGAACATTGCGGCACGAATCGATATCGATGCCGTCGCCATTAGGCCCCGTGCCTTCTTTGGAGGGCTGGCCTTCGGGATCCGCCGAGACGAAGCGCACGCCGCGGACGACAATATCGTCAGAATAAACGGGGTGCAGCATCCACATCGGCGATTTGAAGAGCGTGACCCCTTCGACGAGGATGTTCTTGCAATTATAGAGCCCGACGAGCGACGGTCGCAGAAATTCCGCGGCGAGCTTGAAATCATCCGCCCCGAGTTTCTCGCCGGCTTCGATGCGAGTGTACAACTGCCGCCACGCACTGCGCGCCACGTTGAAATCGACCCCCTCCGGCGCTTTGCCCCGGCCGGAACGCCACCACCAATTCCAGCCTTGGCCATTGAGCGTGCCGCGTCCGGTGATCGCGATGTTTTGGCAGCCATCCGCGTAAATCAGCGGAGCATGCGTATAAACGTTGGTGCATTCCCAGCGTGACGGGACGATCGGCGAATCGGCCGGATCGCCGCTGTAAAGCAGCTCCGCGCCCGCATCGAGGTGCAGCGTGACATTGTCCATCAACCGCACCGAGCCAGTCAGGTATTTGCCGGCCGTGACCCACACCGTCCCGCCACCCGCTTCATGGCACGCCGCCATGACTTTCGCGAACGCCGCCGTATTGTTGGTCTTGCCGTCGGCAACCGCACCGTAATCGAGCGGATTGAAAACGAGCGTGCGCGATTCGGCGGCAAAGCCCGGCCTGGCCAGGACGGCCAATAAAATCGCGCAAAAGAACCGAAGCTTGAACATAGGGGTGGGAACCGGCTGGGAGACGGCGAGCGGACAGCCAAGGAGGACACGTGTCCTCGTCAAGCCGATAGTCGACCGGGCCGAGATTATTATCGGAGCGGCGGAGATGTCGTTCGGCAGTGTAGATCGCCGGGCCGCGCCGTTGACAGGGGGAGTTTCGCCTCGTTACGTACGATCCGCTCCAGCTGTGTCGGAAAACCCCAAGCCAAAACTCCCCACCGTCATCCGTTCGACCGCGGACTTCGCCCGTCACGTCGGTCTGGCACGAACGACGGTCTCCCGCGTGCTGAATGGCCAACCCGGCCTGAAGGCGAAAACGATCGAGCGCGTGCAACGCGCTCTCGCCGAGACCGGCTTCACGCCGAACGCTCACGCGCTGCATCTGAAGGGCAAGCGCACGACGATGATCGGCATTTGCATGGAGGATCTCGCGACGCCGCCCGCGGTGCGCAAGCTGTCCACCTTGCAACGGGTGCTGCGGATGCGCGGGTTTTCCTCGCTGATCGAGGTGTTCACGCCCGGCGCGGGTCGCGACGTCGTGCGGCACTTCCAATCGCTGCGCGTCGAAGCCGTGGTTTTCATCGGCCATTTTCATCGCGAAGAGATCGAGGCCCGCATCGCCGAACTCACCGCCATCGGCACGCCGCATGTGGTGATCGACCATTTTGGATTGAAAGGGGCGAACACGGTGACGCTCGACCGCGCCGCCGGCATGGAGGTCGCGATCGCGCATCTCTACGAATTGGGCCACCGCAGCTTCGGCCTGCTCGGCGTCACCAAGGGGCCAACCAGCAAGATCGACCGCTTGAGCGGCATTCATTCCGGACTCAAGGCGTGCGGTTTGGATTTCGACGCCTCTATCTCGTCGCTCGACCACCTGCACGAGCGCCGCAACGACTTCGACTACGGCCGCGCCTTGGCGACGAGTTTCGTCAAGCACCCAAATCGCCCGACTGCTTTCTTGGGCTACAACGACGAGATCGCCATCGGCGCGTTGCGCGGATTTCAGGAGGCCGGGCTCAAAGTTCCCCGGGATCTTTCTCTGACGGGCTTCAATAACCAGGACATTTGCCACATGACCTGGCCCACGCTGACCACCGTCGATCAAAGCATCGATAACACGGTCGAGGAAGCCGCGGAGCTGATTCTTTCGCAACTGGGCAAGCCGATCCGCGCAAAACCCATCGTGCGTACCATTCTGCCTAAGCTGGTGATTGGCGAATCGACGGGTCCGGCGAAAGTGTAGCGGCGTTATGGCCGTTGGCCACGGTGGTAGAGGGCATCAGATGCCCTGAGTTGAAGGGGCGCTGCGCGATTCAGTGCGAACAGCAAACTGACCTGAGACTCAGGGCTGCGAAGAGCCGCCCCTACCTGTGAATCAAGGTAGCGGCGGTCGTCGCGACCGCCAGATTGAGCATCGCGACCTCGGCTACGATCTAGCCCTGCCTGCTCAGCGCTTCGCTTGTTCCAGCGCCATTGCCCGCGGCAACAACACATCCCAATGCGTCTGCGGAATGATCGGGCCCATGTGCATCACCGTTTCGGCGCCGAGCAATGAGGCGATCGCTCCGCAGGCCGGCAGCGTCCAGCCCCGCAAATAGCCAAAGAGAAAACCCGCCGCCCACGCATCGCCGGCGCCGTTGGTATCAATTACGTTGGCGACCGCGACCGGCGCGATCCGATGAAGTTCGGCGTCGCGCGCGATCCACGCGCCGTCTTTCCCCACTTTCACCGCCGCGAGGACGCCGCAATCGGCGAGTTTGCGCGCGAGCGTCGGATAGTCGGACTTGTCGTCCGGGAACAACGCCCGGATTTCGTCCTCGTTCGCGAAAACGACGTCGATGCCTTTGCGAAACTGCGAAAACAGCCAGGCGCGCGACGCGTTGACGACTTCGAACGACGAGAGGTCGATGCTCGTCGTGCAACCCGCCGCCCGGGCCGCGCTCAAGACCGCATCGGCGAGCGCTTGGTTGAACACGAGATAGCCTTCAATGTGCGCGTGCCGGCTGCCACGAAAGTCGTCCGCCGTGATTTCCGCCGGCGCCAGCGTCATGGCCGCGCCGAGATCCGTGCGCAGCGTGCGTTGGGCATCCGGCGTGACGAGCGCGAGACAACGCGCGTTGGGCACCGTACCTTGTTTGAAGCGGCTGCCATTTACGCCGACGGCTTCGAATCGTTGCCGATAAACGCGCGCGAGGTCGTCGTTGCCGAGTTTGCCGAGAAACGTCGACCGCAAGCCGAGCCGCGTCGCATTGAATGTCGCATTCGCCGCCGAGCCGCCGGTGGCGTAGGCGGGCTCGCCCGGCAGCAGGCCGATGATGCGCTGCATTTCGCGTCCGTCGACCAGCACCATGCCGCCTTTGTCGCCGGCGACGTGTCGGGCGAGAAAGTCGTCCGAGACGCGCGCGAGCAAATCCATGATCGGCGATCCAACGCCGATGAGATCGAAGGTAGACATTCGAATTCCGCGGAAAAATGACTCGGGGCGTCAGCCCGTCACCGTGAGATTCGTCGCGAGGATCGGTTCGTCGTCGATCTCGATCAACAGGCCGTACTCGCCGCGCTGCGGAAACGTGAGATTACGGATTTCGTTGATCAGATTGATGCGATGCAGAGGGCTCTGCGATTCGAAGCTGCGTTCGAGGAGCGGCTGCGGCGAAGACGGATCGAGTCCCATCGAAATCCGCAGTTTGTGCGCACCGGGCGAGCAATCCGTGATCGTGAGGAACCAGATCATGAACGGATGCGTGACCGGAAAGTGGCGCGCCTGGATATTCGAAAAAATCCCGAGAATGGTGTGCTTGCCGGAACCCGGATCGATGTGAACACCATCGCAGGTCAGCCAGGCAAGGAGCTGTGGTTTAGATTGCACCCGACGAGCAGTGGCGGCGCATCGCCGCGGCGCAATTCATTTTCCGCGCCGACGATCCGCCCGTGGATTCTCATGCCGCTGGCCGTCGCTCGCGGCTTTTTTCTTGGAACCTGCCTCGCGCCTGTGGCTGTCTTGCGCTCGTGTTTCTCGCAGTCATTCGACAAGCGGCGGAAGCGGCCTCGGCCAACGACGGTCTGTTTCAGGGCTATCCGCCCTGGCTCATCGTCCTCGTGGGCGCGGTCGTGGCTGCGTCGGCGCTTTGGATTTTCGCCAAGCTGCTCAAATGGACGCTTTGGCTTGCGATTGTCGTCGTGCTGGTCGGCGGGGTGCTCCTCGCGGCCAAAATGTTGACGGGAATCTAACGCGCGCGTTCGCGCGGCGCGCTGGAGCCGTTTCTCCTCGACGAGGAGGCTTCTGATTTTGCTTGGCGCGCGTCGGTTTCCGCGCGCGTGAGCAAGATTGTCTTGCACGTCCAAAACGCGACCTCTCAACCTATCCCCCCGTGAAATACATTTTCGTCACGGGAGGCGTCGTTTCTTCATTGGGCAAAGGGCTCACCGCAGCTGCGCTGGGCGCATTGCTCGAGATGCGCGGCCTCACGGTTCGAATTCAGAAGTTCGATCCGTACCTCAATGTCGATCCAGGCACGATGAGCCCGTTTCAACACGGCGAAGTGTACGTGCTCGAAGACGGCGCCGAGACCGACCTCGATCTCGGCCATTACGAGCGGTTCACCAGCGGAAAGCTGTCGCGGCTCAACAGCCTCTCGTCGGGCCAAATCTACGAGGCCGTCATTCAGAAGGAGCGACGCGGCGATTACCTGGGCAAGACCGTGCAGGTCATTCCGCACGTCACGAACGAAATCAAGGAACGCATCTACGCCGGCGGCAAAGACGCCGACATCCTCATCACGGAAATCGGCGGCACGACGGGCGACATCGAGGGCTTGCCCTTCCTCGAAGCGATGCGCCAATTCGCGCTCGAAGTCGGGTCGCGGGACGTCCTGTTCATTCACGTTACGCTGGTCCCTTACGTCGCGGCGGCCGGCGAGCTGAAGACGAAGCCGACGCAGCAATCGGTCGCGAAGCTGCGCGAGATCGGCATTCAGCCGCACGTCCTGGTCTGCCGTACGGAGCGGCCGCTCGATCACGATTTGCGCGACAAGCTTTCGATGTTCTGCAACGTGCCCGTGAAGGCCGTCATCGAGTGCCGCGATGTCGAGCACTCGATCTACGAACTGCCGCTCGCCTTGCAGAAAGAGGGCATGGATCAACTCGTGCTCGACCTCTTCGGCCTGAAAAACCCGCCGCCGGAAAAGAATATCTGGGTCGAGATCGTCCGCCGCCTGCTGACCCCGAAACACGAGGTGACGATCGGCGTCGTCGGCAAATACATCGAGCTCCAGGACGCCTACAAATCCGTCTACGAGTCGATCACGCACGCCGGCATCGCCAATAACTGCAAAGTCAACGTTCGCCGCATCGACGCGGAAGATTTGGAGAAGAAAGGCGGGCTATCGCTCTTGAAGGGTCTCGATGGCATTCTCGTTCCCGGCGGCTTCGGCGATCGCGGGACGGAGGGGAAGATCGCTGCGGCGCGTTACGCGCGCGAAAACAAGGTGCCATATTACGGGCTCTGCCTCGGACTGCAAATCGCCGTGATCGAGTTTGCGCGGAACGTCCTGAAGTTGCAGGGCGCCAACAGCACCGAGTTCGATCCAAACCCGCCGCATCCGGTGATCGCGATCATGGAGGAGCAGAAGAAGATCATCGACAAGGGCGCCACGATGCGGCTCGGCAGCTACGAGTGCGCGCTGACGCCCGGCACGCTGGCGCACAAGGCTTATGGCGCCGACAGCATCCGCGAGCGGCATCGGCATCGTTACGAGGTGAACAACGCTTACGTCGCGCAGCTGCAAGCCGCGGGCATGCGGGTCAGCGGCATCAATCCGCGGCGTAATCTCGTCGAGATCGTCGAGCTCAAGAACCACCCGTGGTTTGTGGGCACGCAAGCGCACCCGGAGTTTCAATCGAAGCCGAACAAGGCGCATCCGCTGTTTGCGGCGTTCATCGGCGCCGCCATCAAGGCACATCGCGGCGGTCGAACCGCCGCCTCGCCGAAGTCGCGTTCGGCGAAGAAGCGGTGAGCCGCTCGGTCGGCGCGGGCGACCTGATGACCGCGCCCGCGCCCGGCGCGACATGCCGGTCATCCGATCGCCAAGTTTTTTAGCCGAAAACCGTCACGGACGACGGGGGCTTGCTGGCGGCCGCCATTTCCACACGAGCATGTCGCCCTCGGCCAGCACCGCGACGCGTTCCCAATCGCCGGGCAAATCGGGATAACCGCTTCCCAAACCGTGCCCCCATTCGAAGCCGCGGGTTTCCCAGTGGCAGGTTGCGGCATACACCGGGCGGCCCGCGCGTAGGATACGCTCGTACAGCGCGGTCGAATCGTGTGCCGGCGCGTAGTCCAGGCGTACAAAGGTGAGATCCGTGTAATGGTAGAGCGAGCCGGTCAGATGCTTGGCGAACACGACCGCGTTGGCCGGCACGTGATCGCGCATCCACAGCGCGACCTCCGTCGGCTTATGATTGCTGTGCATCCAGTACACCACGTTGCGTTGCGCGGTGCGTACGCCGAGGAAGCCGAGCGTGGCGCCGACCAAGAGCGCCGTCGGGATAAACGTTCGCAGCGGCGGACCCGCGGAGAACAGCGCCAACCCGGCTCGCGCGGCGATGCGGTGGGCGACCAGCAATGCGAGCACGATCATCGGTGGAAACGCCGGGAGCACGAAGCGCATGTTGTACCAGTTGTCCCAGGTGCACCAATACAGGGCGTAAAAGACGATGAAGAGCGCCACCCATGAGGTCAGCACGAGCCGGACGCGGAGAGAGATCGTGCGCAAGAACGGTGCGGCGAACCCGAGCACCAGCAGCGGCGTCAGCATCTCCGGCAGCCAGGTTGCGTACGATTGCAGCGTGGGGCGGACGAACTCGAACGCGAAACTCGTGTGCACATCGCCGTATCCCGTCGTGTGCCAGTTACCGTAGAGCCTTCGCTGATACCAGGCGAGCAACACGGCGCCCGGAGCTCCCGCCAGCATCCACGCGATCATCGCTCGCCAGCGGCCGGCGAGGCATAGGAAGGCGGGCAAGACGCACAACAGATTCGATGGCCGGATCATCACGGCGAGCGCGGTCGCGAGTCCGGCCAGCACGGCATAGCGGGTGTGTTCCCGGCCGAGCCATGCCCAATATACCGCGGTCGTGACCCATAACAGCGCCGGCACGTCGCTCACGGGCTGCAAGCCTTCGAACAAATAGACCGGGCTGAGTCCAACAATCCCCGCCGCCAACCAAGCCCAGCCAGTCGGCAAACCGAACGTGCGCGCGAAACGTTGGGTGACGAGAACTCCTAACAAGAGTTGCAGGAGGATCAGTGTCGGGATCCCGCGCGCGAGCCCGATGATCTTGCCGAACAATGCGACCTCCAGCGGCCAGCCAACAGGATACTCGGGGACCATGCGATGGCCGTTCGCGTGAAACGTGATGGGCAGGTAGGCCGTGATATCGAGATCGTCGTCCGCACCGAAAATGGTGCGCGGTGCCGCGGTGAGTTCGCCATTCACCATCAGCTTGGCGCTGTTGAGATAACCGCCCGAATCGTTCGGGCCCGCGTTGGCGTCGATGTGATTGGCGAAAAACGCCGCATAGGCGAATACGGCGATCCACGGCACGACGTGCCAGGGTATGCGGCTGCGTCGATGGGCGGATTTCGCAGCATCCGCGCCGGCCCGAGCCATCCGACGCAGCGACACGACGGCTAGCGCGGCGGCGATGAGTGCGCCGAATGCGAACGCGTACGTCCAATACCGCGGGATCTTCGAACCGATCCAAGTAAGTCGGCCAAACTCGATCGGTGCGGTGACTGCGATCCATTCCGTCGCACTCGTATCGCGGACGACGACGCGAAATGGTTCGTGCGGCGCCACGAAGTTGACGCGCCGCCACCGATCCGTCCCGGAAATCGAACGGGTGAGCGGCAAGATGTCGCGACCGGATTCGGTTCGGAGTCGCAGCGACGTGGCCGGTTCGCGCAAGGCGCCCGCGACGCGAATCTGCACGAAGGGAAAGTCCGTGCGCAGGGGCGCACTCGTGAATTCGCCGATCCGCGTCGGACCGGCAGCCAACCAGGTGCCGTAGGCGGGAAGCGCATCGCGCTCGCGCAGTAGCGGCGCCGCGTCCGACGCAAAGTCGGAGGCTAGCGTCGCATCCGTAGGCGAAAGCGGGAGCGGGGCACGAATGGACGCCGGGAGCAGATGGCGGATCGTTTGATTGCGAATGAGTGCTGCCGCCGCCTCGCGGTCCGCGTTCGTTCCCGCGAAGCCTGTGACCGAGGTGTCATTGGCCAGGAGTGCGTGCCGAAATACCGCGGCATTTTTGGCGTCGGCCTCGAGATCCGGTTCGGGGGGCGTTACGCGGAATAACGCCAGCGCCACGAGAATCGCCCACACGGCGAGCATGACAAATCGCACCGTTTCTCGATACGGTTGCTTGCTTCCGAGCGTGAGGCCAGGGCTCGCAAAGCAGGCGAGGTTAATTACGAGGCCGAGGACGAGCACCGCTGCGGCGTCCGATGCCGATGTCCCGGTCGCGGCAAGCAGGACCAATTGTGCGAGCGACCATATCCCGAGCAGCGGCAAGACTCGGGTGGCGCGATTGCCACCGGTATGGCGAACCGCCGCGAAGGTACAAAGCACGGCCGGCGCCCAAACCAGCAGCGCTGCGCCTGGGGTTGAAAATGGCCACGCGAACAGCGACGCGAACGTTGTCGCGGTTCCTGACCCTGCTGTCGCGGTCCGCATGCGGAGGTAGCCGAGCAGAAAGCCGGCCCCGAGCAGCGCGAGGTTTGCGAGCAAGGTCAGCGGATCGCGTTTGGTGTGGTGGCGTGGTCCATTACCGATCGTCTGCCAAACCACGAGCGCGAGGGCAGAACTGAGGCCCGCCGTGGAGGCCGCGACGTTCGCAATCCCGGCACAGGTTCCTAACCACCACCATGCCGACCCCGGTCGGTGGCGGCCCATGAATGCGAGGTGAACGAGAGAAAGCACCAGCAAGACGGTGCCGGCGTTGAACGACGTGAGCGGAGCGAGCGCGCGAGTTGTGCCGGTAAGCAGTATCCCCAGCGCGACCGCGGCGAGTAACGTCACGGTCGATAACTTCAGGGCGCGACTGAGCGACCAGAACAGCAGTCCGAGGGCGGTGGCGTGGCAAAGCAGCCCTGCGAGTGCGGTGACGCGGCCGTCGATCTCTCCGTTGATCGCGACCACGACCCGTTTCGCGAGCCGCACCGCGGGCGCATGATCCCCGATCAAGGCCTGCCACGGGCTGCTTGCGCCGTTCGGCCCATGCACCATCGTCGCGTCGTGTGCCAACTCTGGCCACGCGGGAATGTCGGTATTGCGGATCGCAAGGTCGCGTCCGCCGATCCCCACGGAGAAAAGCACGACGACGCCGATGAGCGCTGCGACGAGCCACGAACGAATGGCAAAGCGCGGCCGCGACGCAGCAATTTCATGACGCTCGAACGCAACGAGAGGCGAGGGCGGGACGCGGTGCATCGACAAATCGGTCGAACACTCCGTCAGCGGATGCCCTCCCGGTCAACCTCCCTGACCGCCGCCCCCTTTCCCTCGTCCCGCCCCCCCCTCCGCGCCCTTCCGCTTCGATCACGAACGTTGCAACAGCTGTTGGAGTATCCAGCCCCAGCAAAAGCCACTCCAATATGAGGTCGCTTTGAGGAGGCCGCGTCTAGCCAGCGGAATTTGCGAGGATGAATCGCATCCAGCACAGACGGTGGCGCCATGAATAACATCGGTATTTGTAGGTAAAAATTAATTGTCTTTTTTGCGCTACGCTGCAACAGCTGTTGCAAAGTTCAGCACGGGGTGGGGAGGCGCAGATATTGGTTTCTCGACTTCTCTACCCGCGTTGCGTCGACTTTTCGCGTGCTGTTTCAATCCGACAAATTGCTGCTCATCGCCGGTCCGTGCTCGCTCGAAAACGAGGCGGTTTGCCGGGCGGTGGCGAAGATGCTGGTCGCGCTGCGCGAAACGCGGCCGGAGCTGAATATCGTGTTCAAGGGCTCGTTCGACAAAGCGAACCGGACGTCACTGGCGGGCGAACGCGGCACCGGACTCGACGCGGGGCTCGAGTTGCTCGCGCTCGTGCGGAAGGAATACGGTTTTCCGCTGCTCACCGATATCCATGAAACCGCCCAGGTGGCGGCGGTCGCTGCCGTGTGCGACGTGCTTCAAATTCCGGCGTTTCTCTGCCGCCAGACCGATCTGCTCCTGGCGGCGGCCGCGACCGGCCGCGTCGTCAACGTCAAGAAAGGCCAGTTTCTCTCGCCGCAGGAAATGCAGTTCGTCACGGGGAAGCTGCGCGAAAGCAAAGCACGCGAGATTTGGCAGACGGAACGCGGCACGACCTTCGGTTATCAAAACCTGGTCGTCGATATGCGCTCGTTTGCCATCATGCGTCAAAACGGCTTTCCCACGGTCTTCGACGCCACGCATAGCGTGCAGTTGCCCGGAGCGGGCGGCGGCAAAAGCAGCGGCCAGCGCGAGTTCGTGCCGCCGCTGGCGCGTGCCGCGCTCGGCGCGGGCGCCGACGGGCTGTTCATCGAGACGCATCCGGATCCCGCAAACGCCATTAGCGACGGGCCAAATATGATTCCGTTGGCGGAGCTGCCGGGATTGATCGACACGTGCCTGTCGGTTTGGCGCGCCGTGCGCGCGGAGAAAAAGGCCTAAAGCGTTCAAAGGCCTCCCCTTGACCGCGGCGGTTCGGCCCGCACACTTCGCCAGCACTCTGATGGATACCTTTCTTATCGATGTCCCAATGCCTTCCATGGGCGCGACCGTGAATGAACTCACGGTCGTCTCGCTCAAAACGCAGCCGGGCGACCGCATCGCAAAGGGCCAAAAGCTAGCGGAACTCGAAAGCGACAAATCGGTATTCGAATTCGAATCGCCATGCGAAGGTACGATCCGCGCGATTTTCGCGAAGGGCGGCGACGTGCTGGCTTCCGGAGCGCCGTTTTTGCAAATCGAGACCACGGACGCGTCGTTGCGTCATCTCGAGTCGAAGGCCAGCAAGACCACGACCGCTGCCGCTTCGTCCGGCGCTCCCGCAGGCAAAGCCGCCGTGATTTGGACGCCGCGCGCGACCAAATTGGCGCAGGAAGCCGGCCTCGACCCGGCGAAAATCAACGATATCGAGGCAACGGGGCCCGGCGGGCGGGTGTCGGGCGACGATGTCGCGCGTTATCTGGCGGCTAGGAAATCGTAATGGACGAGAGCCGCGGGGCGGTCTTTCCTGGTAAGCACAATGTCTGAGACTGTTTGCATTGCCGGCGTCGGTTATGCGGTGCCAGCGACCGTCCGCGCCAATAGCGAGATTCTCAAAGCCTTTCCCGACCGGACCGAGGACGAAATCGTCCGACTGACCGGAATCAAGGAACGACGCTACGCGGCCGAAGACGAGTCGGCGACCGACTTGGCGGCGACCGCGGTTCATCACGCGCTCACGCAGGCTGGGATGACGGTCGATCAGATCGACGGCATTATTTTGGCGACGATCATCCCGGACCAACCGGTGCCGTCGATGGCCAGCGCGTTGGCGCGTCAGCTTGGCGTTCCGCGCGCGCTCGCCTTCGACTTGAACGCGGCGTGTTCCGGTTGGCTTTACGCCCTCGAAGTGGGCCGCTCGCTCATCCGCAGCGGCACCGCGAAGAACTTGATCGTCGTGACCGCGGAACTGCTTTCGCGCATCACGAATCCCGAAGACCATGACACCGCCTTTCTCTTCGGCGATGGCGCCGGCGCGGCGATCTTGACCGGCGGCGCCGGCGGGCACCGGCTGCATCGGATGGGCTTGTCGGGCGATGCGAATCAATTCGAGTCGATCCAGCGTCCCGGTGGCGGCGCGCGGATGCCCTGGCCCTGTGGCGAAGGCTCCGACCTCGAGCACTTCTATCTGCAGATGGACGGAGCAGCGGTGTTCAAGCACGCGGTGATCGGATTCGCCGAGCAGATCGAGCAAACCCTCGCCCGCGAAAATTTGAAGCCCGGCGATATCGCGTGGGTGGTGCCGCACCAAGCCAACGAACGGATTCTCAAAGCCGTCAGCCGGCGCGTCGGCATTCCGTACGATCGCTTCGTGATGACGATTTCGAAGTACGGCAACACGAGCGCGGCGAGCGTTTCGATGGCGCTCGGCTGGGCGGCCGAAGAAGGCATCTTCAACGACGGCGACCGGATCATTTTCTGCAGCGTTGGCGCCGGCCTGACGTTCGCCGGCGGACTGCTCGTGTGGTGAGGCGAGCGCCGTTCGCTCGCCCCGCCGGCGCCTTTGTCCCGATTACAAGGCGAGTAACGCCTGCACCTTCGGGTCTTGGAGGTTTTCTTTCGTGATGACGACGAAATCGGTGTAAACGACCGGCGGGACCGTCTCGCCTTTGAGCAAGCTCACGGCAGCGGAGATGCCCTTGGCGCCGATTTCCTTGGGCAGCTGCGCGATCCAACCGGACATGCCGCCACTCTCGATGGCGGCCGCGACGTCCTGACGGAGATTGAAGCCGAAGCCGACGAGTTTAATCGAGCCGGCAAGGTTCTTCTCTTTCAAGACCTGCATCATTGCCAGCGTGCCGGCCGTACCCGTGGCCAAGATGGCTTTGACGTTCGGATGCTGCTTGAGGAGGAGTTCGGCTCGCTCGTGCTCCACGCCGGGTTCCGTGCTGGCGTAGATTTCGCCGTGCACCACGGCGTTCGGATGTGCGGCACGGAAACCGGCGAGCGCGCCGACATCGCGTTGCACCGTCGCACCACTGGCCTGCGAGTGTTTGAAAAAGCTGACCTCGTCCGTGTCACTGACGAGCTTGGCGACCAACGCGCCCGCAGCTTTGCCGGCAGCTTCGTGGTCCGTGCCGATGAACACCGGAGCGGCGTTGCCGGTCAGGGGTGTGTCGATCACGACGATCTTCACGCCCTTCACCGCGATGGAAGCGATGGGCCGCGCCAGGGCTTCTTTGTTGATCGGAGCGATCACGATCGCTTCGACGCCTTGGGCCGCGAGTCCATTGAGCAGCTGAATTTGGACGGAGATGTCGCTCTCCTTCAGCGGTGCTTTGACGATGACGTCGGCGCCGAGCTGTTGGCCCGCTTCCAGCGCCCCTTTTTCAACGGCGGTCCAAAAACCGATGTCTTTCGCCTTGAGCAAGACGCCGATTTTGGGTCCGGCGCTGGCCACGTGAGCAACGCACAACAAGGCTGCAGCGATCAGGGTACGAGTAGAGATATTTCGCATATCGACGATTCCCGAAGGTTATCGGCACGAAAGGTGCCGCGGTTGAAGGAGAGAGAACGTGATTAGGTGGTGCTAGAACTCACGTTCGCGGGCAATAGAACTTTAGTCGTGGTTCTGGAGCTCGTGACTCAACACGCTCAATGCATAGACGGCCGCCGTTTCGCAACGCAGCACGAGCGGGCCGAGCGTAATGGGCTCGAAGCTGGCGGATTGCGCGAGGCTCAGTTCTGCCGGAGTGAAATCTCCTTCGGGGCCGATCAGCCACACGACATTGCGCGGCGGACGACCGGTCGCCGCGGCATAACTCGCCAGCACTTTTTTCAACGATTTCGCGCCCGGTTGCAGGCTGGCGATCAGTTTGAGGTCGTAACCGCGGGCCGATTCGATGAACGCCGTGGCGTTTTGCACCGGCAGGACTTCCGGCAGAAACGCATTGCCGCATTGCTTCGCCGCTTCGAGCGCGGCGGTCTGCCATTTCTCGATCTTCTTGTCGGAGCGTTCTTCGTCCAGCCGCACCTGGGTGCGTTCGCTGGCGAGCGGTGCGATCCGGGCCGTGCCGATTTCCGTCGCCTTGCGCACGATCGCTTCCATCCCCGGGCCTTTCGGGAGCGCTTGGGCGAGGGTGATTTCGTAAGGCAGCCGCTTCATCTTCTGCTTGAAGCGGACTTTCAATACCGCGCCGCTGCGGCGATCGCCGGCGAGCTCGCAAATCCACTCCGTGCCCTTGCCGTCGAAAGCCACGACGGTGTCGCCGATGCGCGCCCGGTTGACGACGACGAGATGATGCGACTCGTCGGCCGAAAGCGTTAGCTCCGTAGGCTCGGCATTGGCAGGACGACAAAAGGCGCGAAAGTCCGGCATACGCTTCGCGATTGTTCAGGGAGCTCCTCGAGTGGCAAGTGAGGACTGACGCGGCGCTTCGGTGAACGCGGGAGCGGGCCGGTTGGCCTGAAAACAGAAAGGGCGTCGGAGAACATCCGACGCCCTTGCCGACTTGAACTGCAAACTATGAACTTCCCAAAAAGAACGGGTAACGGCGAGAGATACGCGCCGGTGCCATGAGACGTTCAAAAAATGTCGCCGCAAAATTGCGTGGACACGGCGGCGGGCTGCCGTACGTTCCGCGGACGTTTGTTAGCCCGGATGGCGGAATTGGCAGACGCAACGGACTCAAAATCCGTCGCCCTCTAAAGGCGTGTGGGTTCGAGACCCTCTCCGGGCACCAGCCTTCGCCACGCGTACAGCTGGCAGGCCAGTCTCACGCGACTGGGGCCGCGAGAAGGCTGTTGGTACCGCAAAAGGCCGGCCTTGCGAAGGCCAGCTACAAAGCAGCGACCCGCTTCTTCGGCCGTTCGAGCCTTGTTGTAGCTGGCCTCCGTGAGACCGGCCCGTCCGATTCGCCTTACGCTTCCAGCTTCACATCCACCATCAAGTCAGTGGCAATTTTTTCGAGGTCGGTCCGCACGGCGCTGACCTTCACGTTGGCCGGCACAAAGACGGTCGCGCGCGCCTGGAAAAGCGTGCCACCGCCCATGGGGGCGCTGACGCGTTCGGAGGCGAGTTCCTCGACATTCAGCCCGTGCGAGGCAAACACGCCGGAGACGCTGCGTAAGATTCCAGGGCGGTCGTGACCGACGATTTCGACATGCACGAGCGACCCGTTGGCCGCGCCCGCCGCAGCGGACGCGCCTTCCGCATGAATAATCACGCGCAGGCCGTCCACCTCGAGGGTACGCAAAGCATTCACGAGGTCATCGCGGCGTTCTTTCGCCACTTCGACCCGCAGGATCCCCGCGAATTGGCCACCTAGCCGGCACATGCGGCTCTCGAGCCAGTTGCCGCCATGATCGGCCACGCGCGTGGCGACCATTTGCACTAGACCGGGCCGATCCGCGCCGATCACGGTCATGACGAGAGTTGCAAGCATCGGCCGACAGTGACGCGCGGTGGAATTCCGCGCAACTTCGGAAACATTCCCGAGCGTTTCCTGCCAGCGGCGCCGCTCGGGAAATTCTGGCCATCGCGGTTCGATCCACCAACCTCGCCGCCGTGGACGGCTCCCCGCCATATTCCGACGCTCGCGTGCTGCCCGCCTTATACGAGATTTCCTCGCTGGCGGCACGGATCGACGATCCGCAGATTGCGCTGCGCGAGATGCTCGATCTCGTCGTGACGACATTTGGCGCCGACGCCGGCTCGATCGCTTTGCTGAGCCCCGACACCGGACGGCTCGAAACCGAAGTCCAGACCGGCCTCGACCCCGCGCCGGAGCAGCATGGCCTCAAGCTTGGCCATGGCATCACGGGTTGGTGCGTCCTGAATCGCCGCCCGTTGCTCGTGCCGAACGTCGAAACCGAACCCCGTTACATCGCGGTGCGGGAGTCGGCGCGCTGTGAAATGGCGGTGCCGATGCTGCACGAAGATACGGTCGTGGGCGTGATCGATCTCGAAAGCGATCGCGTCGGCGGCTTCACCGCCCTCGATCTGGCGGCACTCGAGCCGTTGGCGAACGAAGCCGCCCGCGTCTTGCAGCGGTTGTGGCAACTGCGTCATCTGCAGGGCAAGGCGCGACAGCTCGAATCGCTTATTACCGCGGGTCAGTCGCTCGTGACGAAGCTCGAGCAACAGGAGCTTTTCGACACGTTGACCCGCGAAGCGCGCCGGATGCTGCCGGCGCGCGCGTGTGCGCTGTATTTGCACGATGCGGTGACGGAGACCGTGCGGTTTGCGTCGTTGACCGGCGCCCTGATCATGCCCTTGCCGGTGGAGTCGCTGCCGCTCGACTCGTGTCTCGTTGCCGCAGCGATCCACACCCGCCGGGCGGTTTCGTTCCCTGACGTGCAGACTCCGGACTTCCGTGAATTGTCGGATCTGCCGAACGATCGCACGCTGACGTCGGTGTTGGCCACGCCGATGATCTTCGAAGGCGAGGTGCTGGGCGTGCTGGCGGTGTTTACCGATCGCTTGCATCGCTTCGACAATGACGAGAAACGCCTTTGTGCCGCACTCGCCAGCCTCGGGGCGGTCGCACTGCAAAATGCGCGTTTGTACGCGCGGGTGTTTCAGAGCGAAGACGTGCTGCGCAAAAACGAGCGGTTGACGACCCTGGGGCTTTTGGCCGCGGAGATCGCGCACGAGATTCGAAACCCGCTCACGGTTTTGAAGCTCTTGCATGGCGGCCTTGGCGTCGACTTCGGCGAAGACGATCCGCGGCGGACGGACATGCGCGTGATCGGCGAGAAGCTCGATCAGCTGGAGGCGATCGTCTCGCGGGTGCTGAATTTCGCCAAAGCGCCGACGAGTTTGCATTCGCGCTGGTCGCTCGCGGACATCGTCGACGACACGCTGGTGCTCGTGCGGCTGAAGCTGGCGCAGAGCAAAGTTGCACTGCGCTTCGACGCGCCGCCGACGCAGCTCTTCGTTGATGCGCACAAAGGGCAGATTCAACAAGTGCTGCTCAATCTGCTGTTGAATGCCACGCATGCGATGCCGGACGGCGGCACGATCGGCATTTCGATCGTCGGCGGCGAAGGACCGAACGGGCACCTCGCGCACGTCGACATAGCCGACACCGGCCATGGCATTCCGGAGTCGATTCGCGATCGCGTGTTCGATTCGTTCCTTTCCGGCCGGCCCGATGGGACCGGGCTGGGGCTCGCCATTGCGAAGCGGATTCTCGTTTCGCATCACGGCGACATCACGCTGCTCGAAACGAGCCCGAAGGGCACCACGATGCGCGTGACCTTGCCGCTGGCGAAGTGACGGATTGGCCGCGCAGTTATCGGCGCGGCAGCCGGCAAGCTCGACATCTTCGAAGTGAAGCGTGAGGACTTGGCGCCCAGCTATGAGCGACAATCTTAACGTCCAACGGAAGTTTGCCCGTCAAAAGCGGCTCGTGACGACACTCGGTGTCGTCCTCATCGTCACGGGAGTGGTCGTCCTCTTCGCGCTGCGGCGCATGTCGTTTCCCGCCCGAGCGATGGCTGGGCTAGGCGACGTGTTCGTGGGCTGCGTGCTGCTTGTGCTCGTGCGGCAGCAATCGAACGAGCGGAAATAGCCGTCGGCTTTGGCTATTGAGACTCGCCAAATAACCTGAGGGCAGGGCGACGCGTTTCGCCGAGCCGTTTCGACCAGGAAGGGCCCGAGGCGGTCGAGGGGCCGCGGCTCACCGAGGACGGTTCGCCTATTTCGCGGCCGCGGTGGCAGGCGCAGCGGCCGCAGTCGGTGCGATCACTTCGTTCAAGGCATCGCGCCAGGTGTGCAGCCGGGTCTCGTCTTCGATCGGCTCATCGTTCGCGTCTTCGATGTAGAAGGTGTCGATGGCCACGCCGCGTTCGGTGCCGATCCGTGCGAAGGTGATGTCGAAGCTGTGATCGGAAATCGACTTCGCCAGCCGATAAAGGAGGCCGATTTGGTCGCGCGCCTGCACTTCGACGATTGTGCGTTGCATCGAGAGTTCGTGGTAGACCTCGACGGTTGGAGGAAACGCGCTTTGGAGCGTTTCGCCACTCGAGGTGGAGAGATAACGCGTGGCGGCGAGCCGTTTCGCTTGCGCCGCGATATCCGGCAGCAAATCGCGATTCGCGACCAGCGCCTCTTCGATCGTCTTCGCGAATTTTTCCTGGGCGATCGCGTTTTGCACCGGGCCGCGGCCAGGCTCGACGACATAAAACGTGTCGATCGCGATGTGGTCGGTGCGCGAAATGACTTTCGCGCCGAGAATGCTCAGGCCGGCGACGCTAAATGCCCCCGCGAGCTTGTAGAACAGCCCGGCGCGGTCCCACGTGACGACGTTGACGACCGTCAGCGAGCGGTTCAGGTCGTCTTTCCATTCGATGATGGGGCGGAGGGAGCTGACGGAGTCGGCGGAGGTAATCGATTGGAGCAACCGATTGACCATCTGGATATGGAGCGCGATCTCGCTCGAATCGGTGTGAATGAAGTACCGGTCGGGCAGCAGGCTGAAATGCGCGTTGATCTCGTCGGAGCTGATGCCGGGAATCGTTTTGGAGATGAGTTCCTGTTGGGTCATTTTCTTCTTTTCCTGCTGTGACGCATCGACGGCTTCACCGTGCTTCAAACGCTCGAACGTCGTTCGATAAAGCGTCGTATGCAACGTGTCCTTGTAGCTATTCCATAGGTCGGCCGCCGTCGCGCGCGCATCGCAGAAGGTGTGCACGTAAAGGTGGCGGAGATGCTCCGCCGTGCCGACGAGCTCGGCGAAAGCGATCGCTGTTTGGGGATCATCTACGTCTCGCTTCTGCCAGAATCGTGCCATCGCGAGGTGATTTTTTATGACAAATGTCACGAGCTCGCGATCCTCGGGCGACACGTCAAGCCGCTCCAGGATCGGCGTCGAGAGCCGTACCCCGCTCTCGGCATGCCCGCGAATCCCTTCCGCCTTGCCGATGTCGTGCAGGAGCAACGTGAGATAAAGCAGGGAGGCGTCTTCGGTTTCGTGCAGCGCCGCCCGGTACTTGAGCGTGATGGGCTCCGCTTCGGTATAAATGCGGTCCAGTTCGTGGATCGCATTCAGCGTGTGCACGTCCGCGGTGTAGCGATGATAATACTCGTGCTGCACGAGGCAGGTGAGGGCATCGAATTCCGGCACGAATTTTCCCAGCACGCCCAGCTCGTGCATCTTGGCGAGCACCGGATAGACCGCGCCGGCTTCCGACAAAATCGTCCGAAAACACACGCTCGCGTCTTTCGAATGCGCGACTTCCCGTGTCATCAGCGGCAGCGAGGTCCGGATGAGGTCCGCGAGGTGGAAGTCCAGCGCGGCGTCGAGCTGCTGGCTGTGGCGGAACACGCGAATCAACCGCACCGGATCGTCGCGAAAGACTTCCGGCTTCTCCGCGACGAGCTCACGCCCGCGGAGGACGAAACCGTCGATGCGTTTCGTCTTTTGAAAGCGCGAGGCGAGAAGCGATTCGCGGAAGGACCGGCCCCCGCCCTGGCCGTTGCGGCCGATGCTTAGCGCGAGACGATCTTCCACGAGCTTGGAAACGCGATAGATCGTCTGCGCCGCCTTGTAATACTCCTGCATGAACTGCTCGACGCGGACGAGCATCTCGG
Organism: uncultured Opitutus sp.; assembly: GCA_966252355.1. GTDB lineage: Bacteria > Verrucomicrobiota > Verrucomicrobiia > Opitutales > Opitutaceae > ER46. Next base: position 1,007 of record CBINOT010000062.1, on the reverse strand, counting down.
GATCGGTGTAGCCGAGCTTCTCGGCAATACGCGGCTGCAGATCGAGGCTCATGACGTCGCTGGCGCGCGCGCTCATGAAATGCAGCTCGTTGCGGACGCGCAGCAGGAAATCGTACGAGCGGCAAAAGGCCGTGAGGTCGTCGACGCGCAGGTAGTTCTGCGCCGCGAGCTCATTGATCGTCGTGATGTCGAGCTTCACCCGCGCCATCCAGACGGCGTTCTGGTAATCGCGCAGTCCGCCGACGCCGCTCTTGATATCCGGTTCTTGGTTGAAAACCGTGTTCGCGAATTTCGACCGGCGATTCGCCTGATCGTCGAGTCGTGCCTCGATATAACCCTTGGGATCCTCGCTGATGTAGTAGCTGCGATAGGCCTGAGAGAAGGTCGCGTAGAGCTTTTCGGATCCGGCGACCAGCCGGGCTTCGAGCAGCGCGGTCTTCGTTTGGATGTCCTTGCGGGCCTCGGCAAACGCATCGTCGATCGTGCGGGTGGAGTGGCCGACTTTCAGCCCGCAATCCCAGAGAATATAGAGAATCTCGTTGGTGAGATGCTCTTGCAGCGGCTTCGCTTCGGCGGCGGGCGTCTTCGTCGGAAACAGGAACATCACGTCGACGTCGCTCCAGGGAGAGAGTTCGCCGCGTCCATAACCGCCCAGCGCGACGAGGGCGACCGGCGTCGAGGGGGATTCACGACCCCGCGCATACGACGTTACTGCGTAGTCGAAGAGGTTGCGCAGCAACTCGTCGATCGTCTCGGCGCGCTCGTGGGTGATTTGCAAACCCGACGCGCCGGCATCGTGCCGGGCACGCAGCGCCGCCGTTTCGGATTTCAAGAAGTCCTTGCACGCCGCCAGCCGGTCGGCGACGGATACATTGCCTTCGAAGCGCAGGCGTTCGCGGGCGTGCTGGTGGATTTCGGCGGACATGCGGGCGGAAAGCCATGGAGTTCGACGGCCGAACGTCGAACATTCAACGTTGAACTTGTCTCCGAGCCCTCCCGTTAACGAC
>CBINOT010000061.1:0-27740 GCA_966252355.1 uncultured Opitutus sp. | reverse complement strand
GCGCCGAGATGCGCGGCTGCAGGGTCGCCAGTCGGGACATCGCTGCCGCCGTGGAACAGCGCGCCGCTGCCGCCATCGAAGGCGCCGAGGTAGTTGAAACTGATCCGCGGCGCCGTGGCGTCCGCCATCCGGCCTTGCAGGTATCGGATGACGCCATAGCCGACCCCGCGCTCCGGCACGGCGCGCAACGCATCCTTCACGGTGCGGATGCGCTCGGACCACTTGCCGCCGCCGTTGAGCACGAACGGCCACATGCTCGTGAACCATCCGACCGTCGCGCTCGCATCGACGGAGCCCACGCAGCTTTCGCGTCCGTGCCCTTCCATCGCGACGGCGACCGAGTCTCCGCCGCCGCACTCCGCCCAGGCTCGGCCGAAGGCCGCGAGGAGCAACTCGCCGACTTGCGTGCCGTATGCGCGATGCGCCTCCGTGAGCAGTCGTTGCGTGAGATCCGCCGCGAAAACCGTTTCTTGCCGCTCGGCCACGGCGAGTGCGGGCGCGGGCTCGGCCGGCGGAATGCGTTTCGCCAACGCCTCCCAATACCGCGTTTCGCGCGCGAGCGCTTCGCTCTTGCTGTAGGCGACGAGACTCTGGGCCCAGGCGCGAAATGCGCCCGGCTTCGCCAGCGACGATGCGGCGCCGGCCAGCAAGCCGCGATAAATCGTCTCCAACTCGCCGACGAGAATCCGCCAGGAAATGCCATCGACCGCCCAGTGATGAATCACGAGCAGCAGGCGGTCCGACTTCGTCGTGCGGAAAAATCCTGCCGCCACGAGCCGTCCTTCCGCGAGCGACAGCCCGCGCTGCAATTCGCTCGCCGCCGTCGCGTACGCCACCTCCGCGGCTTCGCTCGACTTGGCGCTGAGATCGTCCTCGCGCCAGAGAAACGTGCCCGGGCCCGGCGCGATCGTTTGCGTCCAATCGACGGCGCCATCGGTTTTGTGCAGCCGGCAGCGCAGCATACCATGGCGGTCGACGAGTTGCTGCAGCGCCTGGCGCAAGAGATCGGGCCGCAAGGGTTCGTCCGATTCGAGCAAGGTGGCCTGATTGAAATGATCGTAGGGTGGCGCGTAGGTCTCCAGGAACCAGCGCTGGATCGGCGTGAGGGGCACCTCGCCCGTCTCCGCCAACGCCTCGACCTCGCTCCCCTCGCCCGCAACCAAGGCTGCCGCGAGGTCGGCGAACCGCGGCCGGCCAAACACGTCGCGCAGCGTCAAGCGGTATCCGCGCGCGCGCAAACGCGCCGTCATCTGGATCGCCTTGATCGAATCGCCACCGGAATTGAAGTAATGCGCCTCGCCATTGGCCGGCGGACGTCCGAGCACATCCGTCCACGCCGCGGCCAAGGCCTGTTCTTTCGGGTCGGTGAAGTTCGCCGCTGCGCGCGTCGTTTCCGGCTCCGCCGGCCGCGGCGGTGGCAGCGCCTTGCGGTTTACTTTGCCGCTCGCGTTCAGCGGCAGCGCGTCGAGCAACACGAAGTAGCTCGGAACCATGTAATCGGGCAGCACCTTCGCGAGTCCCGTGCGCAGCGTTTCCTCCGCGGCGAGTCCAGGCGCGACGAGATACGCGACCAGCTCGTGCGTGCCGCCGGCAGGCCGGGCCACGACCACGGCTTGCTGCACGCCAGGCTGGGCGCGGAGGCGCAATTCCACCTCGCCGAGCTCGATGCGGAAACCGCGGATCTTGACCTGATCGTCGCGCCGCCCCGCGAACTCGACGTTCCCTGCTTCATCCCAGCGGCCGAAATCGCCCGTGCGATAAAGCCGCGTGCCGGGCCGCCCGGAAAACGGATCCGGGACAAATCGGTCAGCAGTCGCGTCGGGTCGCCCGAGATAGCCGCGCGCGATGCCGTCTCCCCCGCAATAGATTTCGCCCACGACACCCGGCGGCTGCACGTTGCCGCGCTCGTCGAGAATGTAGATCGTCGAATGCGCGAGCGGCCGGCCGATCGGGACGTCGTGACGATGTTCGCCGCCGATGCGATACCACGTGGAGAAGGTCGTGTTCTCCGTAGGGCCGTACACGTGCAGCACCGTGAGCTTCGGCGCCGCGGCCAGCACGCGATTCACGTGGGGCACTGAAACTTTCTCGCCGCCGGTCAGCAGATGCTTCAGTTCGCGAAAGGCCTCCGGATTGAAGTCGGCGATCTGGTTGAACAGACCTGTGGTCAGGAAGCACGTCGTCGCGCCGGTCGCCTTCACGAGCGCACCGAACTGATCGATCTCCAAGATTTCCTTGCCGCGCGGCAGGCAGCAGCAGCCGCCGTTGAGCAGCGGCCCCCAGATCTCGAACGTCGACGCATCGAAGGCGAGCGAGCCCGTCTGCAACACGCGATCGCCGGGACCGAGCTGCTGGAGCGAATTCGACGTTTCCAGGAGCGCTATCCGTTTTCCGTGTTGCGGACCAGCCGCACGACCGAGTGCTGCTCGATCAACACGCCCTTCGGTTCGCCGGTCGAGCCTGACGTAAAGATGATGTACGCGAGCCGTCGGCCTGCACCGCTGCCCTCGCCAACTCCGCTGCTCGCCGTGACCGGCGGCGGTGTGCTGCACCAGGTGCGCAGGTCCACATCGCTGCCGTTCCAGCCCGGCACCGCAGGCTCGCCTTCAGTCAGGCGTAGACGCGCGCCGCTCAGCGTGAGCAAGGTGCGGACGCGCTCGAGCGGCGTTCCCGGGTTGATCGGCAGGTAACAGCCGCCCGCTTTCAAAATGCCGAGCAGCGCGGCGAGCATCCGCTCCGAACGATCCACTTGCAGCGCGATCGGCTCGTCGATCCGCAGCGCGCCCAATCGTCCGACGAGGTGGCCGGCGATGGCATCGGACATCCGGTCGAGCTGCGCGTAGGTGAACGTTTGGCCGTCGTACGCCACCGCCGGCGCGTCGCGATCGCGCGCCACCTGTTCCCGGAAAAGCGAGGCCAGCGAACGGTCGTGCGGGTACGCGGCCGGCGGCGGATTCGCCGTTTTCAACCACGTCGCAACCTGCGCGGGACTCAACAAACTCAAATCGCCGATCACTCCAGCCGGCATCGCCAAGGCCGCGCCGAGCATCGTCTCGAAGCATGCCGCGAGGCGCTGCATCCGCGCCTCGGAAAACAACGCCGTGGCGTACTCGAGATCGAGCTCCAGTCCCTCCGCCGTTTCGACGAAATGGAACGTCAGGGCCACCTTGCTGGTGCGCAGCCCGAGCGGAACGACCTCGGCCCGCACCCCCGGCAAGCGCAACGTCTCCTCCTGCGCGCGCGTGAGGCCCATCATCACCGTGAACAGCGGCGGGCGCGAAAGATCCCGCTCGAGCGGCAGCGATTGCACCATCACGTCGAACGGGCATCCCTGATGCTCGACCGCCTCCAGCACGCCGTCGCGCACGCGTTCGACGACGGCCAGAAACGAATCCGTCGCGGTCAGCTTCGTGCGCAGCGGGAGCGTGTTGACGAAGAAGCCGACGAGTTCGTCCAGTTCCGCGTGCGGCCGGCCTTCCACCGGCGAACCGACCGTGATGTCGTCGCGACCGGCGTAGCGATGCAGGAAAGTCACGACCGCCGCGAGCAAGGTGCCGAAGAGACTCGCGCCAACGCGCTGCCCGACCTCGGCGAGCCGTTCGCGAGTGCCGGCAGCAAGTTTCCGGTGCAAATGCCGGCCGGAAAAATCCTGGACGGAAGGCCGCGGAAAATCGCCCGGCAGCTCGAGGGGCTCGGGAATTTCCGCGAACTGCTGCAACCAGTAATGCTTCGCTTTGCTCCCGGCGGGGCTCGCCATCCAGTCGCGATGCCAGGCGGCATAATCGACGTAACGCAGCGCCGAGCTCGGACGCGCGGCGGTCTCGCGACGCGTCGCCTGCACATAGGCCTGCTCGAGCTCGCCGATCAGCGTCGCCACGGAACGTCCATCGCAGGCGATATGATGAAACGTCAGCGCCAAGCCATGCTCCTGCGGGCCGAGCGGCATCACGGCCGCGCGAAACGGCAGCTCGTGTTCCAACGCAAACGGACGACTGGCCATCGCCTCCGCGCGCTGGTGAAAATCGGCATGGGCGCCCTCGCCTTCCCGCGCCGGCCAGCGCTCGATGGCCCATGGCGGCGACGACACAATGACTTGGCGCGGCTCGCCATTACGTCGCACGAAGCGCGTGCGCAGCACGGCGTGACGCTCCATGAGGCAACGAAAGGCGGTTTCGAGCGCAGTGACATCGAGTGTGCCGCGCAAGACGACGGCGAGCGGGACATTATAGGCCGCGGAGCCGCCCTCGCTGAGCTCCTCCTGCATCCAAAGGCGTTTTTGAGCGAAGCTCAGCGCGTAGTCTTCCGCGTCGGGGACGCGCGGAATCGCGCCCTCCAATGGCGCCGTCGCGGCCGACGTGCGCTTGGCGTTGGCGTCGCGCTTCGCGGCGAGCAGCTTCTTGAGCTGCTCTTGCTGCTCCGGCGTGAGCGCGCCCAACTTCGCCTGCAGGGTGGCCCGATCCATCAGAGCTGCAGCTTGCGTAGTTGGGCTTCGATTTCCTCGGGCGTCAGTCCCTCGACGAGCTCGGCCAGATCGGCGCTCACGCCCGCGGCCGGTGGCTCGCCGCCATCGGGAGTCGCGATCGCTTGCGCCAATTCCGCGATCGTCGGCCGCGCGAAAAGATCGCGCAACGAGACCGTCGCGTTGAGCGCGGTCTCGATCTTCGCGCGCAGGCGCACGGCCTTCAGGCTTTGGCCGCCGAGATCGAAGAAATTATCGTGGATGCCGATGTGGGCGACGCCCAGGACCTCCTGCCAGAGCTCGAGCAGCGTGCGTTCGGTGGCGTTGCGCGGGGCCGCGGTGTCGCGGGGGTTGCCGGCGCCGGCACCCGGTTTCGGCAGCGCCTTGCGGTCGATTTTGCCGTTGGCCGTGAGCGGAATCGCCGCGACCCATTCGAAGTAGCTCGGCACCATGTACTGCGGCAGTCGTCCGACGAGAGCCGTGCGCATTTCCGACGCGCTGCGTCGCGCGCCAACGAGATACGCCACGAGCTCGACCTGTCCGGCGGTTTCTTCGTGCGGCAAGACGACGGCCTTCTCGATGCCGTCTTGGGCGAGGCAGGCCGCCTCGACTTCGCCGAGCTCCACGCGGAAACCGCGCACCTGCACCTGATGATCGTTGCGGCCGAGGTACTCGAGTTTGCCGTCGTCGCGCCAACGTCCGATATCGCCCGACCGATACAGCCGGCGACCGTGACCTTGCGGATCGGGCAAGAAGCGTTCGGCGGTCAGCTCGGGGCGATTGAGATAGCCCATTCCCACGCCGGTCCCGCCGACGTAGAGTTCGCCCACCATGCCGATCGGCAGCACGCGTTGCTGACGATCGAGCACCCAGACTTGGGTTTCGGGCAGCGGCCGGCCGATGATGCTGCGTCCGTCGCCCGCGCGGATTTCCGCGTCGGTCACCCGATGGAACGTCACGTGCACGGTCGTCTCCGTGATGCCGTACATGTTGATCAGCTGCGGGCGATCCGCGTCGTAGCGATCCGCCCATTCCGAAAGGTACTGCGCCTCGAGCCGATCGCCACCGAAGACGACGTAGCGCAGATGCGAGGAGAAATCGTGCGTGGTGCGCTTCAGGCCCTCCGCCAGGAAGGCGTAAAACGCGGCCGGCGTCTGATTCAGCACGGTCACGCGTTCCGCGATGACGAGATCCACGAAGGTGCGGATGTCGCGGACGATCTCGCGGGGAGCAACGACCACGCGCCCGCCATAGGTGAGCGCGCCGTACATTTCCCACACCGAGAAATCGAAACAGAACGAATGCGCGACGATCCAGACGTCGTCCGGACCGAAGGTGAAATCAAAGCGATCGTTTTTCAGCAATCGCACGACGTTGCGATGCGTGATGAGGCAGCCCTTGGGTTTCCCGGTGGAACCCGAGGTGTAGATGATGTACGCGGGCGTCTCGGGCTTCACCGCCGGCAACGTCGCGGTCGCTTTCGTGGCGGGAGCGTCGAGACAGATTTCACGCACGGAACCAAACGGAGAGCGGTGTTGCGAATGGGCAATGACGACCCGCGCACCGCTGTCCTCGAGGATGAACCGCAACCGCTCTTCCGGGTATTCTGGGTCGAGCGGCACGTAACAACCGCCGGCCATGATCGTCGCCAGCAGCGACACGATCATGTCGTTGCCGCGCGGCAGCCAAATCGCTACGCGGTCGCCGACGCGCACGCCGGCATCGACCAGCTCGCTCGCGAGTTGTCGGGCCGCGCCGTTGAGCTGCGCATACGTGAGACTCTGGCCATTCGTCGTCACCGCCGGCCGGCCCGGATGGCGGGCCGCCTGCTCGGCGAACAGGCCATGGATCGTCGCGTCCGTCGGATAACGCGCGGCGGTTTCGTTCCAGCTCTCGAGCAGCCGCTGCTCGGCCGCGGGAATAAAGTCGACGTCGAGACACGGGACCGACGGCTGCGCGGCGACCGCGTTCACCAATTGGACGAGGTGCGCCTGCACCCGTTCGATCTGCGCCCCGCTGTAGACCGCGGCGTTGTAGGTCATCTCGATTTCCAGCGCTGGGCCGCGCGGCACGGCGACCAGGGTGAAATCCAGATGCGTGCGCTCGAAGCCTTCGATCTGCGCCAACCGCGGGCGGGTCTTCGCCGGCTGCCCGTCGCCATCGCCGCGCAGCTCCTCGTCCATCGGATAATTTTCCAGGACGACGAGATGATCGAACACTTCGCGGAGACCGGCAGCCTCGGTGATCTCGGCCAGCGGAAGGTATTCGTGCGCGCGACGTTCCAGCGCCTGCGCTTGGAATTGCCGCAACGCGTCGGCGAGCGTCGCGGTCGCGGCGAACCGCAGCCGGACCGGCAGAGCGTTGATGAAAAGGCCGACCATCTTCTCGACCTCGGGCACCGATTCCGGACGGCCCGACACGATGCTGCCGAAGACCACGTCGTCGGCCTGATTGTAGCGCGCGAGCAAGATGCCCCAGAGGGCGTTCAGCAGCGTGCCCGTGGTTGCGCCCTGCGATTTCGCGAGGGTTTGCAGTTTGCCCCACGCGACGCCGTCGAGGCGCACCTTGGACTTGGCGCACCGATAGTCGCCCGCGCCGGCCGCCTGTTGGCGGGGCAGCGACATCATCCGGTCGCAACCGGCCAGCTCGCGCCGCCAGAAGTCAGCCGACGCTTTCCGGTTCAGCGTTTCGAGCCAGCGGAGGTAATTGCGGTAGTCGGCCGGAATTTCGAGCTTGGGCTCCCGACCTTGCCCGCGCGCCTCGTAGCAGCGCATCAGGTCCTCGTACAAGATCCCCACGCACCAGCCGTCCATCAGGATGTGGTGATGGCTCCAGACCAACTGCAGCCGGTCGCGCCCGAGCTGGAAAATGCGCACGCGCATCAAGGGGCCAAACTCGAGCGCGAAGGCCGACGTGCGATCGGCGGTTTGGAATTCCTCGACCGCTTTTCGCTGCTGCTCGGGGCTCTGCCCGATCAACGACGCCACCGACACCGCGGCGTCCTGCGAGCGGAACACCACCTGCAGCGGCTCGTCGTTGCCCTCCGCCTGCACGAAGACCGACCGCAGCGCGGGATGCCGCGCCACGAGATCGCGCCACGCCTGCTGGAGAGCATCGAGATTGACGGGGCCTTCGAGGCAGAACGACATCTGCTCGAAATAGGCTTCCGACGACGGCGCCTTGATTGCCTCATAGAACAGGCCCTTCTGCATCGGCGACAGCGGGTAAATGTCTTCGATGGCCTCGGCCGACCACTCGCGCCGCTCGACCATCCGATCGAACGCCGGCAAATCCAGCTGCCGATAGACGAAATCCGACGGCGTCGACACCACGGCCGGCGACGCCGACGTGAGCGCCAACACCTCGTTCAGCGCCTGCACGAACCGATCCAACAACCGGCGGATCGTCGTCTCCGACCAACGCTTGCTATCGTATTCGACGTTCCAGTGCATGCGGCCGCCGGTCGCATAGCCGACGAGCGCGATCGATTGCTCGACGGGTTGCCGCGGATCTTGCGCGGCGATCGGACGCTCGGCGCTCAGAACAAAGGCGGCGCCATTCTCGGCCGGGTCGAACGCGCCGACGAAGTTGAAACTGATCGCCGCCTGCAAGCGCTCCGGACGAGCGAAGCTCGCGCCATTCGCTTGCCACCAGCCGTAGCCCGCACCGTTGCGCGGCACGCGCCGCAGCTGCTCTTTCGTCTCGCGAATCGGATGCGTGCCGGCAGCGGCCGACAACGGCGCAAACTGCACCGGATAAACGCTCGTGAACCAGCCGACGGTGCGACTGACATCGACGTCCGCCAACGTGCTCTCGCGACCATGGCCTTCGAGCATGAGCTCGAGCGGCTGGCCCGGATTCCATTCGGCATACGCGAGGCGGAGTGCGGCGACGAGCAGCTCTACGCCGCGCGTGCGATACGTCGCATGGGCCGTCTGCAGCAAGCGCTCCGTCACATCGGCGCTCAAGGTCGCCGCCACGCTACGCACATCGGCGACCGAGCCGGCGCCCTGCGCCCGGTCGTAAGGCAAACGCGGCTCGGGCTGCGCCGCGATGGCCTGCCAGTATTTCGCCTCGTCTGCGAGCAAACCTTCGCCGACAGCTGTGCCGACGGTGCGGGTCCAATGCCCAAAGCTCGCGGTGCGCAGCAGGCGCGGCAGCGATTGTCCCGCGCTCGCCGCCGCATAGGCCGCGGCCAAATCTTCGAGGAGGATCCGCCACGACACGCCGTCGACGACGAGATGGTGGACGGTCCAGAACAAGCGGTCCTGCACGTCGGTCCGCACGACGACCGCGCGGGTGAGCGGACCTTGCGCCAGATCGATTGCCGCCTGCTCGGCGCAAATCAATTCGGCAACCTGCTGCTCGATCTCGGCGATGCCGCGTAAATCCACCACGCGGAGCGCAAGCGTACCGGTGCCCGCGACGCAATGCTGGCGCCAGTGGCCCGCTTCCTGAGCGTAGCGATACCGAAACGCATCGTGCGCGGCCACGACATGGCGCAGCGCCGTCTGCATCGCCTCGATATTCCAACGGCCCCGGCCGTCGAGCCACACGCCTTGGTTGAAATGCGCGGGCTGAAGTGTGCAGGTGGCGAAGAACCAACGTTGAATCGGCCCAAGCGGCACATCGCCCACGCCCTCCGCCGCCGCGGCTCCGGCCGCACGATGCGTCGGTTCGAGGCGGGGGGCCAGGCCCGCGATCGTCGGATAGCGGAACAGCCAGCGCATATCGAGACGCCAGCCCGCCTGCAGCAAACGCGAGATGATTTGGATGCCCTTGATCGAGTCGCCGCCCAAGCGGAAATAATCGTCGTCGCGACCGAGCTCCGACTGCTTCAGGACCTCGCGCCAGACTTGGGCCAGGGCGAGTTCGCGGTCGCCCTGCGGCGCACCGCCGGCCGAGCGCGTCGGCAAGTCCTGCGGCACGGCCAGCGCGTGACGATCGACCTTGCCGCTCGCATTGAGCGGCATGATGTCCAAGCGGACGAAGAGCGAGGGCACCATGTACACCGGCAGCGCGTCCTGACACGCCAGACGCAGGGCGGCTTCGTCGAGGCCGGCCTTGCCGGCGAGATAGGCGATCAACTGCGGTTCGCCTCCGACGGGCGCCAGTTTCACGGCGGCCGCGTTCACGCCGGGTTGGCGGCGCAGGACGTCCTCGATCTCGTCGAGCTCGATGCGATAACCGCGCAACTTCACCTGACCGTCGCGGCGTCCGAGAAAGTCCAGCGTGCCATCCGCCCGCCAGCGCGCGAGATCGCCCGTGCGGTAGATACGTTGCTGCGGGTCCCACGGTGCCGGCGTGAACGCCGCGGCCGTCAACGTGGGTTGATTGAGATATCCGCGCGCCAAGCCCGCGCCGCCGACGACGAGTTCGCCCGGGACGCCGATGCCGCAGAATTCGCCGTTGGGCTGAATGATGTGCACGTGATGTCCGGCGACGGGACGACCGATCGAAACCGTGGTATCCGTGGGGCACAGCTCGATGAAGGTCGTGACGACGCTGTTTTCCGTCGGGCCGTACTCGTTGAACAAGCGCACCTGCGGCAGTCGCTCGAAATGCTTGCGCACGAGCGACAGCGTGGTCGCCTCGCCCGCCACGCAGACCCAACGCAAACCCGTCAGCGCGGCGCCGATCTCATCGAGATAGAGAAAATACAGGCTCGGCGTGAGCAGCAGATTGGTGATTTTCTCGCGCTGGAGTCGCGCCGCCTGCGCGGCGAGATCGCGTTTGTCCGCGGCGCTTACGACGACGAGGCGCGCGCCGCACGAGAGCGTCGGAAAGATATCCAAAACCGACGCGTCGAACGCATACGTCGGCATGAGGAGCGTCGCGTCCTGCGCGTTGAACGGATACGCTCGCATGCGCCACTGCACGGAGTTCGCGGCGGCGCCGTGCTCGATCATCACGCCCTTCGGTTTGCCGGTGCTGCCCGAGGTATAAATGACGTACGCGAGCGAGTTCGGCGTCGGCGCGGCCGGCGCCGGGTAGTTGGCGGGTGCCGGCCGGCACAGCGCGTCGAGCGTCACGGTTGGCACGCCCGCTTCCGACCAGGCGGGCGCGGCGTCGACGATCAGCACGCGCGCGGCCGCATCGCGCAGCAGCGCACGCACGCGCTCCGGCGGATTGGCGACGTCGATCGGCACGTAGGCCGCGCCGGCCTTCATCACGCCGAGCAGCGCGACGACCATCCGTTCGCTCGCTTCGACCAGCAAGGCCACCCGATCGCCGGCGTTGACGCCAAAGTCCTTGGCCAGGCGGCGGGCGACGGCATCCGCCAGTGCATCGGTTTCGCGAAACGTGAGCGTGCGCCCATTGCCCACGAGCGCGATGGCGCTCGCGTGAGCTTGCACGGCCTTGGTCCAGAGCGAAATCAGCGTGTGGCTCGTGTCCGCTTTCCCCGACGCCTGGTTGAAGCCGGTCGTCACCAACGCCAGCTCGGCGGCCGGCAGCATCGGCAAACGGCCGAGCGCCTGCGACGGCTGCGCCAGCAGCGCATCGAGCAAGCGGTCGAAGGCCGCGCCGTAACGCCGGATCGTTTCGCCGCGGAAGAGCCGGGTCGCGTAGTGGAACCGCACGCTCAAGGCGCCGCGCTCGCGGATGATATCGACGCTCAGATCGAACATGCCCGAGCCTTCGAATTGATCGATCGTCCGAATCTCCAGCTCGCGCGTCCGCATCACACGGTCGTCTGCGCTCTCGTACGCGAACATCGTGTCGAACAGCGGACTCCGATCCGGATTACGCGGCAGATCGAGCTGCTCCACCAATTCGGCGAACGCGTACTCGGAATGATCGTACGCGCCGAGGCAGGTCGCGCGCAGCGCGCGCAGCAAGTCGACGAACGGCTGGTCCGCCTTCGGCCGGAAGCGCAACGGCAGCGAATTGACGAACATGCCGACGACCTCGTCGTTGTCCGCGCCCGGACGGCCTGCCACGGGCAAACCGACGATCAGGTCCTCGGCGTTGGTCAGCCGGTGCAGCAAGGCGACGTAGGCCCCGAGCAAGACCATGTAGAGCGACGCACCGTGTTCGCGCGCGAGCAGCTCCAAGCGGCGGGTGCGCTCGGCATCGATCACGAGGCCGCATTTGTCGCCGCGAAAATCCATCGCGCCCGAGCGCGGCCAGTCCGTGGGCAGCTCGAGCAGCGGAATTTCGCCCGCCATCTCCTTCAGCCAGTAGCTTTCCTCCGCCTTGTATTCCGGCAGCCGCTTGCGCGACTCGCCTTCTTCGATCGCGTGCCGGTACTGGCGCTTGACCGGCCCGAGGGCCACGCCGTCGTACAGCTTCGCGAATTCCGTGAGGATCACGTTCATCGACAGCCCGTCGGCCGCGATGTGATGGACGTCGATGAAGAGCAGCGTGCGTCCCGGTTCGACGGTCGCATAACCGACGCGCAAGAGCGGCGGCTGCTCGAGATTGAACGGACGAATGAATGCCGCGAGCAGCTCGTCGGCCGACTTCCCCTGAGCCTGCACGGCTTCGAGGAAGAAACGCGGCTCCTCGAAAACATATTGGCAGGGTTTTCCCCCGATCAGACCGAAGGCGGTGCGGAGGCTCTCGTGACGGCGGACGATTTCCTGAAAAGCGTCCTGCAGCTTGAAGAGATTCACCGGCCCGCGCATTTCCCACACGCCGGACAGGTGATACGGCATTTCCGCGCCTTCGCGCTGGCACAACGCGTACAGCCGATGCTGCACGGACGACAGCGGCAGCACGCGGCGCGGCGCACGAGCACCCGCCTGAACGGCGAAACCGCCGGCGCGCATTTGCGCCACGGCGTGCTGGGACGCCTCGATCAGCCGATCGACGTCCTCGTCGGTGTGCGCGATCGACAGACAGCAGATGCGCTGCTCCCAGGTGTAGAAGCCCTGCTCGGTGAGCAGATAGAAAAAGACCTCGAGATCGAACGGATCGCCCAGGGCTTCGAATCGGAATTGCGAGCCAAACCAGGCCACGCGGAACGAGACGGCCTCCGCTTCGAGAAAGGCGTTGAGCTCCTTGCCCAGCCGTTCCGTCCGACGGTTCACGGCCTCGTGCAGCGCGGGCCCCTGCTCGATCAGATAATCGAGCGCGGCGTTCGCGGCGGCCAAGGCGAGCGGGTGACGATTGTGCGTGCCGCCGGTGAAAATCGTGCGGCCGGTGGGCGTGGAGTCGTCGCCGAATTGCCAAAACCCGCCATCGATCCAATCGAGGAGCTTGGCCTTGCCCGCGACGGCGGCGAGCGGCATGCCGCCGCCAACGATCTTGCCGTAGGTCATCAGGTCGGCCTGCACGCCGAACCACGCCTGCGCGCCGCCGGCATGAATCCGGAAGCCGTTGATCATCTCGTCGAAGATCAGAACGATCTCCAGCTCCTGCGTGAGCTGGCGGAGCCGGCGCAAAAACCGATGCGGCTGGAAGGCGGGACGCCGGCTCTGCACCGGCTCCACGATCACGGCGGCGAGATGCGCCGCATGCTCGCGGATCCAGGTGAGCGCTTCCTCGCTGCCATAATCGAGGACTTGAGCGTTTTGGACGACGCTGGCCGGAATGCCGGGCGACATGGGACGCGAGCCATCCTCGCCACCGACGACCAACACTTCGCTGCCGATGCCGTGATACGCGCCGGCAAATTGGGCGATCAGCGGCCGGCCCGTCGCCGCGCGGGCGATCCGCTGCGCGAGCATGACGGCGCCCGAACCGGTGATGGCCAGGCTCGCGCGTTCGGCGCCCGTGAGCTGGCAAATCTTCCGCGCGACGTCGCCTGCGAGATCCGACTGCGGCCCGAGGGCGGCGGTGCGGTCGATCTGGCGGTGCAGCGCGCTCGTGACGAATTCCGGCGAGTGCCCGAGAAAGTGCACGCCCATGCCGAGCGCGAGATCGATGTACTCGTTGCCATCGACGTCCCAAATCCGGCTGCCCTTCGAGCGATCCGAAACGATCGGGTACTTCAGCTCTTTGAGACTGCGCTTGAACTGCAAGCTCCCCTTCCAATCGGCGAGCTCGCGGCGCCAGGCTTGGGTCTGCGCCTTCGAACCCTTCGTCTTGGCGGTCAGCCGTTCGGTCAGCGCGCGCAAAAAGTCCTTTTGCTGCGCCGAGAGGTTCTTCTCTTCTTCGAGATTCAGTCCGCCGAAGTTAACCGCGAGCTTCCCGCTCATCGGCGCGGGCGCGGAAGCAACCGCCGGGGTCGCGACGACCGGCGCGCTGGCCACGGCGGGCGCAACCGTTCCCGCTCGCGTCTCGAGGTAGCGCTCCATGAGCCGGAAATGCGCGGCCATCACCGGATCGAGCCCGGCCGGCAACGGCGCGGAGGCCGAAGAGGCCGGACCAGCGACGACCGCAGTCGGTTGCGCTGTCACTGCAGCGGCGGCGCTGGTAGCGGCAGCCGAGACGGCGTTTGAAGCCGCGGTTGCACTCTCGCTGTCCGACGTTGCCGCGGCGCCGGCGCTCAGCTCCACCGTCGAGTTGGCGACGAGAAAATCCACCAGCGCACCGATGCGGTGCAGATCCGCGTAGAATTGCGTGATCGAAATTTTTACCCGGAAGCGTTTCTCGATGATCCGCCCGCTGCGCACGAACATCAGCGAGTCGAGGCCCATCTCGAGCAGATTGGCCGAGCGCGGCAGATCGGCGGGCTCGAGGCCGCTCACCTCGCAAATGATCGCCTGCACTTCCGCGAGAATGGCCTCGGAATTCGGACGCGCGGCGACGATGACCGCGGGAGCAGCGGGAACAGCGGGAGGAACGGAAGACGAAGGCATCACAGGCGAAGACGTGGGGGCGGACTCGGCAAAATTGAACCAATGCCGTTTGCGCTGAAAGGCGTAGCCCGGAAGCGGCACATGCTCGGTGGCGCCGCTGATGTTGATGGCCCGCCACGCGAGTTCGCCGCCGGCGGCCCACCAGCGGCCGGCGCTGTCGAGCATGGAACGGAGATCGTCATGGCCGCGACGCAGGCTCGGCAGCCATTTGGCGTTCGATGCTTGCTGCGTGCGGGCCGCTTGAAACGCGAGGTCGAGGCCGATCAGGGTCGGCTCCGGGCCGATCTCGATCAAGTAATCGAGCCGTTGCGCGTGCAGCAGATTGATGCTCTCGCAGAACCGCACGCTCTGCCGCAGGTGGCGCGACCAATAGTCGGGGCGCGTGACTTCCTCGTCGACGAGACCGCCGGTGACATTGGAAATCAGCGGAATCTTAGGCCGGTTCAACGTCAGCGAACGCGCCACCGCTTCGAGCTCCGCCAGGATGGGCTCCGTAAGCGGCGAATGGAAGGCGTGCGAAATCCGCATCTTCACCACGCGCAATTGCGCCGCTTCGCAGAGGGCGTGCACCTTGGCGATCGAGTCGGTGGCGCCCGATACGAGGACGATCTCCGGGCCGTTGACGGCGGCGATCGATACCGTCGCGGCGAGCGGCGCGATGAGTTTCGCGACCACAGCCTCGTCGGCAAATACCGTAAGCATCGCGCCCGGCGCGGAGCGCTGCTCCATCAAGCGTCCGCGGGCGACGATCAGCTTCAATCCATCGTCGAGGCTGAACACCCCCGCGATGCACGCGGCGGCGTATTCGCCGACACTGTGGCCGAGCGCGATCTCGGGCCGGACGCCCAGGGATTCCCAT
Organism: uncultured Opitutus sp.; assembly: GCA_966252355.1. Taxonomy (GTDB): domain Bacteria; phylum Verrucomicrobiota; class Verrucomicrobiia; order Opitutales; family Opitutaceae; genus ER46. The sequence goes on along the minus strand of CBINOT010000061.1, from coordinate 12,676 downwards.
ACTCGAGCCAGCGCGTATTCGAGCACGAAAAGCCCCGCCTGCGTGAAAAGCGTTTGGTCGAGCTCGCTCAGTGGCGCCGCATTGCGCGCGCCGTCGAACACACCGCGCGGCTGCGCGCTCTCGGCCGGCGCCGGCGTCTCGGCAAACATCACCTCGCGCAGATCGCGACCCAGCGGTCCCTGCAACTTCGCCGCGCAGTCGTCGACGATCTCGCGGAAAAGGCGATGCTCCGCATACAGCCGACGTCCCATCCCGGCGTACTGCGCGCCTTGGCCGGTGAAAACAAACGCCGTCCTGGGTCGTTCGCCCGCGCGAGCGCTGGTTACCCCGCGCGCTTTCCCCGTCTCCGCGAATTTCGCCAGCAAGGCGGCCGCTTCGTCGGGCGTCGCCGCCACGAGGCACAATCGCTCGGCGAACGGCGTGCGGCCGGTCTGCACCGCGCGAGCCGTCGCCGACCATTGCGCGAGCGGCATGTTGCCGAGCCGCGCGGCGAAGGCCTTCGCCTGACCGCGCAACGCGTCCGGCGTGCGGGCGCTCAGGACGAACAACTCAGGACGAGGACTCGCGGCGGCGGTCGGCGCCGCCGCTTGGGCCGGCGCCTCGGCGAAAATGATATGGGCGTTCGTGCCGACGAAGCCGAAGCCGCTCACGCCCGCCACGCGACGGCGCGGGCCGCGAGGCCAGGGCCGCAAGCGCTCGACGACGCTCAATGCGGAATTCTGCCAGTCGATGTGCGGGCTCGGCTCCGAGAAATTGAGATGCGGCGGCAGCGCTTCGTGCTGCAACGCTTGAATCACCTTGAAGCTGCTCGCCATTCCCGCCGCGGCCTCCAGATGACCGAAATTCGTTTTCACCGACCCGAGATGCAGCCGATTTTCGCTCGCGCGTCCGGGAGTGAAAACTTCAGACAGGGCGTTCGCCTCGATCGGATCGCCGAGCGGCGTGGCGGTGCCGTGCGCTTCGATGTAGTCCACGTCGTCCGGCGTGAGCCCGGCGGACTGGAGCGCGCGACGCACGACTTTCTGTTGGGCCGGTCCGCTGGGCACGGTGAGTCCGCCGGAGCCGCCGTCCTGGTTGACCGCGCTGCCGAGCACGACCGCAAAGATCTTATCGCCGGCCGCCTCGGCATCGCCGAGCCGCTTGAGCACGAGCGCTCCCCCGCCCTCGCCGCGCGAATAGCCGCGGGCGCGCGCATCGAAGGTGTAACACTTACCGTCCGGCGCGAGCAGGCCGGATTTGTCGAAATTCGCCGTGAGATCGGCCCCGAGGATCCGATTCACTCCCGCGACGACCGCGGCTTCGCACTCCGCGCGCCGCAGGCTCTGCACCGCGAGATGGATCGCGACGAGCGAGGACGAACACGCCGTGTCGACGACCATCGCCGGGCCGTTGAACTTGAAAACGTAGGCGAGCCGGCCGGCGGCCGGACTCAACGTCGAGCCCGTGCCGAAGTACGGATCGATCCGGTCGCGGTTCGAGGGCGCGAAGAGCTTCAGCGCGTAATCGATCCCGCTCATGCCGACAAACACACCGACTTCTTTGCCGGCAAACGCGTCCGGCCGGAGATTGCCCGACTCGAAGGCATGCCACGTCAGCTCGAGCAACAGCCGCTGCTGCGGATCGATGCTCTGCGCTTCCTTCGGCGAAATGCCGAAAAACGTCGCGTCGAATTGATCGGTCGTCTCGAGGTAGGAACCGAAGGTCCCCGTCATGCCCTCGGCACGATCGGGCGGCGTCGGCTGAATCGCCGAGCGGCCTTCCGCGAGGAATTTCCAGTACGATTCCGGATCGCTGCAACCGCCCGGGAATTGACACGCCATCCCGACGATCGCGATCGGCTCCGCGCTCGCGGATTTCAGCGCCTTGTTTTCCTGCTTCAGCCGGCGCAGTTCGCCGAGCGCCTTCGCGAGCAGTTCCTTCGCGTCGTCAGCCACGTACGCCTCCTTGCCAGGCCGCATTGATCCGCAGGTAAGTCGGCAGCTCGGGGATGGACGACAGATCCGCCTCCATGACGGAGTTGCCGTCGACTTCGCCGACTTCGGAGAAACCGGCGAATTTGTACGTGATGTACATCATCCGATTCCGTTCCGTCGCGCGAAAATCGGCCAGCAACCGCACGCCCGCCTCGCGCGCCCGCAGACGCAGCAGCGTGATCAACGCGCCGCCGACGCCGCGACTCATCACGCGGCACGACATCAAGAGGAGCTTGATGGTCCAGGTGTCGAGCGTGCGATGCAGCAGCACCGCGCCGATTTTTCCATAGGGGCCATGCTTGTCCTTCAGATCCGCGACCAAAAGCGTGTGCTCCGGCGACATCCGCAGCTCGGCCAGCTCTTCGTAGGAATAAATGCGGCCGGTGGTGTTCAGTTGATTCGTCCGCGCGACGAGTTCTTCGACGCGCAAGAGGTCCTCGGCTTCGGCCGGCTCGAAGGAAAACTCCATGTCGAGCGTGGCCAGAAACGCCTGATTGGGGCCCTTGAAGGACGTTTCCTCCTCCTGCCGCGTGAGGTCGGCTTGATACATCTCCCGGCGCCGCCGCGCATCGTCGGTCACCACGCGGGGCGTGAAATCCGGATCCTGCAAGAGCCGATCGATCTCGGCGGGATCGTAGGTGCGAACCTGGGGAATGCTGAAACGCACCTCGTCGCGTTCGAACGACTGATCGTCGATGAAGGCGAAAGTATCGATCCCGATATTCAACTTTTCCGCGATGCGCTTCACCGACTCGGACTTCGAGTCCCAGTTGATTTGCGGATGCAGAAAAAAGTGATCCAGGCCGAAGCGCTTCAATTGTTCCCGCGCCGGGCCGCTCTCGTTGCGGCTCGCGATCGATTGCAGGATGCCGCGCTGATCGAACGCCTCCATCGCCTCGCGCACGCCGGGCCGGAGGGCGAGCTGGTCGCCTTCGAGGAGAATTCCATTCCACACCGTGTGATCGAGATCCCACACGACGCATTTGATCTTGGGCCGGCTCATGCGCTCTTCCTCCGCCGCGTGCCGTATTCCTGCACCGCTTGATGCGCGATGAGCAGCTGCTGCACTTGATTGCTGCCCTCGATGATCTCGCCGATCCGCGCGTCACGGTAGTAACGCTGCACCGGATAGTCCGGACCGCAGCCGTTGGCGCCGTGAATCTGGACGGCCGAGTCGGCCACGCGCGAGGCCGAGGTGGACGCGAAATATTTCGCGATCGTCGTCGCGCCGATGGAATCCGGATGCGATTCCGCGCGCAACGTCGCGGCGTGCCGGCAGAGCGCCTGCGCCGCTTTGTGCGCCGTCGTCATGTCCGCAATCATCGCCTGGATCAACTGATGCTCGCGCAACGCCACGCCGAATTGCTTCCGCGAACGAGCGTAATCGACGCTCGCGCGCAGGCACGCCTGCATCAGCCCGGTGCAGCCGCACGCGATGCAGAAGCGTCCGAGGTCGAGGGCCATGCCCGCGACATGGGAAACGCCCACGCCCGGCCGGCCGAGCGTCGAGGTCTTGGGCACGACGACGTTCTCCAGCGCAATCTCGCCCAGCTGCGCGGCGCGAAAACCGAGCATGCCTTCGATCGGCCGCACGCTGAGGCCCGGCGTGTCGCGCGGCACGAGCACGGCGGTCGGGCCCGCGGGTGCCTGGCCGAATACCACGAAGACATCCGCGAACTGCGCGGTGGAGATCCAGCGCTTCGTGCCCGAAATCACCCAGCGCTCGCCGTCCTCGGCGAAGCGGGTTTCCACGTTGCGCGCGTCGCTGCCGATGTTCGGTTCGCTCAGCGCGAGCGCGCCGAATTTTTCGCCGGTCGCGAGCGCCGGCAGCCAGGTCCGTTTCAGCTCCGGCTCGCCCCAGCGCCCGATCACGTGCGCGCACATCGCATGCACGGTCACGACGCTCAGGAGCGACATGCTGGCGGCGCCCATGGCCTCCAGCATTTCGCCGAACTGCGGGGGACTCAGCGGCCGGCCGCCATGCTCCGCGGCGATCTCCGTCGCGAGGAGCCCGTGACGGCCCAAACCGAGCAACGCCTCGCGCGGGATCCGTTGCTCACGGTCCCAGGCGTCGGCGTGCGGCCGCACGTCGCGTTCCAGATAGTCGCGCCACTCCATCGCGTCAGACCGGCACCACGGCACCGCGCTGCTCGAGCAGTTGCGTCATGGCGGCAATGGAACGGAAATTCTTCAGGTCGAGGTCCTGGTTGCCGAACTTGACCGCGAATTCCTTTTCCAAAAACAGCACGAGCTGCATCGCCATCAGCGAGTTCACCAAGCCGAGGGCGAAGATATCGTCCTCGTCGGCGAAGTCGGCGTCCTGAATGAATTGCTCCAAGAAGGTGCGGATTTTTGCTTTGGCGGCGTCGTTTCCCATGTGAATCGGCGGTGAGTTGAACTGAAAAGCGGCGAGCGAAAACTAAACGGGGTACGTATAAAAACCTTTTCCGGATTTCCGGCCGTGCAGGCCGGCGTCGACCATCTTCTGGAGCAGCGGACAGGGCCGGAACTTGGGATCGCGGTACGCGGCGTAGAGCTCGTCGAGCGAATACAAGATCGTGTCGAGGCCGATGAGATCGCCGGTCTCCAGCGGGCCCATCTTGTGGCCGAAGCATTGCTTGAAAATCTTGTCCACGTCCGCCGCCGCAGCGACTTGGTCCTGCACGAGGAAAACGGCCTCGTTCACGGTGAGCATGAGCACGCGGTTCGAGACGAAACCGGGCATGTCGTTCACGACGACGCCCTCCTTGCCCATTTGCGCGAGGAACGCCTTGCCGCGCGTGAGCGTTTCTTCGCTCGTGTGATGGCCGCGGATCACCTCGACGGTGGTCTTCATCGGCACCGGATTCATGAAGTGCATGCCGAGCACGCGGTCCGGCCGCTTCGTCACGCCGCCGATCTTGGTGATGGAGATCGCCGAGGTGTTCGCGGCGAAAATGCACGCCGGCGGGCAGATCGCGTCGAGCCGCGGATAGATCTCGCGCTTCACGTCCCATTTTTCGACGACGTTCTCGACGACGAATTCCACGTCGCCAAGCCGCGTGTAATCGGTCGTGAACTCGATCAGCGCCACCGTCGCCTCGGGATCGGCGGGCGTCGCGCCGCGCTGCATCATGCCCGCGAAGCGCACGGCGTTGAAGATCGCCTCGCGCGCTTTCTTGAGCGCCGGCTCGGCGACGTCGACGAGCACCGTTTTGATGCCCTTCTGCGCGAGGTTTTGCGCCACGCCAGTACCCATGACGCCGGCGCCAATGACGCCGGCTTTCTTGAAGTTCGTTGATTGCATCAGCCGTTGAGTTCGTTTTCCAGCAACGCCTCGAGTTCGGAAGCGCTGAGGCCGGAAAGATCTTCTTCGCCCGCCGTCTTCGTGGCAGCGGCGACCTTGGCTTTCTTGTCTGCCGCCACCGGGGCCGAGGCCGACGGCGCCGTCGCCGGCGGGAAGAGCGTCTCGGCGAGATGCGCGGCCATCGCCGACGCGGTCGGGTAATCGAACGCGATCGTGGAACGAAGCGTGCGTCCGACGGATTTCTCGAGGCGGTCCTTCAAGTCCACCGCGGTCAGCGAATCGATGCCGAGATCGAACAGTCCCTTGTCGCGTTCGACCTGGAGATACGAGTCGAGGCCGAGCAAGGTCGCGACCGTCTCGCGAATGAGACGCTCGATCGCCTCGGTGCGCTCGGCGGCGGGCATCGCCGCATAACCGCGACTCGCGGCCGGCGCGGATGGCGCCGGCGTTTCCGCGCCGAAAAGGCGGCTGTAGAAAGCCGGCACATGTCCGTTGAGCGCGCTGCGGTAGGACCGGCGATTCCAGGCGAACACGCCGACGCAGCCGGAAAGCCCCAGCGCCTGCTCGAGCGCGTGCAAGGCCTCGGTCGGCGCCATCGCAAGCAGACCGCGTTCTTGCAAACGCTCGCGATCCCGCGCGGCGAGACGGGCCGTCATGCCGATGGCGTCCCATGGACCCCATTGGATGCTCAGCCCAGGCAAACCGGCGTTCTGCCGCTCGACAGCGAGCGCGTCCATGAACGCATTCCCCGCCGCGTAGTTCGCCTGACCGGGTGACCCGAGGAGGGAGGCGATCGACGAAAACAGGACGAAGCAGTCGAGCGGGAGATCCTTCGTGGCGTGGTGGAGCTCCCACGCGCCGCCGATCTTCGAGCCGAAAATCGACGTGAACGCGCCGACCTCCGCTTGCCGCAATAAGCCGTCGCGCAACGCGCCCGCGGTGTGGAACACGCCGCGCAACGGGTGCAACGCCGACGCGCGCTCCACGAGTTCGCGGACCGCGCGCGCATCACCCATGTCGGCGACAACAAAGGTCGCGCTGACGCCGCGTCGTTCCCAGCTCGCGATCTTGGCCTGCAATTCGTCGGACGCGGCCCGACGGCCGGCCAGATACAACGAGCGAGCGCCTTGATTGACCAACCACTCGGCCACCGCTTGGCCCAGCGCACCGGCCGCGCCGGTGATGAGATAGCTGCCATCGGCTCGGATCGCTTTCGGCACCGTCACGTTCTTTTCGACGAGCCGCTGGCCGCAGACGACGCCCGAACGGACCGTGAGCCGCCGTTCGCTCGCTTGCGTATCCAGGAGCCACGGCACCCACCGATCCACCGCCGGGTCCGCGGGGTCGATCTCGAGGTGCAACGGACGCCACTCGGGATGCTCGTGCGCAAGTCCCGTGACAAAACCGCCGAGCGGCGATTGCGCGAGCGCGCCGGCTCCCTGCGCCGTGAGGAACACCCAACGCGCAGGCTGATTCGGACGCGTCGCCGCGGCTTTGACGCCCGCGAGCAATTCGCGCCAGCGAAGGGCGGACGGTTGCGTCGCCGATAGATTCCACGCGTGCACCACCCCCGCCCACGACTGATTCGCGAGCAGGCTTTCCGCTTCGGCGGCATGCGAGGCCGAGATCTCGCGAATCGTTGCGCCCGCCGCTTGCAAAGCGCGTTGCAGCGCGCGCGTCGCCGCATCGCCCTCCGAGAGGAACAACCACGCGCCGGCCGCGCGGCCGGGCACCGGAGCGGGCGCGGTGACCGGCTCCCAGGTCGTCTCGAAATACTTGGGCTTGGTCGCGTGCGCCGAGGCCTCGACATCGCGCGCCTGCAGATTGCGGAGCTCGAATCCGAGCGCCTCCGCGATCAGCACGCCGTCCGCGTCGTACAGTCGCACGTCGGTGCGAGCGATCGTCGCGTCGGTCGCAGCGACTTGGCGGGCGTGGGCGTAGAGCGAACGACCGTCGGGATTGCGGTGGAAGCAGACATTGCCGACCCGGAACGGAATCAACGTGCGCTCGCCATCCAAACCGACGGCGGAAACCGCGGCTTGAAGGAACGAGTCCACCAACCCCGGATGCCAGTCGCGGCACTGCTCGAGTCCGGCGGGCGCATCGAGTTGCAAGAGCGATTGCCGCTCGCCGCGATGCAGCTGGCTAATCCAGCGGAAGCTCGGCCCCAGCCGCACGTCCATCTTGTCCATGATGGCGTAATGACGGCCGGCGATGTCCGCGACCGGCTGCAGCTCCGTGCGCAGTTGCGCGGCATCGAGCTTGGCCGTTGGCAGCGACTCGACCTGGCAACGGCCCGTCGCGTGCACGACGACGTCATCCGGCGCCGCATCGGTCCAACTCAGCACTTCGAAGCCATGGCCTCCCCCATCCTCGGGCGTGAATACGGTCTGCACGGTGCGCGGATGATGCGGATCGATCACCATCGCGCTGACGAAGACGACATCGCTGAGCCGCGCGCCGCGGCCGGCCGAGGCTGCACCGAGCAGAAAGTCCGCGGCTTGAAGTGCGACCTGCGAAAGATAGAGCGCGCCCGGTGTGACGATCGCGCCATGCACGTGATGTTCGGCCAGGTACGAAATCACGGCCGGATCGAAACGCGTTTCGTAAACGCACGACTTCACGCGCGGCGAACGCCAGCGACGACCGAGCAGCGGGTTCGCGGACGTCGCGTCGACGACCGCGCGCGGCGCGCGCAGATTGACCGCATCGATCCAGTACGGCTGATGCTGCCAGGCGTAAGTCGGCAACGTGACGCGACGCGCCGGGCGACTGCGCCGCCCCTGCTGCCAACGCACGGGATAACCGAGCGTGAACAGCGTAGCCAAGCCGCGCACGAAATGGGCGGCGGTCACGTGATGCGGAACATCGCTCGGCGTCCTCGCGGTTCCGCCGATGGCAACCACGACATCGTAGCCTTCGGTCACGAGGGCGCGATACGCTGTTTCGGGCTGCGCGGCATGCTTCGCTTGCGCGATCCAATGATCGGCGGTCGCGAGCTCCGCTTCGAGCCACTGACCGGTCGGGCCGGACGCAATCCGACGGCTCGGCGCCGAAAACTCGATCTCCGTCACCGTGTGCCGCAGCGCCGCTTCGTCGGCGGCCTTGCGCGCGCCGGCCAGCCAACGTTCGCGCGCGAGGGCGAAACGCAGCGCAGCCTCGACGGAAAACACGCCCGCGCGGCACGCTGCGACGATCTCGCCAACGCCGTCCGCCGAGACCGCTGCCGGTTCGACGCCATACGACGCCAGCAACTCGGCGAGCGCGTATTCGAAGATGAAAAGGAAGGCCTCGCTCAGGGCGCCGTCGGCCGTCGCGAAGCCGGCCGGAAGTTTCGTCTTATCCGTCGTACGCGCCGCGGGCTTCCCGGTGATTTCGTCGAGGGAGACCAGGCACAGCTCGACCGCTTGGCGGAAGAGCGGTTCGCTCGTCCAAAGCTGACGCGCATCGGCCGCCGCACCGTGGGCGTGGCCGGAAAAATGAAAGCCCACGCCGCGCTGGTCGAAATCGATCGGCTGGCCGAGCTCGGCGGCGTCGTCCGCAAAAGCGCGGAGTTGACGCACGAGATCCTCGCGCGATTCCGCGACGAAGGCGGCGCGCACCGGCATCGCGGCGCGGCCGACCTGGGCGGTGAACGCGATGTCGTCGAGACTGCCGCTGTCTTTTTCGGCGATCCGGTCGGCATAGCGCGCGGCCAATTGCCGCAACGCCGCTGGCTGACGCGCGGACAGCGGCAAGAGCCAGGGTCCGGTCGGCGGCTCGTTCGCCGCCGCAGCCGGCACGGGCGCTTCCTCGAGGATTGCGTGGACATTCGTGCCGCCGATGCCGAGCGAGTTGACGCCGGCGCGACGCGGGCCGCCGGGCGAAACCCAATCGACCGTGTGACGATTCACGAAGAACGGCGTCGCGGAAAAATCGATCCGTGGATTCGGTTTTTCGAAATGCAGCGTGCCCGGAATCCGGCGGTGGTGCAGCGCGAGCGTCGTCTTGATGAGGCCGGCAATGCCCGAAGCGATTTGTAGATGGCCGACGTTCGTCTTGACCGAGCCGAGCGCGCAATAGCCCGAGCGGCCCGTGTGACGGCGAAACGCGCTGGAGAGCGCGTTGACTTCGATGGGGTCGCCGAGCGCGGTGCCCGTGCCATGGCCTTCCATGAACGTGACGCTGTCGGGCGACACGCCCGCGCGCGCCATCGCCTCGGCGCACACATCTTCCTGTCCGGCGGAGCTTGGCGCGGTGAAACCGACCTTGCCGCCGCCGTCGTTGTTGCTCGCGGTGCCTTTGACCACGGCGTAAATGCGATCGCCGGCGGCCTGCGCTGCGGCGAGCGGCTTGAGCAACACGACGCCGGCGCCGTTGCCGAAAATGGTGCCTTCCGCCTTCTCGTCGTACGCGCGGCAATGGCCGTCGGGCGAGTTCAACATGCCCGGGCTGTAGAGATGGCCCGCATGTTGCGGCAGCTTGATCGACACGCCGCCCGCGAGCGCCATCTCGCAATCTCCGGCGCGCAAGCTCTTGCAAGCCTCATGCAGCGTGAGGAGCGTGCTCGAACAGGCCGACTGCACGTTCACGCTCGGGCCGCGAAGATTCAGCTTATAGGACACCCGCATCGGCAGGTAGTCCTTGTCATTTGTGATCATGACGTTGAACCCGTTCATCGAGTCCACCGTCAACATGCGGCCGCCGTTCTCCTCCTGGAGGAATTTGTCGTTCGCCCAGAGATTGTTCGGCAGGTAGGCGTTCATGCCGGACGCGGCGAACAATCCCACCTTGCCCGGGAACGTCAGCGGATCGTAGCCGGCGTCTTCGAACGCCTCCCAACACACTTCGAGAAAGATGCGCTGCTGCGGATCGATCATCCGCGCTTCCTTCGCGTTGTAGCGGAAGAATTCGGCGTCGAAAGCTTCCGGCGCCTCCAGCAACGGCGCGGCGCGCACGTGATTCGGATTGCGCACCAGTTCCAGATCCACGCCCGCCGCGAGCGCCTGCTCGGCGGTGAAGAAGGTGATCGTCTCCCGCCCTTCCGACAGAATTCGCCAAAACTCCTCGGGATTGGATGCGCCGGGGAAACGCAGCCCGATGCCGACGATCGCGATGTCGCCGTCCTGCAGCTTCGAGCGTTCGCCGCTCGTCGTCGCCACGCTGCTCGAGCGATCGTTCGCGTCGAAATCCTTGGCGAAATGCTCCGCCATCGTCCGAACCGTCGGACAATTGAACAACTCGACGACCGGCACCGCGCGGCCGACCAATTCCTGCAACCGGACCTGCACCTGCACGATCAGCAGCGAATGCCCGCCGAGCTCGAAAAAGGTTTCGTCGTGCCCGATGCGATCGAGCCCCAGCACTTCCTGCCAGATCTCGGCGATCGCGCTCGCTAGCTCGCCGCGGCTCTTCGCACGCTTGCGCACGGATTTCGCCGCGGCCGCGCGCGTCGCTTGGATCACACGCGCCCGATACGCGCCGGCTTCGAACGCCTTCTTGAGCTGCGGACGCTGGATCTTGCCGATCTCGGTTTTCGGCACCTCGCCGGTTTCGAGCGCGACGAGATAGGCCGGCGCGATGCCGACTTGTTGAAAAAGCTTGGTGCGCAGCGCGCGCGCAAGGGCGTCCAGATTCGCGCGGTGGTCCACGTCGACGCAGAAGAACAACGCGAGCTGATCGGTTTCGGCGGCCGCATCGCGGACCGCGCACGCGGCCGTGTAGGTTTTGATCAGTCCCGGTACGCTCTCGGCGGCGGTTTCGATTTCGTGGCAGTAGAAATTCGCGCCATTGACGATGATGACGTCCTTCAACCGCCCGGCGATGTACAGGCAGCCGTTTTTCAGGAACGCGAGATCGCCGGTCTCGAACCAACCGTCTTTGAGGACGCGCGCGTTTTCGTCCGGATTGCGATAGTAGCCGCTGAAGACCGAGGGACCGCGCAATTGCAGCATCCCGCTCTCGCCCTCGGACAATTCCACGCCGGCCTCGTTCACGATGCGCATCTCGGCTCCGGGAATGGTCGGCCCGAGATCGACGAACGCCTGCTCGTCGGTGGTGTTCTCGAGCGTCAAACCGCGCGACCAGGTGATGCCGGAGCACGTCTCGGACATCCCAAACGCAGGACGCAGCGCGCCGACCGGCAACCCGTGCGCTTGGAGCAGCGTGATGAATTTCCGCGCCGTGCGCGCGACCACCGGCTCGCCCGCGTTCACGAGGAAGCGCATGCTGCCCAAGTCCCATTGGCCCGCCTGCACCGCGGCCGCGCGATCGAGGAAGAGCGTGAATGCGAAATTCGGCGCCCAGGAAATCGTCGCCCGATGACGCGAGATCAGATCGAGCCAGCGCAGCGGCTCCTGCAAAATATAACCGGTCGGGACGTGAATCTGCGTGCAGCCCAACGCGGCGGCCATCGTGCCGAGGAACGAGACCGACCCGACGTGATCGAGCGCCATCCAGTTGAGCGTGACCTCCGCCGCGGTGAAGCCATTGCCCTCGATCGTGCCCGCCGCCATCGCGAGGAGATTCCGATGCGTGAGCGGCACGGCTTTGGGTTGTCCGGTGCTGCCGGAAGTGAGCAGCAGCACCGCGACGTCCTCGGCTTGTCGCCCGGGCAATTCGTCGTCCACCGGCCGCCGCCGCAGATCGCCGAGATCGAGGACCGGGCCCGTTAATGTGCCGATGTTCGCCGGCAATTGCCGCAGTCCGTCGACCGCGGTTCCCGCCGCGAGGACTGGCGCGCGCTCGAGGAGCTTGCCGGCGTTGAGCAGCTTCTGCAGCGCGCTGTTGAGGTGGGCAAACGTCGGCGCCACCGCCACCGGCACCGCCACGGCGCCGGCGAGCACGCAGCCCCAGAAGCCAGGAATGAAATCGTGACTCGCGTCGAGCTGGAGCAACACCGGCTCGCCATCCTTGACGCCACTCGCGCGCAACCCGGCCGCGATGCGTTCCGCCTCGGCCAAGAGTTCGCGGTAACTCTGCCGCATTTCCGTCCCGTCCGCCGCCACGTAGATCAAACCGCCCGTGCCGCGCTCGACCGTCGCGCGCAGCGCGTCGATCAGCGTTTCGGTTTCCCCGAACGTCGACCCCAAGGACCCATGATGGGCGGTGGCGTAGGTATGCATGACGCGGAACTAAAAGTGGAAAGAAGTGCCGGTTGAGCCGCCCGTGGGGTGGCAAGGCGGTCAAACGAGGCACATATACGTGGCGTGAGCTGGAGCGTAATCTATAGACTAAAAGGAACGACGAACGAACACTATTTGCAGGTTTCGAGGCGGGTCCCGTCAAGGCGAGACCCGGCCGGAAACGCGATTACCGAGCCTTTTCTTCGAGACGCAGTGCGCGGCGCATCATCTGACGCACCGTGGCCACGGAATTTGGCAGGTAAAAGTGCCCGCCGGGGAGCCAATGGCACTCGATCGGCTGGCGGCTCATCGCC
>CBINOT010000060.1:0-27905 GCA_966252355.1 uncultured Opitutus sp. | reverse complement strand
GCCATGGGCATGGACATATCGGACGCGGCCCCTTCGACAGAGACCGTTAGGCAAAATACCAGAGCGCCAATAGTGAGCGCCGGAATCAAAAACCACGCAAAGCCGCGCAGAATCCCGCGCTCGATTTCAGCGACGCGTTCCGCCGAGCCAAACCGGGCAGGGTTGACCTCCTTTAGCAACGCAACGGCCCGCGCATAGTGCTCCGCCGGCACCTGCAGCTGCACGTAAAAAGCAGGACCGAGCTCGTTGCGCGCCGTGTTCGCGTTGAGCAGACACACGTCAAGTCCATGCGATTCGAGAAACGCTTGATCGACTTCAGCCTCCGACGGGAGGTGATAAGTGACGACAGTTTTGAGGTAGGTCATGTGTTTCGTCTGTTGAAACAGCGTGCAACGGGCGCATAGAGCGTGACTCGAGACAGAGTCGGTCACGACGGTCTAAACCCGCCTCGCGCGGTTGCAAGACTGCCGGCCGATCCACGACCTCACAACCGCTCAATCCGCCGGGACGTAGTCGGGGAGATTCGCCCGCACGTCTGCCGCGGTGGGCTGTTCGCGGAGCGTCGAGACTACGCAGGCCAAGGCGTCGGGAAATCGGCCAGGAATATCCTTTTCACCATTCAACCGCGCCGCATAAGGCAACTCTTCGACCGGCGGGTTGAAGCCGGAGAAAATCCCGGGTTTGTTGCCACGCGGATCCACGCGGTACCAGCCATGTCGCCGTAAATGAATCGCCACCAAGCCGTGAAGGAAGAAGGCCGACGCCGAATCGTCGAAGGCCAAGCGCTGGTAACACAACGCCGCCGGCACTCCCCTCGCCCGGAGCAGCGCCGCGAGCAAATGACTCTTCGCGTAGCAAAATCCCACCCGATGCTTCAGCACGTCGGACGCCACGCAGGTCACCACCGATATCTGGTGATCGGAGCTGTGGCGGACGACGTCACGCACCCACAAAAAGCAACGCCGGGCAATCTCTTCATCCTCGCTCGCGCCAGCCACGATTTCCTCCGCGGCGGCGACGATCGCCGGACTGGCACTATCGATAATGGCAGTCGGCTCGAGAAATTCCTTCATCGGGATAAAGCTATAGACCGAGGCCCCGTCTCGTCCAGCATCGCGTCCCGAACGCGCGAGCGCTGCAACGCGGTTTCCCGCGCACGCACGCGGGTCTTTACTCGCTTCAAAACTTGGATCGTTCCACGCTGCCACCGCTCGCCATTCCAGCCCGGTGGGCGCGCCCGTCGATTTACCCTCATGAAAGCACTGCTGATCAGTGGATCGGTCATCGCCAACATCGTCTTGGCCGCCTCGCTCGTCTTACGCCCGTCGCTCGCGCCGCCCACCGTGCGCGATTTCATCACGGAGCACGTACGGTCATCCGACGCCGCGACAACCAAGCGTGCCGCGAAAACTCCCGCCGTCGTCGCAAAAGCCAAGCCGCTCTGGACACGCCTCGAGACCGACGATCTGACCGGGCTGATCGCACGGCTGCGCAACGCCGGATTCCCCCCGTCGGTCATTCGCGGAATCGTCAGCGCCCTGGTGACTGCGCGCTATGCCGACAAAATCCGCGAGCTCGATCGACCTGATCCCAACACCCCCTTTTGGCGAGGCAACGTCGTCATCGCGGGCGTCACGGAAGCCCGCTTCCTCGAGCGCAGCCGGCTTTACCGCGAGCAATCAAAGGTGCTCAGAGAACTCCTCGGAACGGAGGCTTGGGGCAATGGCGACGAAGTTAACGTCGAACAGCGGCGGCGCTACGGGAATTTGTCGGCCGCGAAGATCGACCAAGTCCAGCGGATCGAAGACGACTATCGCGACATGACCGACACGATTCGGGCGGCCATGCGCGGCATCCAGCTCCCCGAAGATCGCGAAAAATTAGCGCTGCTCGCGAAGGAAAAGCGGTCGGATCTCCTTGCCGTCATGACGCCCGAGGAGCTGGCGGACTACGAGATGAGGACCTCGCGCTTGACCGAGTCGTTGCGCAGCCGGCTCACGGCCTTCGACGCCAACGAGGCCGAGTTCAAAGCGATCTACGCGCTGTATCGAGAAGCGAGCGACAAGGTGAGCGCGGTAGGAGGTTTTCGCGGCATGGACCAGAAGACGCGCGAAGAAGTGCAGGCGCAAATGAGCGAACAGGCAAAGGCCGCGCTCGGCGACGCCCGGTTCAACGAGCTGATCAAATCCGTCGACTCGGAATACCAGACGCTGACCCGTCTCACCGAACAGCAGAATCTTCCCGCGAGCATGACGGACCAGGTGATGGCGCTTCGAACGCACACCGTGGACGAGTCGAGACGGATCGCCGAAGATTCCAGCCTCGCACCGCCCGACAAACGGGCCGCCCTGAAAACCCTCGCCGACACCACGCGAACGCAGCTCACCGGCTTATTGGGCGCCGACGCCACCCAAGTGTACACGCGCAGCGCCCAATGGCTTCAGATGATCGGCAGCGGCCTGGCGGTCTCCATCCAGCCCGGGCTGCCGCTCATCACGACGGACGAAACCGGAGGCGTAACCTATATGAGTACGGGATCGCAAGTCCGCTCGATTCCCCTCCAACGCCCCACCCCGTAACTCCGCGCCATGAAACTCTCCTCTTGCTTTATCGCAGCGTCGCTCGCGCTCAACGGCGCGCTCCTCTTGGTGATTGCGGCCGGTCGCGCAACCGAGCCGCCGGCCGTGGCGCCATCGGCGTCCGCGCCGTCCTCCGCCGAGTCGAAAACACCGGCGGCCCCAGGGCCTGAGACCTGGGAAACCCTGCAGCCGACCGACCTCGCGCGGCAGCGAGATCGGCTCCGCGCCGAAGGTTTTCCGCCCGCCGTGGTCCGCGCGATCCTGGCCGCGCAGATTCGCGAGCGCTATGCGACGCAACGGAAAGGCCTGATGGCGAGCGTGGCCGACATTCCGTTTTGGAAATCCGCAAATCCCGATCCAAAAACGACCGCCGCCCTGCGCACGCTCTTCCGCGCGGAGCGCGACGAGTTGAAGGCTTTGGTCGGACCGGATCCGGACGATCGTACCATCGCGGAGATCCAGCGAACCATCCCGGGACTTTCGGCCGCGAAAGCCGAGGAACTGGGCGCGATTCGGGAGCGTTATAACGAAGCCCGCGAGGAATTATATGCGATCCGGCGCGGCGCAACCCCAACGCCGGCGGACCAAACGAAAATGAGCGCGCTCGAAACGGCCATGCATGACGAATTCGCGAAGGTGCTGACGCCGCAGGAACTCGAGGAGTACGATCTGAATGCAAGCCGGACCGCGACGCAGCTGCAATATCAGCTCGCGGCGTTCGACGTGACCGAGGCGGAATATCGCACCTTATATAAATTGCATGCCGCCTTCGACGCGCAATATCCCCGCCCGAACGGCGGCGCGTCGCCGGACGAGATGCGAGCGCGCCGCGAAGCCGAGAAACAGCTCGAAGGGCAAATCGCCGCGGCGCTCGGGCCGGACCGTTACAGCCAGTATCAGCGCGCGACCGACTACAATTATCGCGAAGCGGCTCAGCTGGTCGCCCGGCTCGAACTGCCCCCGGAAACGACCGACGCCTTGTACACCTTGCAGAAAGAGTACGAGCAGAAGCGGCAGACCATCCACCGCGATCCGCAAAATCCGGCGGAATATCAACAACAGCTGACGGCGCTCGCCGCGGAAGCAACCGCCAAGGTGACGACCGCGCTCGGGGGCAAACCCAATGCCGTTGAAGCTTACAAAACGTACGGCGGTCAATGGCTCCGAAGCTTGGCACCGCCGCCGGCGCGTGCGTCGGGATCGTTGTCGACCGGCGCCACGATCATCAATCGCCCCTAGCACCCGGCTTGAGTCAAATAGCGGATCCGGCCAAGGGACGTTGCTGCCCGGGCGACTGACGCGAAGGCGTCAGTCGGTCCAGCCAAAGCACGCAGAGCAGCAAGAGCAGGACGAGCGTCAGCACGACACTCGCGATCGTCTCGAGCGAGCTTGCGGCGATCGCTCCCGCCAGCGGCGGCAATGTCGCCATGCCCACGTAGGCGGCGCTGCTCTGGCGGCCAATCACGGTTTGCACCGCGGCCGGCGCAAACCGGCGTGGCACCTCATGCATGAGCCCGGGATACACGGGCGCGAAACCAAGTCCGGTAAGCACAAGCCCGAGGGCCATTCCTGACACGTGCGAACTGAACGCAAACGCCGCCGCGCCAACCAGGGCTAGCGCGATCCCGCCACGCACCAAGCGCCGGTTGCCGAAGCGCTCGACGACGCAACCAACCAGAATGCGGCCCACGGTGATCGAGCCATAATAGGCCGTGACGCATTGGCCGGCCTCTCGCACGCCGAGACCGCGGCTCTCGACCAGAATCGAGCCAGCCCAGAGGCCCACCGTGCCTTCGGCTGCGACGTAAAGGGCAAAAATGGCCGCGGACAGATGCGCCGCGGAGGAGCTCGCACCCAGCGTCGGCGGGTTGCGCACGTGCGCTTCGTCGGCCTGGTCGCCTCGCGCCGGCACCCTGCTCCAGAGTTGCAAGGTGAACAGGAAGGTGACGGCGAGCGCGAGCTGCAGCGTGCCGATCGTCACATACCCGCCGCGCCAACCGATGACGGAAGCCGCGGCGTAAGCCATGACGAGCGGTCCCGTCGTCGCGCCAATGCCCCAGCAGGCGTGGAGCCAGTTCATATGCCGGCCGCTATAATGCCGCGCGACAAAGCCGTTCAGTCCCGCGTCCACCGCGCCGGCGCCGAAACCGAGCGGAATTGCGGCACCGAGCAGCCACGGCAGGCTGCGGGCCTGCGAGATGACGAGCAGCGCGGCGCCGGTGGCAAACCCGCTCGCCAGCACCACGGGACCGGTGCCGAAGCGGGCAATGAGGCGGCCACTCGTGAAGCTCGAGATGCCGGAAAGCGAGGTCACTACACCCATCAGCACGCCCGCCAGTCCGATCGGCAACCCGAGCGACGCATGCATCTTGGGCCATGCAACACCGAGCGTACCATCGGGCAGGCCAAGACTAATGAATGCCAGATAAACGATTACCAGGAGAAGAGTCGAAGCTCGCGACGAAGTCATAGATCCCGCGGCAAACCTCCGTGGATGCCTGCAACGCCCGATAGATGCATCCGCCCGAGGTTTCCGCAAATCCAGAACTTCCGCGGCGCCTCCGGCCCCGACAGAATAGAGCGGCGGCCGAATACATAGTTAGACTTCAGGGCTTTTTGACGGGAGATGGCGTCAGGCGTTCGCTTTCGGCTCCTCGGCCGCGTGGTACC
Organism: uncultured Opitutus sp.; assembly: GCA_966252355.1. Lineage (GTDB taxonomy): Bacteria > Verrucomicrobiota > Verrucomicrobiia > Opitutales > Opitutaceae > ER46. The sequence continues at coordinate 22,656 of CBINOT010000060.1, read as the reverse complement.
CGCATTCGGCTTTACCCCCAACCATCCTGAAAGGATATGCACATGAAGAATAAGGTACTAGTTATGTCTGCGTGTTTCGCCGTGGCCGCTGCGACAATGTCCACGACGGCATTCGCCGACTCCTGGAAAATCGATCCGAGATGCTTTTTGGACGGCCCTTCCGGGTCGTTCGACGATATAGCGGTCAAGGATCCGAGTATCGTGTACTCCGGCGGCGCTTATCATTTGTTCTATACGTCTCGCACCTCGTCCGTCTGGGGTCTGGGCTATGCCAGCGCTTCCACGATCAGCGGACTAAAAACCGCCACGCATCACCACCTGACGAGCATCGGCAGCGGCGGCGGGCTGGCCGCGCCGCAGATCTTCTACTTCCCGGTCAAGGGGAAGTGGTTTTTGATTTATCAAAACGGCACGACGCCCAGCTTCTCGACCAATACCAGCGTCAGCAACTATGGCGGTTGGACGGCGGCGCGGTCGATGGGCTTCGCGGATGGCGGCATCGACTACTGGTGCATTTCGAACGGGACGAACGTGTATTGCTTCTATTCGGCCAACGACGGCTCGCATACCATCAAGCGCCGCAGCACGACGGTGACGAACTTCCCGTACACCTGGAGCGCCGCCACGGTCGTCGCGACCAATGTTTTCGAAGCCCCGTGCGTTTACAAAAACAACGCCGACGGCCAATATTACATGATGGTCGAAGATCTGGGCGCGAGCCGGTGGTTCGATCTATGGAAGAGCAGCAGCCTGGGCGGCACCTGGACGGAGGCGCAGGAAAAGTGGGCCTACATCGGTAACTGCACGTTCACCGGAGAGGTGTGGACCAACCAAGTCTCGCACGGCGAAATCATCCGTGCGGGCACGGATGAGAAGCTTACAATCAACAGCATCACGACGCCGCAGATTCTGATCCAGGGCACGACTGGCAGCGGCACGTACGCCGATCTGCCTTACGATCTCGGCTTGATGCACAAGTAGTCAGGTACGTATCGATCGTTCGCCGAACGATCCGTTAATCCGAAGTGGACGGCGAGCGAGGCCGGCTTGACCTCGCTCGCCATGAGCGTGCGATCTGAGCGCGGGATGTTGGGCCGCCGAGGGGCGAATCCTTCCCCAGGTCTCTTTACGTAAAAGTCACCGGGCAGTGGACGGGGTCTGGCCGCGCGCGCAAGAGTGGGCGTCGCTCTCTCGAGAGCCCAACTCATCTGCGGCGCAGGGCCCCCTCCCTGAAGCGCCGCGCCAACCCCCACGAAAGGAAACGTATGTTCAAGCAATTCGCCTCGGCGCGCGCGAGCGCCAGAGTGTTGTTCGTCTGCACCGCCCTGGCCGCCACCGCGTCCTTGCGCGCCGCCTCCCTCAACCTGCTCAACGCCGTCCAGACCGCCGCCACCAATGGCGCCGCGATTCAGGCGCACGGCGGCTGTATGCTCAAAGTCGGGTCGTATTATTATTGGTACGGCGAAAACCGAAACAGCGATTCCACCTTTTATGCCGTGTCGTGTTATCGCTCCACCGACCTGCGCAACTGGGAATTCCGCAACAATGTGCTGACGATGAATTCGGCGTCCGAGCTGAACCACTGCAATATCGAGCGGCCGAAGGTGATCTTCAACTCGAGCACCGGGCAGTATGTCATGTGGATGCACTGGGAAGACGGCGTGAATTACGGGCAAGCGCGCTGCGCCGTGGCCAATTGCGCCACGGTGGACGGCAACTTCAGCTATCGCGGCAGCTTCCGCCCGTATCAGAACGCCGGCGTGATCGATCATAATCTGCCCGGCTACATGTCGCGCGATTGCACGCTCTTCGTGGACACCGATCGCACCGCGTACTTCGTGTCGGCTTCCAACGAAAATGCCGACCTCCATCTTTACCGGCTCACGTCGGACTATCTCAATATCAGCACGCTCGTCGTGAAGCTGTGGGTGGGCCAGAAGCGCGAGGCCCCGGCGCTGTTCAAGCGCAACGGCGTGTACTTCATGCTCACCTCTGCGGCAACCGGATGGACGCCGAACCAGCAGAAATATGCCACCTCGACGAATCTGGCGTCCGGTTGGTCCGGGCTCACGAACATCGGCGACTCGACCTGTTTTTATTCGCAGACCGCATTCGTGGTTCCCGTGCAAGGCACCTCGAGCACGAGCTACTTGTACATGGGCGATCGCTGGGCCGGCGCTTGGGGCGGCAAGGTGAACTCGTCGACCTACGTTTGGCTGCCGCTGACATTTCCCAGTTCGACCTCGATGAGCATGAGCTGGAGCAACACCCTCATCGTCGACGCGGCGGCGGGCACGCTGGGCGGCGCGAACTACGTTTTCAAATTCACCAACGTCAATAGCGGCAAAGTTGCGGAGGTCGACTCCGCTTCCACGGTGGACGGCGCCTCGGTCACGCAGTACACGGACAATGGCGGCGCGAATCAGAAATGGCAGCTCAAGTACGATGGCGCGGGATACTTCCGGCTCGCCAACGTGAATAGCGGAAAACTGATGGATGTGGCGTCGGCGTCGACCGCCGATGGCGCGCGCGTGCTCCAATACACCGACAACGGCGGCAGCAATCAGAAGTGGGTCATCACCGATGTCAGCGGCGGCGTTTATTCCTTCACGAACAAGAATAGCGGCAAAGTCCTCGACGTTTCGGGTGCCTCGACCTCGAACTCGGCGCAACTCGTGCAGAACACCGGCAACGGCACCACGCATCAGCGCTGGCGCTTGAGCTTCACGAACTGACGATCGACCGTTCCGCGAGGAGGCCGGCATGTGCGGCCTCCTCGCATGAGCGTCAACGCTCGGCCACCGGGCGCCGAGAACCGTGGCGAGGCAGCGGACGTCGCAAAAGAAATCCGCAGGCGCGGTGACGAGACCGTGAGGCTTCGAGCGCGGATGGGAACGCGCCTGATCAGGGTGGCCCTTGCGCGGCGCTCGACAGCGATGCGGAATCTGCTGTCGTAGCGCATCCGGGCTACCCCATGAACCAAACGATCGCTTTCTGGGCTGACGCGTGGCGGCAGGACGTCCGGTTCTCGCTGCGATCGTTACGACGCGCGCCCGGTTTTGCCGCGGCAGTCATATTGACGCTGGCTTTATGCATCGGCGCGAACACGACCGTGTTTTCCGTGCTCTATCGCCTCATGCTGAAGCCGCTGCCGTTCAAGGACGCGAGCCAACTGGTGGAGGTATACCAGTCGTTCCCCAAAATCGGGCAACCGAAGCGACGCATGAGCGTCGCCCAATATGTCGATTACAAGGCCAACGCCGATCTGTTCGAAGGCTTCGCGCTTTGGACCGTCTGGACCTTCAATATCGGCGAGGACTCGGATCCCGAACGCGGGATCGGCGCGCGCGTCACGGCGGACTATTTTCGACTCGCGGGCGTGCAGCCGGTGCTGGGCCGATTCTTCACGTTGGAGGAATCGACGCCGGGCAACGACAAGGTGATCGTGCTGTCGCAGACGTATTGGGAGGCGAAGTTTTCCGCCGATCCGTCGGTCATAAACCGCGTCATCCGGCTCGGCGGCGTGCCGTTTACGATCATCGGCGTCGCCCCCCGCGCGCTCGAAGAACTCAACGCCGACGCCACGGTGCTGAAGCCGTTCGAATTCACGACGGAACAGGCGGCGCCAAACGTCCGCTTCGGCCAAGGAGGGACATTGTACGCGCGGATCAAACCCGGCACGCCGTATGGTGCGGCCCTCGCGCAGCTCTCGACGATCGAACAACGCTTCCAGGAACACGACGCCCCCGCGGGCCTGCGCGAAAACGTCAAACGGACCGGCTTCCGGTTAGATCTCGGTCACGTGCGGGCCGAGCAAACGAAGTCGGTGCGCACCTCGGTGTGGATTCTGCAAGCCAGCGCGGCCTTTGTGCTGCTGCTCGGCTGCGTCAACGTGGCGAATCTCATGCTCGCACGGGCGAATGCGCGTCAAGGCGAGCTGTCGATTCGCCAAGCCCTGGGCGCGGGTCGCGCGACGCTGGCGCGCCAGCTCGTGGTCGAGGCGCTGCTGTTGACTGCCGCCGGAGCGGCGATCGGATGCGCCGGGTGCTGGGCCGCGCTGCGTCTGGTCAATACCTACACCACGACGGCGGTGCGCGAAGTACAGAAGACCACGTTGAGCGGGCCCGTGCTGGCGACGACCGGTGCGGCGGTGATCGTCGTCGCGGTGGTCGTTGCGCTGCTCCCTATCATACGCACCTGGCAGGTGAATCTGCTCGCGGGCCTGCAGGGCGGGTCGCGCGGATCGTCGGCCGGCCGCCGCAGTCGCGCCGCGAGCCGCGCCCTGATCACCGCGCAAATCGCGGTTGCGCTCGTCCTCCTCGTGGGCGGTGCGCTTTTGCTGCGCAGCTTCGCCAAGGTGCTCGCGATCGATCTCGGCTACGACGCCAAGCATATCATCCAGGGACGCGTCGTTTTCGGCGGGCCGAATTCCACTCCGGCGGGTTTGCGCAGCGAAGCCGAAACGATTCTGGCCCGGATGCGAGAGATCCCCGGCGTGGAGAAAGTGGGCGCGACCGCCAATTTCGCGGTGTATCCCAGTTTTCCCGTTTCCACCCTGCCGCTCCGAAGCGCACCTCCGAGTTCGCCCGATCTCGCCCCGCGCGCCTCGGTCGTTTGGTGCACGCCCGAGTACTTCGAGGCGATGGGCATGCGATTGCTGCAAGGGCGTTGGTTCGACGATTCGGACACGCGACCCGATGCCCGCCCCGTGCTCATCGTCGACGAGACGTTCGCCCGGCTGCACTTCGCCGACCGCACGCCGCTCGGAGAAACGCTGTTGGCCGGGCCCGCGACGCCGCCGGAAAAGGCGCCGATGATCGTCGGCGTCGTCAACCGGGTGCAGTTGACCGGGCCCGAGGATCGCAGCGGCGTGCCGTTCGCCTTCATGCCGCAACAGCTCGGAGCCGCGTTTTCGATCGTCTTGCGGACGCACCGGGATCCCAGCCAGGTGATCGCCGACATGCGCGCCAAACTGCGGAGCGTCGATTCCGCCGCGCCGCTGTACAATGTTGGCACCTTGGAACAGGGACTGGACTGGATGTTGACGAATCGGCGCGGCGTCATGTGGCTGCTCGGCGCCTTCGCGTTGATTGCGCTCCTCCTCGCCGCGGTCGGCATTTACGGACTGCTGGCGTACGACGTTTCGCAGCGGACGCGCGAGATCGGCGTGCGGGCGGCGATCGGCGCGAGCCGCGCGCAAATCGTCGGGCTGATCTTCGGGCAGGCGATGGCCATCACGGGCGTGGGATTGGCGATCGGCCTGTTCCTGGCGGGGTACTTGAGCCGGTTCATGAGCAGTCTGCTTTTCGAGGTGAAACCGTGGGACGCGGCTGCGTACGCGGTGGTCGTCGGCGCCCTGCTGATCGTGGCATTGCTCTCGAGCTGGCTGCCGGCGCGCCGGGCTTCGCGGATCGATCCCATGGTGGCGTTGCGCGCCGAGTAGCGATTACAGCGACGCGATGGGGGCTCCGCATTGCGCGGCGACAATCTCGGTGCGGAGTGTCCTTTTTGGCATCGCTCGTTCGTTTCTTTTCTAAACCCGTAAACCTATAAACGACGCATCGGATGACCCATAACTCTTATCGCTGGGTGATTGTCGGCGCCGGCGGCTTGCTCGGCTGTGTCGCGGTCGGATCCATGTTCTCGCTGCCGGTCTTTCTGCTGCCGATCTCGCGCACGACCGGCTGGTCCGTCACGGGCGTATCGACCGCGATGACCATCGGGTTCGTCGCGATGGCGATGGCGAGCATGGTTTGGGGCACGCTGTCCGACCGGCTTGGTCCGCGCTTCGTCGTGCTCACCGGCTCGATCATTCTCGCCACGAGCCTCGCGCTCGCGAGCCGGGCGCACTCGCTGCTGCAATTCCAAATTCTTTTCGGCGTCCTGATCGGCGGCGCGACGGCGGCGATTTTTGCGCCGATGATGGCGTGCGTCACCGGTTGGTTCGACACGCATCGCAGCCTGGCGGTCTCGCTGGTGTCCGCGGGCATGGGAATGGCGCCGATGACCATGTCACCGTTCGCCGCCTGGCTGGTCTCCCATTACGATTGGCGAACCTCGCTCCTGATCATCGCCGCCGTCGCGGCCGCGGTCATGATTCCGACGGCGTGCTTGGTCCGGCAGCCGCCCGCGTTACGCGGCGGACCGGGCGCGACCGACGGCGCAGAAGCGTCGCCGGCGTCGCTGTCGCTCGATCAGGTGCTGCGTTCGCCTCAATTCGTGGTGCTCGTGCTCACGAACTTTTTCTGCTGCGCCACGCATTCCGGGCCGATTTTCCATACCGTAAGCTACGCGGTGAGTTGCGGCATTCCGATGATGACGGCGGTCACGATCTACAGCGTGGAAGGACTGGCCGGGATGGGCGGTCGCCTCGCATTCGGGATTCTGGGCGACCGACTGGGCGCGAAGCGGGTCCTGGTATCCGGGCTGCTACTTCAAGCGTTTGGCGCGTTGGCGTACTATTTCGTCCACCAATTGAGCGAGTTTTACGCGGCGGCGGCGGTTTTTGGATTCATTTACGCCGGAGTCATGCCGCTGTACGCGGTGATCGCGCGCGAAAACTTTCCGCTCCGCCTGATGGGCACGGTGATCGGCGGTACGGCCATGGCCGGAAGTCTGGGCATGGCGACCGGCCCGGTCGTTGGCGGATTGATCTTCGACCGGCTCGGCAGCTACGGCTGGCTTTACCTCGGGTCGTGCGGAGTCGGCCTGGGCACTTTTCTCGTGGCACTGACGTTCAAACCGCGGGCGCGCGAGCCGCTCGCGGCGGTCGTGGCACATTAAAGGCCGGCCACGCCGCGTGGGGCGAATTCGCGCGGCCGTTGGCGTCGCCCCCGCCGGCGAAGCTCCTGGTTCGCGGATTTTTCCGCCGCGGGGCTACGTAGAAAGCGCATGGTTCTACAGTCCTCGCGAATGGCGCCGATGGAGGTCCAACTCGATGGTGTCATCGATCAAATCGCTCCGAAATATCGAGGTCAAAGGCAGCCGGATCCTCATTGCCGACTACGACCGGTTGAACATCCGAGTCCTTGGCGGAATCCTGCAAAGGGAAGGACATGTGCTCGCCTCGGCGGATAAAGGCGAAGCCGCGCTGACCGTTTACCGCGAATTCCAGCCGGATCTGGTGCTGATCGACGCGCAAATCCCCGGTTTGAACGGCTTCGATACCTGCCGGGCGCTCAAGACGGAATACGGCGACGCCTGCGCCTCGGTCGTCTTCCTGACGGCGAAAGCCGATTCGCAGGACGTCGTCGCCGGACTAGCGGCGGGAGCGGCGGACTATCTCCGAAAACCTTTCAGTTCCACCGAGGTGGTCGCGCGCATCCATGCGCAATTGCGCTATCGCATCCTCATGGCGCGGCAAACCGCTCTCGTCGAAGAGCTCGGGCAGGCCAATGCGGACAAAAACAAGTTCCTCGGGCTGGCGGCGAACGATCTCCGTAACCCGCTCGCCTCGATCTACCAATTGGCGAAATTTCTCCAGGACGGCACGACGGGACCGCTTCCCGCCGATCAATTGGACCTCGTCCAAACGATCTTCTCCACGAGCCAATCGATGCTCGGGATGGTGAACGAGTTGCTCGACGTGGTGACGATCGAGTCGGGCGAGCTCAAGCTGCTCGTGGAGCCGACCAACTTGGCGTCGCTCATCGAGCGGTGCGTGTACGTCATCAATATCGACGCCGCCAAAAAGAAATCGCGCATCGTGTTCACGCCGCCCGCCGAGATCGTCGTCGCGCAGGTGGATCCGGCGAAGATCAAGCAAGTCATCGATAATCTGCTCACGAACGCCGTGAAATATTCGCCGCCAGGCTCGGTGATCCGCGTCCATTTGCTACCGCCGACGGACGCGGCGGGACCTGCGCTCGGGGTGATCGATCAGGGGCCCGGCATTCCCGAAAGCGAACGCGACAAGCTTTTCCGTGACTTCGGCCGGTTGTCGGTGAAGCCAACCGGCGGCGAGAAAAGCACGGGGCTCGGGCTGGCGATTTGTCGCAAGATCGTCGATGCCCACGGCGCGACGATCGTGGCGGAAAATCAACCCGCAGGCGGCTGCGAGTTCCGCGTTACCCTGGCCAAGGCGGCATGAGCACAGCCGGCACCATTCTGATCGTCGCGGCCGACGGCGTTTTCAAACAGACCGTGCATGACACGTTGCTCGCCGATGGCCATGTGCTCGTCGACGCCGCCTCCGCGGCCGACGCACTCGACGAATACGTGCGCGCGGCGCCCGACCTCGTGCTGTTCGACATCGAATTGCCGGGCAGCGACGGGCTGGAGGCATGCCGCACGCTCGTCGATCAATACGCGGAGGATTGCGCGCCGGTCGTCTTCTTTTCCTCGACGGCGACGCCGATGGATATCGCGGCGGGCTTTGGCGCCGGGGCGACGGATTATCTGACGAAAACTTCCCCGCCGGACGAAGTGCGCGCCCGCGTGCAGGCCTATCTGCGAAACTACGTGCTCTTGAAGCAGCAAAAGGCGATGGCCGAACAGCTCGCGCGCGCGAACGCCGCGAAGAATCGCTTCATCGGGATGGCGGCCCACGACATGCGCAACCCGCTCGTTTCGATTCGCGGCTTCGCGGAGTTCCTGATGGACGGCACTGTCGGCACGATGCCGGCGGTTCAGCTCGCCCTCGTCACGATCATTCACGGCACCAGCAATCTGATGATCAAGACGCTCAACGAGCTGCTCGACGTCGCCGCGATCGAAGCGGGCCAGCTGCAACTCCAAGTGGCGACCCACAATTTGTCGGAACTCGTGGCAAAATCGGTCGCGCAGGCGAAAATGGATGCGCGCAAAAAGCGCACCCGGATCGAATTCGAGGCGCCCGCCGCCACTCCGGCGCTAACGATCGACGCCGACAAATTGAAGCAGGTCGTCGACAACCTATTGAGCAACGCGATCAAATTTTCTCCGGCGGCAACCGTTGTCACGGTGACGATCGATTACGCGACGGATGGCACGTCGTGCTCGTTTTCCGTGCGCGACCAAGGCCCGGGCATGCCGGCGCAGGTCAGACGCAAAGTGCTGAAAGAGCCGCTGGCCCCGGAGGACGGCGACACCGCGGAGGCCAGTTCCGCCGGTTTGGGATTGATCATCATTCGGAATATCATCGAGGCACACCAAGGACGGGTCGCCGTGACGAACTTTCCGACTGGCGGATGCGAAGTTCGCGTGACCTTGCCGCTCCAAACCGCGCAACGCCAAGCCGCGTGAACGACGCGCGCGCCGCGTCCGGCCGAGCCGCGCTTGCGACTGGCCTTGCGCGCGCCTTCGCGTTTGCTCATTCCACCGTGAGCCGTTTCCCGTGAGTTCCCCTGCCCCCATCAGCGAAGAAATCTCGGCCGTCGTCGACAGCCTGCCGGTCGCGCCGCGCCTGCTCGCCGAACTCGGGCCGAAGCTCGCCCGCAGCGATGTCGATATCGCGGAGGTGTCCGGCACGCTGCGCCGCGATCCCGGCATGACGGCCCGCATCATTGCCGCCGCCAATAGTGCCGCGTATGGCGCGGCCGAGCCGATCGCTTCCCTCGAAGACGCGATCGGGCGGATCGGCTTCCGGGAAGCGTATCGGATCATCGGCGCGATTGCCTCGACGCAGGTGGCCGAACGTAATCTTGCCGCCTACGGGATTCCCGTCCGGCGATTGCGGGAAAACGCCTTGTTTGTCGCCTTGGTCATGGAAGAACTCGCGCCGCACGCCGGCCTGGAACCGAAAGCGGCTTACACGATCGGTCTCCTGCGGTCGGTCGGAAAGATCGTGCTCGATCGCGTGATTGCCGCGAAAACCGACGTCGCTCCGTACGAGCCCGGCACGATCCCGCTGGGAGAATGGGAGCTGAACCACGCGGGCATCGCCAACACGGAAGTCGCCGCTTGGGTCTTGGAGAAATGGCGCTTTCCGAGCGAAACCTCCGCGGCCGTTCGCGACCACTATGCGCCCACCGAAGCGGCCGACGCCGCGGCGCATTTGTTGAACGTGGCCGCCGGCGCCGCCGATTGGCGCGACTTTGGCTTCCCCGGCGAAACGCCGTATTGGCAGTTCACGGCGCTGAATTTTGCCCGTGCCAATGTCGACGAAGGCACGCTGGTTTGGGCCGGCGAACGCGCGTTTCAGACCCTCTCGCGCATCAGCTCGGCGCTGGGTTGAACGGCACGTCTGATGGTAGCTGGACTCCTAGAGCCCGGCTCGAGTGAACAAACCGCCGGGGTCTCGGCCCCCCAGCTACATTGGCTGCGAATGGCGCGGGCAAGATGCCCGTGCCGCGCGCTAATTGCGCGATTGCGTCACGCCGGAGCGCTGCACAACGTGACGCCTTATGTCCGCAGACAAAAGCGAAACCAACGGCCCCGCCGGTGCTCCGGCGCCCAGCGATTTCATCCGCGACATTGTTGCGCAACACGTCGCGGAAAGCCGTTACCAGAAGATCGTCACGCGGTTTCCGCCCGAGCCCAACGGCTATCTGCACATCGGCCACGCCAAATCCATCTGCTTGAATTTTGGCATCGCGCGCGAAAACAACGGCCAGTGCAACCTGCGGATGGACGACACCAATCCGGCGAAAGAGGACATCGAGTACGTCGAGTCCATCGTCGCGGACGTGCGTTGGTTGATTGCCGGGTGGGCCGATCATTGCCTTGGCTTCAAGCCCAAGGGCAGTCATCCGAAACGCGAGGAACGCGCGGGCAAAACGGATTATCACCTTGCCCCGGCGTCGCCGGACGCCCCCAACACCGAGCCGTTTTTCGCCAGCGATTACTTCGACGCGCTGTACGATTTTGCCGTCACACTGATCAAAAAAGGTAAAGCCTACGTCTGCGATCTGACCCCGGAAGATACCGACGCTTACCGCGGCGCTCCGGATCGGCCGGGCAAAGACAGCCCATGGCGAAACCGTTCGGTCGAGGAAAACCTCGATCTTTTCGCCCGCATGAAGGCGGGAGAATTTCCGAACGGCGCCCGGACGCTGCGCGCGAAGATCGACATGGCGTCGCCGAACATCTGGCTGCGCGATCCCCTGCTCTACCGCATCCGCCATACGCCGCACCATCACGCCGGCGACAAATGGTGCATCTACCCGCTGTACGACTACGCGCATTGCCTCAGCGATTACGTCGAGGGCATCACGCATTCGATCTGCACCCTCGAATTCGAAGTGCATCGGCCGCTTTACGACTGGCTGCTGGAAAGCCTCGAGTTGCCGCGCGCGCTCCCGCGCCAATACGAGTTCGCGAAGCTCAATGTCGGTTACACCATCGTCAGCAAACGCCGGCTGCTGCAGCTGGTGGACGACAACATCGTCACCGGCTGGGACGATCCGCGCATGCCCACGATCTCGGGCCTCCGCCGCCGCGGCATCCCGGCCAGCGCGCTGCGCCGTTTCGTGACCAGCGTGGGCGTCACCAAGTTCGACAGCCTGACCGATATCGCCGTCTTCGAACATGCCATCCGCGACGAGCTCAACGGCATCGCTCAACGCCGGCTCGGCGTGCTGCGTCCGATCAAGCTCGTGCTGACGAATATCGCGCCCGGCGAAACGATCTCGTGCGTTGCGACGAACGACCCGCAGAACGAGACGCCATCGACGCGCAACATCGAGCTGACGCGCGAGGTTTTCATCGACGCCGACGATTTTGCGGAGGTGCCGCCGCCGAAGTATTTCCGGCTGAAGCCCGGCGGCGACGTGCGCCTAAAATACGCCTGCATCATCAAGTGCGACGAGTTGGTGAAGGACGCCGCCGGAAAAATCACCGAGATCCGTTGCACGGCCGATCTCACGACTCGTTCCGGTCAGCCGAACTCCGATCGCAAAGTGAAAGGCACGATTCATTGGGTGAGCGCCACGCGCTGCATCGAGGCCGAAGTGCGGCTCTACGACCGGCTCTTCACCGTGCCCGAGCCGGCGGCGGAAGAAGATTTCAAGAAGCATATCAATCCGCGCTCGCTCGAAGTCATCACGGCGAAGCTCGAGCCGTCGCTCGCAAACGCGAAACCGGACGAACGCTTTCAGTTCGAACGGCTCGGTTATTTTGCGCTCGATCCGAAAGACAGCGCGCCGGGCAAGCTCGTGTTCAATCGCACGATCACGCTGAAGGATACCTGGACGGGGAAGCCCGGGGCGTGAGCGCAGGCGTGGCGGTTGCGCCGGTGTCGACCGACGGCGTGGCCGCAAGCGTGGCGGTCGGGGACGACCGCCGTTACCTCGGCAGACCGTATGCGGCCGCGGTACCGAGCGGGCCATCGGGCGGCACGCGCCGCATCGGCCCGACCGGAGGTCGGGCCTACCTTGCCTCTTCTTTACGTCAGTATCGATAGGACCTCTCGGAGAGAGGCCCCTACCCTTCGAATCGGAGAACCAAACTTAGATGGCGGATTCGCCGCGCTCGTCGGTGCGGATGCGGACGGCTTCTTCGAGCGGCATCACGAAGATTTTGCCGTCGCCGATCTTGCCGGTCTTGGCGTGTTTCGCGATCGCTTCCACGGCGGCCGCGACGAGCTCATCGGCAATCGCGATTTCCAGGCGCACCTTCGGCAGAAAATCGACGGTGTATTCGTTTCCGCGATAGATCTCGGTGTGACCTTTTTGCCGGCCGAAGCCCTTGGCCTCGCTGACCGTCATGCCCTCGACGCCGACGGCCGAGAGCGCGTCTTTCACTTCCTCGAGTTTGAACGGCTTGATGATCGCAATGATGAGTTTCATGGAAATTCTCAGGCTTTCGGATCGTAGATATAACCTTCTTCGCCGTGATCGCTGAGATCCAAGCCTTCTTGCTCGGCTTCGATCGTCGGTCGGAGTCCCAAGGTGATCTTGATCAGCCAGGCGATCAAGCCCGTGCCCGCCGCCGACAAGACCAGCGTCAACGCGATGCCTTTCGCCTGCTCCATCCAGAGGCCGTGGCCGACGAACGCCTTTAGATTCGTGGCGAGATTGGGATTCACGTCGTGTCGGGCGAAAAGGCCGGTCAGCAAAATGCCCACGGTGCCGCCGACTCCATGGACGCCGAAAACGTCGAGCGCGTCATCGTACCCGAGCGCGCTTTTGATCTTCGTACAAAAGAGAAACGGAACGGCGCCGCCCAAGATCCCCACCCAGATCGCCGCGGTCGAATCGATGAAGCCGCAGGCCGGCGTCACCGTCACGAGGCCGGCGACCGCGCCAGTGCAGAAGCCCAAGACGCTCGCCTTGCGCCGCCACCAGTACTCCAGCAACGCCCACACTCCGCCGGCCACCGCAGCGGCGAGCGTGGTGGTCGTGAAGGCGTTCGCCGCGATGCCGTCCGCCGCGACCGCCGAACCGGCGTTAAAGCCGTACCAACCGATCCACAGCAATCCAGCCCCGACCATGCAGAGCACGAGACTATGCGGCGCCATCGGCGTCTTGCCGTAGCCCAGGCGGGGGCCGAGCACGATGCACAACGCGAGAGCCGACCAACCCGATGCCATTTCGACCACGTAACCGCCGGCGAAATCGATCGCGTGAATGCCCGCCGCCGGATTGAGCAGCCCGTTCATGAAACCGTTTACGCCCCAGACCATGTGCGCGAGCGGGCAATAGATCACGAGCACCCAAATGGCGGAGAAGAGGAGCACCGCCGAGAACTTCATGCGCTCGACGGCCGTGCCAACGAGCACGGCCGGGGTGATGATCGCGAACATCAGCTCGAACATCGCGAAGACATTGTGCGAAACCCAATAGGAGTAATTGGGATTGGGCGCGCTCGTGACGCCATGAAACAAGAAGAACTCCGAGCCGCCGAGAATGCCGCTGCCGAAATTCTGACCGTAGACCAAACTGTAGCCGACGGCCCACCACAGGACCGTGACCAGGCTGGTGATGCCAAGGCACCAGGCCATGATCGAAAGGACATTCTTCGTGCGGACCAAGCCGCCGTAGAACAGGGCCAAGCCGGGCAGCGTCATGAACAGCACGAGCGCCGCGCTCACCATCATCCAGGTGTTATGTGCCGGGCCCGCGACGCCGGAGAGCGGCGCGTGGACGGTCGCGGGCTGGCCAGCGGGCGCGGTCAGGGCAGCGCCCGGATCGCGGTTCGCGACATACGCCTCGAGCATGGCCAAACGCTGCTCGACGGTCGCCTCGGCCGCTGGCGCGGGCTCGGGGCGCGCCGGGGCGTTTGGCTCCGCGGCCAGCCTCGCGGCGGCGAAGACGAGCAACGCGGAAATGATCGTAATCCAAGTTCGGCAGGGGCTGGACGAGTGCATTGGCGGCGAACCATGAGCACGATTCAACGCCGGTTGCCAATCCATGAATTTTGTTCACCTCGCGTTATGACTCGGTTGAACCGAGAAAACGGGGGACCGAGAGCGGCTCGGTGAGACGCAGTTCGCGGCTGGACCGCGGCTCAATTGGCGGCGGACTTCCGCGCGATATAGACGGTGCTCGCCGAATCTTCGTCCAAAAACGGATTGGGAAAGGTCACGACTTCCGCCCGCACGCTGACAAACGCCGACTGAAGCAACGCAAGGAAATCGGCGTCGGGAGGATCGTCCGACCACATGGCAAATACGCCGCCGGGCAGGAGCTGAGCGGCGAGCGCGGCAAGGCCGCCCGGCGAGTAAAATGCCGCGTTGCGCGGATCGAGCAGATTGCGCGGCGAGTGATCGATGTCCAAGAGCACCGCGTGGAATTGCCGCCCGGCGTGAAACCCCGTCGGCGCCATCGCGCGCTCGAAAAAGTCCGCTTGCAGAAAGGCGCAGCGAGCATCGTGGCTGAGCGTCGCGCCCAGAGGGACGAGACCGCGCTGATGCCAATCGATCACCGGCTGCAGGTACTCCACGATCATCAGCGTGCGCACATTGGGATGAGCGAGCGCGGCCATCGCGGTATAGCCGAGGCCGAGGCCTCCGACGACCACGTCGCAATCGATGCCGTCGAGCTCGCGCAAGCCGAGATCGGCGACCGCCTCCTCGACCGCATGAAACATGCTCGTCATCAAAAACGATTCGCCGAGCTTCACCTCGTACACCTCGAGGTCGCCAAACATCGCCACGTGTTTTCGGCGCAAAGAGAGCTCGCCGATGGGCGTCTGCTGGTAATCCAGCTCTTCAAACATTTTCGACATCCAGCATCGTCCGCGCCTCCGCGACAATTAGCGACGACCAATCTCCCGCCCCGCCTTTCCACGCCGATACAGGCGGCGTGCAGACGCACGAGTTCGCGCGAGCCGACGCGCGAACGCCGGGTCAGGTCACATGAAGTAGCACTTGTCGGTCATCTTCCACGTTCCGCCGTCTTTTCGGAAATACACGACGCCTCCACCGTGCATTCCACCATTCGTGAAGGACACGGACGCGGAGAATTCTTTTATTTCGATCGCATAGACATACTCCTTGGGCCGCCGGTGCTCCCTAAACGCCTGCAAGAGCCGGTAGGCTTCGTCGCGCTGCGCGCGGGGCACCACGTAGTCCGGCGCAAGCAAGGCATCCAACTCCTTCCGCTCCGCGCGCTGCGCCCCCGTCGCGCAGCCGCCGGCGGCGAGCGCGACGAGGAAAACGAGCGCCGCGAAAAGCTTCAGCCGAACGAGTGTCTTCATCAGCGTTTTTTGCCCGGCGACGATGGGAGGTGCCGCTGCAGGAAGCAACCGACTCTTCGCGCGCGTGCCTTTGAGCCTCGTGGGATACTCTGACGAAATTCACCGTGGTAAGGCGAACCGTCCTCGGTAAGCCGCGGCCTCTCGAACTCTCGGACGGCGCGGCAGGACGCCTCGCCCTACCGTCAGGCTATTTGGCGAACCGCTTGGATCACTTAGTCCGGCGCCATTTCATGAACCAGTTCGGATCGTTGGGCCGGAAATAGAACATCAAGTCGCTCGGATTGCCGCCTTCGGTAATCGTCGCGCGGAGCGGAAACGGCAGCTCGTTGATGTCGAGCACAAGACGATAACCTTCGCGCGCCGCGGTCACGATCCAGGTGCCCGAGCCGGTGACCTTAGGCGGATCGCGCTGTGGAAACATGGGCCCGCGGAAATCGGGGAAATCGACGACCGATGCCTTGCCTCCCGGCCGCAGTTCGAGCCGCGACGTCGTGAGCCCGTTCGGTCCACCGGGCGCTCCCGTCAGCGTCTCTTCGACCACGGTGTAGGTGCCGACCAACTCCGCGTCGGCCGGAGCATTGATTTGCGGACGCTCCATCTGCGGAGCGGTCGTGCAACCGGCGAGGAAGCCAAGCGCAAGCAGGGAGAAAAAAAGCGGTTTCATGCGCTGACCATGGCCAAGTTCATCGAGGGAGCAAATGCGACGAACAGAGTTAACACATCATATTTGTCTAATTATCTCAGATAACCCATCAGAATTGTCGTGTTATCATGGCCCGACTTTGAAACACCCTTTCCAGCAACAGCGCGCCGAGGCCTGGTCTGACCCGACGAAAAAGCCCGGTGCGGGTGGCACCGGGCTGAGAGACGCGTCACTCGTGGCTGGATCAGGTAGCCGCTTCGCCGCGTTCACCCGTGCGGATGCGGATCACCTCGTCCAACGGAACGACGAAGACTTTGCCGTCGCCGATCTTGCCGGTCTTGGCGGCGTTCACGATCGCGTCGATCGCCTTGCTGGCGAGTTCGTCGGCAATCGCGATTTCGATCTTAACCTTCGGCAGGAAGTCGACCGTGTATTCGCTGCCGCGATAGATCTCGGTATGTCCCTTCTGGCGGCCGAAGCCTTTGACTTCGGTGACGGTCATGCCTTCCACGCCCACCTCGGCGAGCGCGGACTTCACTTCCTCCAGCTTGAAGGGCTTGATGATGGCGATGATGAATTTCATGTCGGTGTGATGATGGGGTTACGCGCTTAGGACTTGGCCTCGTAGATATAGCCTTCTTCGCCGTGGTCGCTGAGGTCCAAGCCCTCTTGTTCGGCCTCGACCGTGGGCCGCAGCCCGACCGTCGCTTTCACGAGGAAACCGATGATGGCGGTCGCCACGAGCGCCAGCACGATGGTCAGGCCCATCGCCTTGAGCTGCTCGAGCCAGAGCGTCTTGCCGACGATATCCTTCAAATTGGTGTTCAGGTTGCCGTTCGCCGAGGCGTTGGCAAAGAAGCCCGTCAACAGCGCGCCGAGCGTGCCGCCGACGGCGTGAACGCCGAAGGTATCGAGCGCGTCGTCGTACTTGAGCCAGCCCTTGAGCTTCGTGCAGGCGAAGAACGGCACCGCGCCGGCGAGAATGCCGAGCGGGACGGAGGTCGTCGGCGTGATGAAACCGCACGCCGGCGTAACGACGACGAGGCCCGCCACCGCACCGGAGCAGAAGCCAAGGACGCTCGCTTTCTTGCGGACAATGTACTCAAGGGCCGCCCAGGTGAAGCAGGCGACGGCCGTCGCGAGCGTCGTCGTGGTGAACGCGTTGGCGGCGATGCCGTCGGCCGCGACGGCCGAACCGGCGTTGAAGCCGTACCAGCCGACCCAGAGCATGCCGGTGCCCACCATGCAGAGCACGAGGCTGTGCGGAGGCATCGGGGTCTTGCCGAAGCCGAGACGCGGCCCGACGAGAATGCAGAGGAGAAGCGCGGACCAACCGGAGGACATGTGAACGACGGTGCCGCCGGCGAAGTCGATCGCATGAATCGAGGCGCCGGAATTCCAGACGCCATTCATGAAGCCGTTCACGCCCCAGACCATGTGGGCGAGCGGGAAATAGACCGCGAACATCCAGACCGTCATGAAGAGCACGATGGCGGAGAACTTCATGCGCTCGGCGATGGCGCCGACGATCAGCGCCGGGGTGATGATCGCAAACATCAGCTGGTACATCGAGAACACGTTATGGGAAACCCAATACGCGTAGTCGGTGTTCGGCGCGCTATCGACGCCGCGCAGGAAGAAGAATTCCGAGCCGCCGAGAAACGCGCTGTTGAAATTCTTGCCGAAGACGAGGCTGTAGCCGAAGGCCCACCAGAGGATCGAGACGAGTCCGGCGAGCAACAAGCATTGCGCCATGACCGACAGGACGTTCTTCGTGCGCACCAAGCCGCCGTAGAAAAGAGCGAGGCCGGGCAGCGTCATGAACAATACGAGCGCCGCGCTCGTCATCATCCAGGCATTATGACCGGGACCCGCGGTGCTCGCGGCGGCGGTCGTCAGGCCGGTAGGGATCGTGCCTTTGGCATCTTTCAACGTGGCGGTGGGATCGCCATTCGTAAGATACGCTTCGATCCCGGCGACGCGCTGCTCGATCGTAGGGGTAGGAGCAGGCGCTGCGGGCGCAGCGGCGGATTCGGCAAACGCGGTCAAGCTCGCCGCAAAAGCCACGGAGGCCGCGAGCAGACAGCGGAGGGGTGTAAGACGGAGGATATTCATGGGTGAACGCGGCGCCGATGAGCAAAATTGATGCCGAGCGTGAAGATTTTGCATGTTTTCGCCTGAATCGTCATTTCGTATTAATTTTAAAATAGTTAGGAAACCATATTGACCGGCAATTCCACCATTTTTGCGCCGCGCGGGAACTAAATCGACTCTTCGCGGCAGGCAGCAGAGAGGCGTAAGCCGGCTGGGCTCAACGCGCTGAAAGGCGCGTACACCTCATCGGCGCAGCCACCGATTCAAGCCGCTCCGCCGCTTCGCCGCTACAACGCCGGATCGCGAAGCTGGCGCAGGTCGATGACGACGTCGAAGCGTGCGTTATCCGGCAGCTCACGGCCGCTGGCGAAGGTGTAGCGTTCGTTGACCTCGGGCATCGCGGGGAAGCGTTCGTGCATGATCAGCTTCAACATCTCCTTCGGCACCCAGTCCGAATCGGTCGAAAGCGATCCGAACTCGTCGGAATAAACCTGCGGCGCAACGTGATCCTCCGGCTTCGGCGTCAGCACGAACACGCGAGGATGCTGAGCGGGATCGATGCGCGCAGCGCCGGCCTCGAGAAGCTTCAATTCGGTCGCTTGCGGCTCGGCGATGAGATGCAGCGTCTGCCATCGCGCCAGCCATACGCCGGGTACCAACAACGCCAAAAGGGTGATGCGCGCGAAACCCCGGCCGCTCAGCGTGAGCAAAGCGACCGTCACCGCCACGAGCACCGTGACCGATAACGGGGCCAACACGCGATAAGCGGGCCAGCGGTCCGCCACGGCGAGATTCACGGCGAAGCTCGCCACGATCAATGCGGCGAACGCGGACGCCCACCACCCGCCGCGCTGCCAGCCTCGCGAACCGGCGCGACACAACCCGGCCACGATGACCAAACCGACCAAGGTCGCCATGCGATGCGTCGGACGCGGGTCGGCGTCATGATTCAGCACGATCAATCCGAGGGCATTTTGCAGCGGCTCGCCGACAAACCATTCGAGTTTTCCCCACCAATCATGTTCCAGCGCGACGCGACGCGAGACGGGCACCGACCCGGCGGCGAACGCGACCATCGTCGCGGTGAACGCCGTCCCGAGGCCGATAAGCACGGTCACGGTGTGACGCGTCAGCCAGGCGATACCACGCCGCGCCCGCCAACGACGACGCGACCACAGCCCGGCCGCGACGAGGCTGAAATAATACAGAGCGTTCGATTGATAAATCAGCGCGCTGACCGCCACGAGCAGCACAGCGGCCAGCCACCACCCGAAGGCCGGGGCTACGGCCGCAGGGCGTGCCTCGGTCTTCGCGCGTTTCTTCGGCAGATCGATCACGCGGGTCTCGCCAACCGCCCGCGGCTCGCGGACAAGAGGCCCGCCCGGACGTCCAAGCTCGGCCGCGACCGCTACGCTACCCGGCGTGGATTTCGTCTGCGGAGGCATGCGGCGGCGGCGAGCGGGGTCGAAGGCGCGATCGGCGCACGCAAAGCCGCCCAGCGCGACAAGCATGGCGGCGAACAGCGGCCAACCGACCGCCCAGCCCGCGACGATTTGGGCGCTGGGCAAGACCATCGCGAGCGCCGCCACGAGTGCGGCGGTCCATCGATCCCATTTCATCGTGCGCAGCAGGAGAAACGTCGCCGCGCCGACGAGACCGATCAGCAACGCCGTGCCGAAACGAAGCCACGACAAATCGTCGATTCCGCGCAGCTGGCGGAACGAAGCTTCCATCAGGACGCCATCGATCGGCCGCGCTTGCATCGCGCAAACCAGAATGACTTTGCCCGGCTCCTGATGGCTCTCCCGGAGCACGGAATAATCGTCGCGAAATCCGAAGCGCCGCACGATCGCGGGCCAATAAACGATGACCGGCAGGACGAACAACGCGCACGCCAGCGCCCACCGCCGCCACGTCGCGCGATGGCGCGGGCGCAGTCCGATCCAGTTCGGCACATCGACATATTTCGATCGGCTGCCGGCTGGGCTCTGCCGCACCGCCGTCGCGCCGGCGGTCGCCCGGCCGTCGGCCACTGGGGTCACTCCACCGGCCGGCAAGCGAACGCGGGGCAGCCGTTTCATACGTTCACAGAACCGCCATTAAAATTGCAGTTCCCCCTGGATGCCTTGTTCCGCCTCGGGCTTTACCCCGAGGAATGCCCCATATCGCTCCAGCCAGTCGTTCAATTTTTCGACGTAATAGTCGGCGTCGTAGGGCGCCTCCGCGGGGTCGTACAGGGCGAGCGCTCGCGCCCGCTGCCAGTCGCTCGCCTTCCCTTGGTTCCGCGCCGCAATATAATACACGATGCGGTCGCCCATACGGGGACGCGGGACGAGCTTCAACGCCGCTTCGGCCGACGCGCGCCGCGGCTTGCCGCCCTCGGCGATGAAGCGTTCGTACGCATCCAGGTTTTGACTGAGCGTCTCGCCTTTCGCCAATTCGGCGATCGGCAGCGCGAGGGCCGTGATCTTCTTGCGGTAGTCTTCGAGGAGGACGAGCGGCGAGTCCGGCGAGGCGCCCAGGAGGAAAGCGATGAGCTGATCCGTGAGCTTCTTCAGGAACGGCTCCGTGCCTCGCGACCGCAGGGCGCTGCCGCGCAGCGTGATCGTCTCGCCATCGTAGAGCGCGTAGTTCTTCGCCTTGTAGCAAAACATCGCGGCGTACTTGCCGTCGTATTCGAGCTCGATGCCCGGCGGCAGAATGGGCGCGACGAGCGCCAGCAGCGCGTCGGGATTCTCGAAATACCGCTCCGAGGAAAGATAAATGCCGTCCGTGTCGGCTTCGAGAATCGTGCAGCCGTGTTTCGCGAACTCCTCGATCAGCGCCTGCAACAGCTCCCGGCCGCGGCGCGTGACTTCGGCCGCGAGCTCGCCATCCCCGAAGCGCGCGCCCGAGAACCCGAGATAACCGTAGAACGAGTTGATGAGGATCTTGAAGTTCGACTGGCGCGCCTGGGCTTCGTCGCGCTCCTCCTTGGTCGGCGCATTACGCGCGAGCAGCTTGTATTTCAGCCGGTATTCGCGGAGCTGCCGCAGCAAGGGAATGAAGACGCCGAGCGTGTCGTTCTTCGGATTTTGGCCGATGTGCAGCAGCAAGCTCGGGTAGAGCGACGCCACGTCGAAATGCAGGACGTGCCGATACACGCCTTCCTGGAAGCTGCGCGTATACCCGCCCTCGAAGGGCTTCACCTCGGGCGGCTGCGGGCACGATTGGCGCGCGTGGTAATATTCCTCGAGAAAGAGCAGATCGATCTTCGAGGTCGCGCCGCGCAGCGCGGCCTCTTGCAGCAAAATCGGAAACGTGCGCGTTTGCTCGAAATACGTCGGCAGGAGCTGATCGGCGAGCCCCTGCGTTTCGCGCAAATCGTCCTCGAGGTACGCGCAGAAGCGCGCGCGGTCCTCGACGAACACCTGCCGGATTTTATTGCCGTCGATGTAGGTGCGCTCGAGGCCGTCCTCGCTCGTGATGCCGAAATACACCGCGGTTTCCTTCAAACCGAACGAGGTGATCTCGCGCGTCGTGATGTCGTAGAGCTGCACCAAGAGATAGGTGTCGATCACGGCGCGGCCCGGCAGATCGCAACGCGTGAAATCGATCCAGCGCTCCGCGACTTTCAGCTTGCTGCTGCGGAATTTCGCCCGCTGGCCATAGCGTCCCCACGCGCACGCGACTTTGTGGCGGCGGCAACGTTGGCGCAGATAATCGAGGTCGAATTTGAAAAGATTGTGGCCCTCGACGAGGTCGGGGTCGAATTCCGCGAGGGCGGCATTGAACGCCTCGAGCAATTTTCGCTCCCCGGCGTCGGTCGCCTCCTCGAGGAGCAAGAGATGCGGCTTGCCGCCGAAGCGCAGTCCGATCGCGATGATGCGATCGTCGGGCCGCGCGGCGTCGGGAAAACTGCTGTCCGCCGAAGCGACCTCGATGTCGAGTTGCAGCCGGCGGAGCTGCCCGAAGGACAGATCGCGATAAAGCCGCTGGCGATGCTGGAGCAGGTATTCGCTCTCGAGCGGCCGAATGACGTCGACGCTGATTGCGCTGCCACGGGCCTGCGCGACGAACCGATCGAGCGTCGCGCGGTCGTCGGCATGCACGAGCCGGTCGAACGGCCCGCTGCCGCCCAATTTCTCCAGGGCGACGCCAGTGAGATTCGCGTCCCCCGGAGTATTATTCAGCCAGGCGAAGGGACGCAGAGAATCGATGCGTTCCTCGCGTCCGCCGTCGGCCGTCTCGACCGTGGTGTACACTCGCCCGGTGTCATCGATCCAAACGCCGCACAAGGAACCGGCCATGGCTAGATCAGGTTTCGTAGACCGCAGGAGCTGCTTTACGCCGCGATACGACAATCGCCCTGCGACGGGGCGCAA